>NZ_JASCAN010000011.1:0-112536 GCF_029967775.1 Enterobacter sp. V89_11 | reverse complement strand
TATACACACTTTCCAGGCGTGCTCCTTCAGCCACTCGGACACCTCACCATATTGTCATCCCGTTGTTGCCGGGACGGGCGCTAATGTAAGGAAAAGCCGAACTGGCGTCAACTCACTTTTTCAGTAAATCAGTGCATTTAGACAAACTTCAGTCAACATGGCTTTTAAATGTGCTGAAAGCGCCTTTTTTATCAACAACGCGGTGGCGGGAAAAATTTGTTATGCTGGCAATCCAGTTGAAAATGAACACAAAACAGCGCAATAAAAGGCAGGAATGACTATGGATATAATCTTCTATCACCCCACTTTTGATACTGCTTACTGGATTAAGGCACTTTCGGCGGCATTGCCCGGGGCGCGCGTGCGTGAGTGGAAACGTGGTGATAACGAACATGCTGACTACGCGCTGGTCTGGCATCCGCCGGTAGAAATGCTCCAGGGCCGTAAACTGAAGGCCGTTTTTGCGCTGGGCGCCGGCGTGGATTCGATTCTGAGCAAACTGAAAGCACACCCTGAAATGCTGCCGGAAGAGATCCCTCTTTTCCGTCTGGAAGATACCGGCATGGGACAGCAAATGCAGGAGTATGCCGTCAGCCAGGTGCTGCACTGGTTCCGCCGCTTCGACGACTATCAGGCACTAAAACAGCAATCCCACTGGGAGCCGCTGCCGGATTATCAGCGCGAAGATTTTACCATTGGTATCCTCGGGGCTGGCGTGCTCGGCTCAAAAGTCGCTGAAGCACTTGCCCCGTGGGGCTTCCCACTGCGCAGCTGGAGCCGTAGCCGCAAGGATTATCCGGGCGTAGAAAGTTTTGCCGGCGCTGATGAGCTTCCTGCGTTCCTGAACGGTACGCGCGTGCTCATCAACCTGCTGCCAAATACGGCCGAAACGGTGGGGATTATTAATGGTGCACTGCTTAATCAACTGGCTGACCAGAGTTACGTAATGAACCTGGCGCGCGGGGTACACCTTGTTGAGTCCGATCTGCTGCAGGCGCTGAACAGCGGAAAACTGAAAGGGGCGATGCTGGATGTGTACAGCCGCGAGCCGTTACCGGCCGAAAGCCCGCTGTGGGCACATCCGCGTGTGGCGATGACGCCGCACATTGCAGCGGTCACGCGTCCGGCGGAAGCTGTGGCCTATATTACCCACACCATCAGTGAGATGGAGCAGGGCCATCCGGTAACCGGACAGGTCGACAGACAGCGCGGCTACTGAGTGAAACCCGGCGTTAGCCGGGTTTTTGCTAATATTCGCTGCAGATAACTGCTATCCTTTGGAAAAACCGCAGAGGAGAGAAAGATGTATCCCGTTGACCTGCATATGCACACCGTCGCCAGTACCCACGCGTATAGCAACCTCCATGATTATATCGCGCAAGCGAAACGCAAGGGCATTACGCTTTTTGCGATTACCGATCACGGCCCGGACATGGCAGATGCGCCGCACTACTGGCATTTTGTGAATATGCGGATCTGGCCACGTCTGGTGGACGGTATTGGGATACTGCGCGGTATCGAGGCAAACATTAAAAATACAGACGGTGAAATCGACTGTACCGGACCGATGCTGACCTCTCTGGATCTGATCCTTGCCGGTTTCCACGAGCCGGTTTTCGCGCCGCAGGATAAAGAGACGAACACCCGAGCGATGATTGCTGCTATAGCCAGCGGCAACGTGCACATTATTTCTCATCCGGGTAATCCTAAATACCCGATTGATATCGAGGCTGTTGCCCAGGCGGCAGCGAAACACCGCGTGGCGCTGGAGATCAATAACTCTTCTTTTGTTCACTCGCGCAAGGGCAGTGAAGCAAACTGTCGCGCCGTGGCAGCTGCAGTACGGGATGCCGGCGGCATGGTGGCGCTGGGTTCCGATTCCCATACCGCGTTTACGCTGGGTGATTTTAGTGAATGCCTGAAAATACTGAATGACGTGGATTTCCCGGAAGACAGGATCCTTAACGTTACCCCACGCCGCATGCTTGATTTCCTCGAGTCACGCGGAATGGATCCGATTGATGAATTTGCCGATCTTTAATTGTGTAATGGAATAAAAAAATGAATGAGTTTTCCATCCTTTGCCGCGTGCTGGGTACGCTGTTCTATCGTCAGCCGCAAGACCCGCTGCTGGTTCCACTCTTTACCCTGATTCGTGAAGGGAAACTGGCGCAAAACTGGCCACTGGAACAGGATGAGTTGCTGGAGCGTCTGCAAAAAAGTTGCGATATGCAGCAGATTTCAACGGATTACAACGCACTGTTTATTGGCGACGAATGCCGCGTTTCGCCGTACCGTTCAGCCTGGCAGGAAGGGGCGACGGAAGCGGAAGTGCGCGCCTTTCTCTCTGAACGCGGAATGCCGCTGACGGATACCCCTGCGGACCATATCGGAACGCTGTTGCTGGCTGCGTCCTGGATTGAAGATCACGCCGCTGATGATGAGAACGAGGCTATCGAAACGCTCTTCGAAGCGTATCTGCTGCCGTGGTGTGGTACTTTCCTCGGCAAAGTTGAAGCACATGCGACCTCACCGTTCTGGAGAACGCTGGCTCCGCTGACCCGCGACGCCATCGCGGCAATGTGGGATGAGCTGGAAGAAGAGGATGAAGAGTGATTTAGGTCACATAAATTCTGCAACCATACATTTCATCTTGCACGTAATGTGCATCTGATCTCATTTCCATGGCGCGCTTCTGCTAAGATGCGCGCCATGAACATATTACTGTGTATCGCATTCACGACAGGCATTCTTTCCGGACTATGGGGATGGGTGGCGGTCTCTCTCGGGTTGCTCAGCTGGGCCGGGTTTCTGGGCTGTACGGCCTACTTTGCCTGCCCGCAGGGCGGCGTAAAAGGGCTTTTTATCTCTGGCTGTACCCTGATGAGCGGTGTTATCTGGGCACTCGTGATTATGAAGGGCAGCGCGCTGGCCCCGCATCTGGAGATGCTGGGCTATATCATGACCGGCGTAGTCGCGTTTTTGATGTGTATCCAGGCAAAGCATATGCTGCTGTCGTTTGTACCCGGTACCTTTATGGGCGCATGCGCGACGTTTGCAGGGCAGGGGGACTGGGCGCTGGTGCTTCCCTCGCTAATGCTGGGGTTGGTGTTTGGCTATGCTATGAAGAACAGCGGCCTCTGGCTGGCCGCCAGACGGGATAAAGCGCAAAACATCAGTGCGGTAAGCGAATAAAAAAAGGCGAGATGATGATCTCGCCTTTTTTATGCGCTTCCTGTCAGGATTCCGGAGGCACCGACATATCGCGGTATTTAACCAGTATCGGGTTTTGCGCCTCTGCTTTGTTCTGCAGGTCCCACAATCCACGATCGATACCATCATTAATCAGGAAGATTACCCCGGTTTCTATGGCTGACATCAGACACATCATGACCGGTTCGTTAGAGGTATACCCGATTTCACCCTCCAGCAAACGCTGGTAATCGATGAAGCGGAAAACCCCGGCCTGCACTTCATAAGAAAGAATGGTTTTGCTGGTCGTTACCGAAGAGAGCACTTCGCCCGTGCTGACGTTGACCACACGCAGGTTTACGGCGATTTGGTCGAGCTGATATTGCGTATCAGCACCGATACCAAAGTAACGCGCGCCCACACCACCCGATTTAACGTTGCTTTCATAACCAATAATCGATCCCTCGATCATGACGTTCGCCGCGGCCAGTGATTCCAGCGGCATGCGGTTATTATTCGCGACGGTGCCATTTTCCTGCGCAGCGCGAATAATTTTCCGTTCATTTAACAGGTTCTGGAGACCCTGACGTTCCAGAGGAATAAACCAGTGCGAATCCTTCAGGGCGGTCACCAGCATGGCGGTGGCGCTCTGTGGCACTGCCGTAGAGAAGTTACTTGCCGGATAAGGTTTAAATTGTCCCGTTTCATCCTGAATGTTGTAAACCGAGACAAATATTTTACCGGTCGGCGCAGGTAAATGTGTTAAATCACGATAGCTTTGAGCCCGAGGCATTAATGTTGGTTTTGCAGCTTCTTTAGGTGGAGCAGTTAAACAACCGCTCAATAAGCACACTGCAACAAATATCAGGAAGCGCTGCATGATCGTTGTCCTTATTTCGTTGTTGTTTAAAAGTTCGTTGAATCACTTTGTAGACCGGAAACCTGAATGGTGGAGGTTTTCCCGGTTTTTCGATCGGTAACGTTCAACTGGAGTTGTCCGTCCTTGTTGGCGATGTCGACAATGAAGTCGTTGGTCACCATTCGGCCGGGTTTGCCGGTATTAATGTTGGTCAGCAACCCTCCCAAAATCTGCGACTGGATAGCCTGCGTGAAGTTGTCCAGTGCCGATGGGGTATCGACGCTAAAATCCTTAAAGCTGGGATCCTTATAGGAGTTTTGCGCCTGGGCTTCGTTCAACAGAAACGCCCCATTATTGGGATTACCGCCAAAGTTAGGGTTACGGAACTGGAACGTCATATTTCCGGCCCAGCTTATAGGGGTTATTAGCATTATCGAAACAACTGCATATGCAATACGCATGACAGCCTCCGGATATAGGTTCGCTAGAATTCGTCTTTTGCTAAATCGCTGGTGCTTAATAGCGCTTTATCAATTTGCAGGCGATTAATAGCATCTTCTGATTGAGCCAGTGCTAAGGCTACGTTTTTATCGAAGTCTATTTTCGTGGGGAATAAAAATGTTTGATAAATAACGTCCTGATTAGCCGTTATTGTTATCCAACTTCCCCATCGTGCACTGGGCCGCTCGTTGATTGTTATATTTCCAGTAAATGTACTGTCCCATTTGTCACTGAATGCACGATAAAAATTGTGCCCGACCGAGGAGACAGTGTGGTCTGTTAACAATCCGGGAACTTCGACCTCGACGGCCCGTACGTTCCCGGCAGCGAGCATGAAACTCGCTGCGGCGATCCAACTCAACGTGCGTTTCATTTGATTAACGCCTGAGGTTATCGTTTGCCCATGAAACAGCCTGAGTTCGGTTCTTAACAGCTATCTTCTTGAAAAGATTATAAAGGTGCGTCTTTACCGTATTTTCGCTGATAAATAACGAACGGGCGATTTCAATATTTGAAGCACCAATGCGCAATTTGTTCAGGATCTCTTTCTCACGGTGCGTTAGCAGCGCTGACTCTGAACTGTTATAGCGGTAATTTCCGGAGTGCGTGATGAGGTAGCTGGCAAGTTTTTGCGAAAAATAACACTCGCCACGCAATATACCCTGCAGACCTTCGACCAGCCGATCTTCTTCTTCCGTGATATAGAACACACCATTGATATGCGGCCAGCTTTCAATATCTCTGAAGGGATACTCATCAGGGGTATTCAATAATAACACGCGGATATTATTGTTTTTCCTGCTTAAATTATCTTGCCAGTAATGGATAAGCTTTTTATCCGCTTCCATCATATCAATCAGAATGATACTGCCAGGTGCAATATCATCAAAAGAACGTTGAATATTATGTAATTTCCCGTGCAGAGACAGCGATTGCTTTAAATGTTGTAATAAAGCGGTCGCTTGCAACGAAGGTTTTGTGATCAACAGTAACGTATGACCATGTAAACTTTGGACTTCATTATACATGATGAAACCCCACTTTTTTATGACACCTGACAGCGGTCCTCCAGATAAAAAAGAGGACCCCAGAAGTACTGACAGATGTTGCACTGCTGTGTGAAGAAAAAAACCATAACCTCCAGCAGGAGGTAAATATAAAACAAATTTCGTACATCTGATTTCAATCTAGCTATTACTAACTTTAAAGCAAGTGTTAAACGTGTAACAGGATGTAAAAATCAATATTAATTTGTGAAAATGGACTCTTTTAAATGTTGTGGAATGATAAGAAAGTTGTACATGTAAATAACCCTGCACAGATTTTAAAAATCATACAAATATTTATAATTGTTTGATTTTTATTAATATTAATTATTTATTTCTTCCCGTAAAGAGGTATGAGTGACAGAGATTTTCTAAGTCCTGGAATGAACGATGCTGCGTCTTAAGAAAACAGGTCTCGTGTCACGTGTTGTGTAAAATGTCCTCCTGGCGTTTCGTTTAGCGTCCGTTGCATGGGGGCTTTACCCCTCTCGTCCCGCTGCACAATCGATTATTAAGAAAGGCTTAATAGAAAAATAAGAACCCCGGTCTATAACGTTTTTTTGCATGGAATTACTACTTTGAGGTGACGTGATAAATAAAAATAAGCCACGCGGGTGAGATATTTAAAATGTTTCGGCAGACATACTCATCACCGTAACGACGCGTTAACAAATTACGAGTCGTTCTAACACGAAGTCACAGTAACAAGGTTATGGCGTTATCAAATAGCCAGGTCCAGGGTGACAACATGAAAAATACATCGTTATTTATGATGTTTACATTACTGGGTGCGCCTGGATTTGTAATCGCGGCTGATTCAGATTTGGCTAACGCTGAATATAACTTCACGGTTAATGAATTAAGTCGTTCATCATTAAATCAGGCAGCCATTATTGGTCAGCAGGGCATGTTAAATGATGCTCAGGTTCGCCAGGACGGATCAAAATTATTGTCCATTGTTTCTCAGGATGGAGCAGGCAACAGAGCGAGAGTTGATCAATCAGGGACTTATAATATTGCCTGGATCGATCAGAGCGGTAGCGCGAATGATGCAGGTATTACGCAAGATGGATATGGTAATAGTGCGAAAATTATCCAAAAAGGGTCGGGTAATAGAGCAAATATTACGCAGTACGGTACGCAGAAAACCGCAGTTGTAGTGCAGAGACAGTCGCAAATGGCGATTCGCGTTATTCAGCGTTAGTTATTTAGCGGCGACTTTAATCAATCCGATGGGGGTTTACCATGAAATTTATCAAAGTGGCAGCAATTGCAGCAATCGTAGTTTCTGGTAGTGCTATGGCCGGTAGTATTAATCAAGGCGGTTGGGGTAACGGGCATGGCCACGGTGGTCATGACAGTGGTCCAAATTCAACGCTGAGCATTTACCAGTACGGTGGCGGTAACTCGGCTCTCGCTTTGCAAACCAGTGCGAGAAATTCCACACTGACCATTAATCAGAGTGGCGGCGGTAACGGTGCTGACGTTGGCCAGGGCTCTGATGACAGCTCAATTAGTCTGACTCAGAATGGTTTCGGTAACAGCGCAACGCTTGACCAGTGGAATGGTAACCACTCGGTGATGAACGTTAGCCAGTACGGTGGTGGCAACGGTGCTGCTGTTGATCAAACCGCATCCGGATCCACTGTGACTGTTCAGCAGGTTGGTTTTGGCAACCACGCGACTGCACATCAGTATTAATTTCCAGTCTGTGCTACAAAAAACAGGGCATTTGCCCTGTTTTTTTCGGGAGTTCATCATGAATACCTTAATTCTCCTCGCGGCGCTTTCCAGTCAGATCACGTTTAAAACGTCGCAACAGGGAAATATGACCACCATTATTCCGCAGGTTATTCTGACGGAACCGTGTGAATGTCAGGTGCAGATTGTCTCTTTGCGACAGGGACAGGGGGGACAAAGTTCTTCACGGCAACAAAACACACTTTTTATTCCCGCTAATCAGACGATTGATTTAATGCGGCTGAGTTTAAATATAGATTCCGGAGACAAGGTGAACATTACTGTCACTGTCTCTGACGGGAAATCGCTTCATTTATCACAGCAATGGTCCCCGGCGGGAAGTGCGCTCTAATGATTATGAAATCAAGACGTTGTGGATATGGCGGGCGTGCGCGGTTGAGCTATGCTGTTATCAGGAACTGTGCAGTGCTGTTCCATAACGTGATGCTTCGTTTGCCCTAGCGGAGCGCGTTTACCCCTCAAGGACGACTTTCATTGAGGAGTACATATAGTGACCAAATATTTAGCCCGACGGGTTTATGGTTTAGGTTTGATCCTCTCTGCATTTATTACTCCCGCTTTTTCAGCCACGATTGTCGACGGTGGTGTGATTCATTTTCGCGGCGCTATTGTCGCAGACCCCTGCGTGGTCACACCGCATCATGACGCGTTTGCAATGACATGCCCGGATAATAATCGGATGCAAACGCGCAGAGTCAGCTATGAAGATGTACTTAACGGTCAGGTCAACGATTCCAGCCTCGCAACTCTCAGCATGAAGTACCTTAATCCCGAAAAAACGCTCGCGGTTGTTCAAATTCAGTATCGTTAATTCTCGCTCTTCCGCTCCCCGGCGGAAGAGGTTTTTCCCCGATAGTTTTTTATCCATACCTCCTCTGCGATACACTTAAGAAAAAGGCGGGTAGCAGAGGGTACGTATGAAACCGCAAATTGAAGTCATTCATGGCGATATTACGACGATGCACGTCGACGTGATCGTTAATGCGGCCAATCCATCACTGATGGGCGGGGGCGGTGTTGACGGCGCAATCCACCGGGCTGCAGGACCGCAGCTCCTTGAGGCCTGTAAAGCTGTGCGTCAGCAGCAGGGTGAATGTCCTCCGGGTCACGCGGTGATTACCCTCGCGGGAGATCTTCCTGCCAAAGCGGTGATTCACGCTGTGGGGCCTGTATGGCATGGCGGCGATCGGCATGAGGCGAGTATTCTGGAGGAGGCGTACCGCAACTGCCTGCGCCTGGCCGCGGATAACGGCTATAAGACGATGGCTTTTCCGGCTATCAGCACTGGGGTATACGGATATCCAAAACCTGCCGCTGCCACGATCGCGGTAGAGACCGTTTACCGATACCTCTCCCTCAAGCCGATGCCTGAGAAGGTGATTTTTGTCTGTTTCGACGAAGAAACCACGCACCTTTATCAGCGGCTTCTCACGCAGCGTGGACAGGACGTAGAGAGCTAAAACAAACGCGGCGCACTGAGTGCGCCGCGTTTGTTTATGAGGCTTTAGCCTGCGGTTTTCCTGAAAAGAGGAAACGCAGGAGCGGGATCCGCAGATGGATTTCATAGAGCACGATGGCAATCCCAATCACAAAGACCAGTCCGGTAAAGAAACCCAGCGTGTTGGATGCAATATGTGGCGTGATATAAGCGCCGAAGAACAGCGTCAGCGGGTGGTGCACCAGGTAAATAAACAGTGAAGCATTGACGAAGTAGGTCACGCGGCTGGACTTAAAGTTCAGCAAGCGGTGTCCCAGCGCGAAGACCACATTCACCATCCACAGGCCCAGCAGCATGGTGATCACGCTTTCTGTTTCATACATCCAGCCATCGCCGCTGCCATAGCGCTGATTTAACAGATAGGCCGCAAACGCGATAGCGGCACCCAGAGCGCACCATGGCGACGGGGTGGTAAACAGCGATTTAAGCTTGGGATGAATAAATGCCAGCGCACCGGCTAAAAAGAAGGGGATGTAAAACAGCGACTGCATCACGACGAAATTGAACAGTCCGTCACTCAGTATCGGCGGATACACGATAAACAGCGTGCGTCTCACGGCCGCATAGGCGATACCCAGCAGCAAAAAGAGCAGAGACAGTTTACCCAGCGTAATATTGGCGAAGAAGGTATCGGCCTGGGTACTCAGGCGATGGCGCAGGCGGCTGAAAATGACCAGGCTGACCGTGGTGAGCACCACCAGGACCAGCAGGAACCACAGGTGAGACACCAGTTCCCAGACCAGGGTATTGTACTTTTCATACAGCGTCAGATTTGGCCAGTTCTCCGCCTTGCCTTTGACGTACTGCAACATAATAAACTGCGGCAACGTCAGCAGGGGAATGGCAGTCAACATCGGAATGCCCACACGCTCCACGCGCACTTTCCACCAGCGTTTTACCGGGTAGCGTAAGAACAGCATGTAGGAGAAATAGCCGGATATGACAAAAAACACCTGCATACGGAAGGCATGGATAAAGTCATTAAACAGCGTGAGCCACCAGGAGGGCATCTGGCTATTCACATGCCAGGTGTGGCTGGAGTAAATCAGTGAAATGTGAAAGGGGATCCCCAACAGCATCAGCCATGCCCGGATCGAGTCGAGGAAATATTCACGTTCTACAGGTGTTGAGCTCATATAACTTTGTGCATTCTCAGACTTTTCGCCTTATCCCTAAGACTCATAATGGTTACATTCGAAGCCAACCCTACACCAAGACCGACACCCTGTCTCCAGGATAAGCACGCAAAGTGAAAAGCGGGTTCTTTCATTTGCTTAATCCATGAGCCAGCGAGCTGAACAAAGCAGTGATAATGTTGTCGGATTGCCTGAGTTTCCATTAAAATGGATCGGATCGATATAAGCACACAAAGGGGGAAGTGCTTACTTATTATGAAACATAAACCACAGATGATGAAAATGCGTTGGTTGGGTGCTGCAGTGGTGTTATCTCTGTATACCTCATCGGCACTGGCCTTTAACATCGACGATGTCGCAAAACAGGCAAAATCGATGGCAGGCAAGAGCTACGAAGCGCCAAAAAGTAACTTGCCCTCCGTTTTCCGCGACATGAAGTATGCGGACTATCAGCAGATCCAGTTCAACCATGACAAAGCGTACTGGAACAACATTAAAACCCCGTTCAAGCTTGAGTTTTATCATCAGGGAATGTACTTCGACACGCCTGTTGCCATTAATGAAGTGACGGCGACCGCGGTACGTAAAATCAAGTACAGCCCGGATTACTTCAATTTTGGCAATGTTCAGCACGATAAAGATACGGTTAAAGACCTGGGCTTCGCTGGCTTCAAGGTGCTTTACCCGATCAACAGCAAAGATAAAAACGACGAAATCGTCAGCATGCTCGGTGCCAGCTACTTCCGCGTGATCGGGGCAGGGCAGGTGTACGGGCTTTCTGCGCGTGGCCTCGCCATTGATACCGCGCTGCCATCAGGTGAAGAGTTCCCGCGTTTCCGCGAGTTCTGGATTGAACGTCCAAAACCAACCGACAAACGCCTGACTATTTATGCACTGCTGGATTCCCCGCGTGCGACCGGTGCTTATCGCTTTGTGATTATGCCTGGCCGTGACACGGTCGTTGACGTGCAGTCCAAAGTTTACCTGCGCGATAAAGTCGGCAAACTGGGCGTTGCACCGCTGACCAGTATGTTCCTGTTTGGGCCGAATCAGCCGTCACCGGCGACGAACTTCCGCCCGGAACTGCACGATTCCAACGGTCTTTCTATTCATGCAGGTAATGGTGAGTGGATCTGGCGTCCGCTGAATAACCCGAAACATCTGGCTGTTAGCAGTTTTGCGATGGAAAACCCGCAAGGTTTCGGCCTCCTGCAGCGTGGCCGTCAGTTCTCCCGATTTGAAGATCTGGATGACCGCTATGACCTGCGCCCAAGCGCCTGGGTCACGCCGAAAGGTGACTGGGGTAAAGGTAAGGTTGAGCTGGTTGAAATTCCAACCAATGACGAAACCAACGATAACATCGTTGCTTACTGGACGCCGGATCAGCTGCCGGAAGCCGGTAAAGAGATGAACTTCAAATACACCATTACCTTTAGCCGCGACGAAGACAAACTGCATGCGCCGGATAACGCGTACGTCATGCAGACTCGCCGTTCTACGGGGGATGTGAAGCAGTCTAACCTGATCCGTCAGCCTGATGGCACCGTGGCCTTTGTTGTGGACTTCGCGGGCCAGGATATGAAAAAACTGTCCCCGGATACTGCCGTTGCGGCTCAGGCCAGCATCGGTGATAACGGTGAAATCGTTGAGAACACCGTACGCTATAACCCGGTAACGAAAGGCTGGCGTCTGACGCTGCGCGTGAAAGTGAAAGATCCGAAACAGACCACTGAAATGCGTGCTGCGCTGGTCAGTAACGATCTGCCGCTGAGTGAAACCTGGAGCTATCAGCTACCTGCCAATGAATAATACATCTGAATATATTGATGCCATGCCGCTGACGGACATTGAAAAAGCGGCGCTGCCTAAAAGCGACATCCGCGCGGTGCATACCGCGCTGGATGGCGAACACCGTCCGTTTTCCCGTGACGATGATACGCCGCTGGGGTCAGTAAAGGCGCGTCTGGCGCAGGCATGGCCAGACTCGCTGGCAGAAGGGCAGTTGATTAAAGACGACGAAGGACGCGATCAGCTTCAGGCAATGCCGAAAGCCACGCGTTCTTCAATGTTCCCTGACCCGTGGCGCACCAACCCGGTTGGACGCTTCTGGGATCGCCTGCGTGGGCGTGATGTTACGCCGCGCTATCTGTCGCGCCTGACGAAAGAAGAGCAGGCCTCCGAACAGAAATGGCGTACCGTGGGGACCATTCGTCGCTACATTCTGCTGTTACTGACGCTGGCGCAGACCGTGGTCGCTACCTGGTACATGAAAACCATTCTGCCTTACCAGGGCTGGGCGCTTATCAACCCTGCAGACATGATGGGCCAGGATATCTGGGTCTCCTTCATGCAGCTGCTGCCGTATATCCTGCAGAGCGGCATTCTTCTGCTGTTTGCCGTTCTCTTCTGCTGGGTGTCAGCCGGTTTCTGGACCGCGCTGATGGGCTTCCTGCAGCTGCTGATGGGGCGGGACAAATACAGCATTTCAGCCTCAACGGTCGGGGATGAACCCCTTAATCCTGAGCACCGTACGGCGCTGATCATGCCTATCTGTAACGAAGACGTTGACCGCGTATTTGCGGGTCTGCGTGCGACCTGGGAGTCCGTAAAGGCAACCGGTAACGCGGCGCATTTTGACGTCTATATTCTGAGTGACAGCTACAACCCGGACATTTGCGTTGCCGAGCAAAAAGCCTGGATGGAACTGATCGCGGAAGTGCAGGGTGAAGGCCAGATCTTCTACCGCCGTCGTCGTCGTCGCGTGAAGCGTAAAAGCGGAAACATCGATGACTTCTGCCGTCGCTGGGGGAATCAGTACAGTTACATGGTGGTGCTCGATGCTGACTCCGTAATGAGCGGCGACTGCCTGAGCGGTCTGGTGCGTCTGATGGAAGCCAACCCGAACGCGGGGATCATCCAGTCTTCGCCAAAAGCGTCCGGTATGGACACGCTTTATGCGCGCTGCCAGCAGTTTGCAACCCGCGTCTATGGGCCGCTCTTTACTGCCGGTCTGCACTTCTGGCAACTGGGTGAGTCTCACTACTGGGGTCACAACGCCATTATCCGTGTGAAGCCTTTCATTGAGCACTGTGCGCTGGCTCCGCTGCCGGGTGAAGGTTCGTTTGCGGGGTCTATTCTGTCGCACGACTTCGTGGAAGCGGCGTTGATGCGTCGTGCTGGCTGGGGCGTCTGGATTGCCTACGACCTGCCGGGATCTTACGAAGAGCTGCCGCCGAACCTGCTGGATGAGCTCAAGCGTGACCGCCGCTGGTGTCACGGTAACCTGATGAACTTCCGCCTGTTCCTCGTAAAAGGGATGCACCCGGTTCACCGTGCTGTGTTCCTGACTGGCGTAATGTCTTATCTCTCCGCACCGCTGTGGTTTATGTTCCTTGCGCTCTCTACTGCGCTACAGGTGGTGCATGCTCTGACGGAACCGCAATACTTCCTGCAACCGCGCCAGTTGTTCCCGGTGTGGCCGCAGTGGCGTCCGGAGCTGGCGATTGCGCTGTTTGCCTCCACCATGGTACTGCTGTTCCTGCCTAAGCTGCTCAGTATCATTCTGATCTGGTGCAAAGGCTCGAAAGAGTACGGTGGTTTCTGCCGCGTGACGCTCTCGCTTCTGCTGGAAGTGCTGTTCTCGGTGCTGCTGGCGCCGGTGCGTATGCTGTTCCATACCGTGTTTGTGGTCAGCGCGTTCCTCGGCTGGGAAGTGGTCTGGAATTCACCGCAGCGTGATGATGACTCCACGCCGTGGGGGGAAGCCTTCATGCGTCATGGCTCGCAGCTGCTGCTGGGTCTGGTATGGGCGGCAGGTATGGCCTGGCTGGATCTGCGCTTCCTGTTCTGGCTGGCGCCGATTGTCTTCTCGCTGATCCTGTCACCGTTTGTGTCAGTGATTTCGAGCCGTTCAACGGTGGGGCTGCGTACCAAACGCTGGAAACTGTTCCTGATCCCGGAAGAGTATTCGCCGCCACAGGTGCTGGTGGATACCGACACGTATCTGGAGCAGAACCGCAAACGCTCGCTGGAAGATGGTTTTATGCACGCGGTGTTTAACCCGTCATTTAACGCTCTGGCGACGGCCATGGCGACAGCGCGTCACCGTGCAAGCCAGGTACTGGAGATTGCCCGCGATCGTCACGTTGAGCAGGCGCTGAACGATACGCCGGAAAAACTCAACCGCGACCGTCGTCTGGTGCTGTTGAGCGATCCGGTTACGATGGCACGCCTTCACTACCGTGTGTGGTCTGCGCCGGAAAAATACTCTTCGTGGGTCAGCCACTATAAAGAGATTAAAATTAATCCACTCGCGCTGAAGGCGAAGTAAGCCTTCTGTGCCCGGCGGCGTTATGCTACCCGGCAAATAAAAATACCGGCTGAAAAGCCGGTATTTTTTTAGAGGTCATTGATGAAAATAATCCTCGCCGTGATGATGGCGTGTTTACTCAGCGGCTGTGGCAGCATCATCAGCCGCACCATTCCAGGGCAAGGCCACGGTAATCAGTACTACCCCGGGGTAAAATGGGATGTACGTGACTCAGCGTGGCGCTATCTCACCGTGCTCGATTTACCGTTTTCACTGGTATTCGATACGCTATTGCTGCCGATCGACGCTCAGCACGGCCCTTATGAATAGGGGAAATTAACGCTCATCCCACTCATCGGCTGCGGTCTGTCCTTCTTCCGTATCCAGCGGCGGCTCGAGCTGAAATTCGCCCTCATCCCACTCGTGCAGGGTGTTTTCTTCAAGCCATTCCTGCCGTAGTTCGATTTCGTCATAGTCGCCATCAAAGACGGCCTGCGCACCTTCTCCGCTCAGGACCGGCAAACATTCTCCTTCCTCGCCATCATCAGCAAAGAATTCGGCCTGCCACATAATATCCCCGTCCTGCAGAACGTATTTCTGGATATTAAGTTGTTGCACGTCAGCATTTTCTTCCTCAACGCCGGGATTATCGGCGAGGAACTCTTCACGAGCGGCATCAATAGCTTCTTCCAGTGTGGCGTACATGGTCATTGGTGTCTCCCTGTTTTCCTGAAGGTTTCAGGGAAAGAATAGCTGAATATCGGGTTCTGCAAGTATGAATGCAAAAATAAGCTGTCACGCGTTCGTCTTATTAACGACCGGTCGTAAAGCCCTCGATAAACTGAACCACGAATAAATCGCATTGAACAGCACCACGCCCGCGGTGACGATAAACACGGCGCGGAAACCAAAACTGGCGGAAATCCCGGCACCGACCAGCGGTCCGGTGACGTTGCCGATATCGCGAAATGACTGGTTATAGCTAAAAATGCGGCCGGCTATCTGGTTCGTTGAGTTGTAAACCAGCAGGGTCTGAACCGCAGGCAGTAACGCGCCGTCTGCCGCTCCCAGTAAGAAGCGCAGCAGGCCAAGCTGCCATGGTGCTTGTACCATCGACATCGGAATGAGGAGCAGAACGGAAATCACCAGGGCGCATATCAGGATTTTTTCCGGGCCCACGCGGTCCCCCAGTTTTCCCAGCCTCGGGGCGCTGAGCAGCGCCGCCACGCCGGGCACCGACGCGATAAGCCCGCTGATAAACGCAATATTACTGACGTCACCGGCCAGATCGCGAACGTAGAGCGTCAGAATAGGGGCAATCGACCCGGTTGCTACCTGAATAATCAGGGTCGTGACGAACAGGCTTAGCACCAGCCTGGGATTTTTAAGCGAGGTTAGCACATCCCGTGCGTGGAGCATCTCTTTTCGGGGAACCGGGGTGAAACGTTCACGGATACAGAGCAGCGTGACGATAAAGCAGAGAAATAGGACGCTGGCAGTAATGAAAAAGACCGGACGCAGGCCGTAGTTATCCGCCAGCAGTCCGCCTGCCAGCGGTCCCAGCAATGCGCCGCTCACGCCACCGGTGGAGAGCGTTCCGAGCGCCCAGCCGCTTTTGTGTCGCGGAATTTGGGTGGCGATGAGCGCATTTGCGTTGGGAATAAAGCCCCCCAGCAGACCCAGTAACGCGCGCAAAATCAGAAATTGCCAGACGTTCTGCGCAAGGCCCATCAGCGCCATGATGATGGCCATCCCCAGTGCCGAACGCAGCAGCATGATCTTTCGTCCTTTGCGATCGGCAAGGCCACCCCAGAAAGGCGAAGCAATCGCGGAAAAGAGAAAGGTGATACTGAAGACCAGGCCAGACCACATATTGAGCGCACTGTGACCGGTGACGCCAAGTTGTTCAACGTAAAGCGGCAGGAAGGGCATCACCAGGCTAAACGCCGCACCGGTGAGAAAACAGCCAAGCCACGCAACCGTGAGGTTACGCTTCCAGTTTATGGGGGCATCTGAGGGTGACATAACAATCCGCATAATGAGGTGCAGAGCACCATAGGCCTGAAGTAATAAGCCTGCTAAGTATGCGCCTGGGTTATGATCGCTGCAATGCGGAGGCGCTTTTAAAGCTAAATGAGCGTGCGGCCCTGATGGCCGCACGGAAAATTAATAGCGCGACGGCATACCCTCTGGCCGCGTTTTGAAGCGACGATGGAGCCACATATACTGCTCCGGCGCGAGCATGATGCATTTCTCAACCACTCTGTTCATCCAGCGAGCGGTCGTTTCCGCATCGTCCAGCGGCGGCGCGAGTTCCGGCTCGAGCATCATTAACTCGTAGCCTGAGCCATCCGGCTTGCGACGCGGGACAAACGGGACGATTGCGGCTTTGGACATTTTCGCCAGCATCCAGGTACCGGTGGTTGTGGCCGCCTCTTCAACGGCGAAGAACGGGACAAATACGCTGGATTGTGGGCCATAATCGTGGTCAGGGGCATACCAGATCACTTCACCTGATTTCAGCGCGCGGATCATCCCCTTCAGGTCTTTACGGTCGATCATACTTTTGTTGGAGCGCATACGGCCGTTGGTCTGGATTAAATCGATCACCGGGTTATCGTTAGGGCGATAAACACCAATACCGGGTGCCTGCATGCCAAACATACGCGCACCGATCTCCAGCGTCAGAAAATGCACGCCAATCAGCAGTACGCCTGTCTTATTGGCCTGAAGCGTATGCACAGGCTCCATACCCGTCCCAGTGACTTCACTCCAGCGGGCCATCCGTTTGTCTGGCCAGAACCACGCCATACCGGTTTCCATCAGCCCCATGCCAACGGATTCGAAATTCCTGGTAACCATCTCATGACGTTCCGCCTCGCTCATCTGCGGGAAGCACAGCTCAAGGTTGCGGTAGGCAATCCTGGCGCGGCGTTTCATGAATTTTTGACCAATACGGCCCACACATTTGCCCACACGGAAAATCACAGGGTAAGGGAGTTGGACCATCAGCCATAAAAAACCAATGCCAAGCCAGGTCAACCAATAGCGGGGATGCAAAAGGGCGACAGTAAATTTCGGTAACTGGGTCATGTCTTTCCTGTGTTCTAACGTCCTGTTTAGCTATTGTCTCATTTTTTGAGGCGTAGCCAAAATGTCTGTCTTCGAAACGTGTACGAATGCAGCAATTGTTAAGTCTGACTAACTAGGGTGTGTGAAATGTAGCGTAAATTGTGTGGATGTAAATTGTCATTGTTTGCTATATGATGCCGACCGATTTTTCATTCTCTCTAACGATTGCAGGACTTGTACACCATGCCAGTGTTACACAACCGCGTTTCGAATGAGATGTTAAAGGCGCGTATGTTGGCTGAAACCGAACCGCGCACGACAATCTCATTCTACAAATACTTCACCATCAACGATCCACAAGCGACCCGCGATGCGCTTTATCAGGCCTTCACGACGCTGAATGTTTTCGGGCGCGTCTATCTTGCCCGTGAAGGCATCAATGCTCAGATCAGCGTACCGGAAAGCAAAGTAAACGCCTTCCGCGACCTGCTTTACGGGTTCGATCCGGCTCTCAACGGTGTACGCCTGAACATTGCCCTGGATGATGACGGTAAATCATTCTGGGTACTGCGCATGAAAGTGCGTGAACGCATTGTCGCGGACGGTATTGACGATCCGGCGTTTAACGCCGCTGATGTTGGGGAATACCTGAAAGCGGCGGAAGTGAATGCGATGCTGGACGATCCGGATGCGGTGTTCATCGATATGCGTAACCACTATGAGTATGAAGTGGGGCATTTCGAAAACGCGATGGAAATTCCGGCTGATACCTTCCGCGAGCAACTGCCAAAAGCGGTTGAGATGATGCAGGAACATAAAGATAAAAAAATCGTGATGTACTGCACCGGCGGGATCCGCTGTGAGAAGGCCAGTGCCTGGATGAAGCACAACGGGTTTAATAAGGTCTGGCACATTGAAGGCGGCATTATTGAGTACGCCCGCCGTGCCCGTGAGCAGGGTTTACCGGTGCGTTTTATCGGTAAAAACTTTGTCTTTGACGAACGAATGGGCGAGCGTATTTCAGAGGATGTGATTGCCCACTGTCACCAGTGCGGTACGCCGTGTGATACCCATACCAACTGCAAAAATGACGGATGTCATTTGCTGTTTATTCAGTGTCCGGCCTGCGCCGAGAAATTTAACGGATGCTGCAGCGAACTGTGCAGTGAAGAGAGTATGCTGCCGGAAGAGGAACAGCGCCGTCGTCGTGCAGGACGGGAAAACGGTAACAAGATTTTTAATAAATCCCGTGGCCGTCTGAACACCAAACTGGGTATTCCCGACCCTGAATAAGGCTGATGCCCGGCAGTGTGAAAGCCTGCCGGGCGTCGTTATTAAGACTTCTGCTGAACGCCTTCAACGGAAATAATCAGTTCGACATCCTGAGAAGCCGGGCCCAAATCGGTAGTAATATTAAAGTCTTTCAGGTGAATTTTACCTGCGGCTTCAAATCCGGCACGTTTACCCCCCCACGGATCGTCACCCTGGCCCATTAATTTTGCATTCAGCGTAACCGGTTTTGTCACGCCGTTGAGCGTCAGGTTGCCGGTAATATCCAGCTTATCGCCATCTTTTTTCACTTCCGTGGAGGTGAAGGTGGCCTGTGGGAATTTAGACACGTTCAGGAATTCCGCACTGCGCAAATGTTTATCGCGTTCTGCATGATTGGTGTCGACGCTGTTGGTATTAATGGTCACGTTGACTTTATCGGCGGCAGGATTTTTTTCGTCAAAGCTGAATGTGCCGTCAAAATCATTAAAGGTGCCATACAGCCAGCTATACCCGAGATGCTGAATACGGAAATTGACGAAAGCATGTTGGCCCTCTTTATCAATTTTATAGTCAGCAGCAACGGCTGAGCCGGTGGTAAATAACAGAGAACCCAGTGCGATACCCAGCAGGTGTTTTTTCATTTTAAGCTCCAGAGTCAACTGACGAGCGGCCAAGCATGCGCTTTAGCGTATCGTCTTTATCGATGAAATGATGTTTAAGGGCGGCAAGCCCGTGCAGCACGGACAGGATAACCACGCTCCATGCCAGCCAGAGGTGAATTACCCCGGCAATATCGGCCTGTGATCCTGCATCGGCAAGCGTTGCCGGGACATCAAAAATGCCAAAAAAGCTTATTGGCTTACCCTCTGCTGTCGAGATGAGATAGCCGCTGATCAGAAGCGCGAAGAGCAGCGCATAAAGCGTAATATGCGCGGCAACAGCGCTGATACGGGTAAATTTACTGTGGGTCTTTGGCGCGGCAGGCGGGGGTGAAATGTGTCGCCAGATCACGCGAATAACCAGCCCCATCATCAGCAGTACGCCGATGCTCTTATGCAGCTCCGGGGCCTGGTGATACCAGCCATCGTAATAGCTGAGCGTCACCATCCAGAGGCCAAGTCCGAACATGGCATAGACCGCAATAGCAAATATCCAGTGCAAGCTTATGGATATTATTCCATAGCGCCGGGAGGTGTTACGCAATTGCATCAGGATTACCATTATCAAATAAACAGAGCAGTAAAAATGAACGGGAAGGAATGATATTGCAACTGAAATAAGTCGATATTGATTTTTATTTTATTTATTTCAGCGGTTTTGAAAATGATCCGCAAAGGTAATTCAATGTCTTCGTGCAAGACTTAACAAAGGGCTAATTGAGGAATTGTTCTAACTTAAGTAAATATAAAGTAATGTCAATAAATGTCAGGCAGACTTTCAGTAAAATACAATGTAAATAAAATCAATGATGGCCAGCAGCGCCCACAATAAGATATAGAGCATCAAATGCTCACGAATATTATTGATGAGAAAACCCACAACTTTGCGCATAGCGCCCCGCAAACCGTAACAAGAGAACGGGCTCCGGAACGTCCGAAGCCCGTGGTGGATTATCCGTTAAAACGTGAAAGAGAGAAGGGCGTCAGATCAAACTGCGGTGTAATACCCTGGGCAAACTGCGCGGCAATTTCACCCAGCACCGACGCGAACTTAAAGCCGTGACCGCTCAGACCGGTGATGAGCAATGTGTTCTCATGCCCGGGCAGCGTATCGATAATAAAGTCTTCATCCGGCGTGTTGTCGTAGGTACATGCCGCGCCATAGAGTAAGCCACCGACGCCCGGCAAAATATTTCGCAGGAACGAGAAGGCTTCAGAGCCATCCTGTGGGTAGGCGCCAAACGGTTTACGTTCTTCAGGAGAGGAGATAATTTGTCCCCCATTGTGTTTCCCGATTTTGAGCGCGTCTTTATCCGAAGGGAAGCCGTAGAACTGATCGCCGTTGGGTAACTCGCCGGTGAACGCCGGGAATTTATTCTGCGTACTGTAACGGCCATCAGACTGGAACCAGGAGAAGACCTTGCGCACCGGCTGTACGGGCAGGTCTGGCAGCAGACGGGTTACCCAGGTACCTGCACTGATGAGCAATCGGGAGGCCGTGTACTCTCCGTCCAGGGTTGTCACCGTGACGCCGTCAGCGTCATGTTTAATGGCCTCGACCGGGCAATTGAAAAGCTGGGCGCAGCCTGCTTTCGCGGCCAGCGCTATCCAGGTTTTTATTGCTGTTTCGCAATGCAACACCCCAGAATGGGCTTCAAAGAGACCAACATAATCGTCCGGGACGGTGATTTCCGGCCAGCGTGACATGATCCCCGCCGCGTCGAGCTTCTCAACGTCCAGGTTGAATGTCTTCGCGCTGCGTTCGACGCTGGCGAGAAAATCAGAGTGGGCAGGACCAAGGTTAATGATACCCGTGCGTTCGAAAATGCGTTCCTCAGTCTGTTTAGCCAGTTCGTCCCAGAGCGCTTGCGCGCGAAGTACCAGCGGGACATAGCGCTCGCCTTCACCATAGGCGTGACGAATGAGGCGAGTATCGCCATGATGGCTTCCCTCTGAATGAGGGGGAAGATGGGCATCTATCATCAGAACCTTGAGGCCAGCCTGGGTGGCATAATATCCGGCGGCAGAACCAACGGAGCCGCTACCAATAATAATCAGATCATATTTCATGGGCATCTCTTAAACTAACGCTTTGTTAGCAGAGTAATTAACATCGGGGGCTTATACAAGGGAGAAATAAATAAGGCACCCCGAGGGTGCCTGTAGAGTGAAAAGTGGGCTAAACGCTAATGCCGTTTATACTCATTTTCCTGGTAGTCGCCAGATTCTATTTTTGCGATGCCTGCTTCCAAAATAGAAATAAACTGACGGGCGACGTCTGTCGTAAGCCACAGCGTCTGTCCAACTTCCGCTTCTTCACGGTTCAGCTGATTTGGGGTCTGGTAGTGCAAACGCAGCATCAGTGCATCGTAGCTGTCTACGGTACTGATATCCCAGCCAACGAGTGGGTGGGTCTGGATGACTTCGCTATTCTTTTCCATTATAACCCCCATAATGCGTGTTAGAAGACAACGACTTCGAGGTTCAATGCATGTTTTTCTGAAGCAACTTCAGTATACAAGTAATAAGGGTTCCTAAGGGAAAAATAAACAGCTAGCAACACATTTTTCTGCTTTTTAGGATTGTTCGAACAATAAAACACCATGTTGTTCACGATTTTTAAAGAAGTTGCCGAATTAATTTGAACTTTCTGGATTTTCAGGCGAAAAAAAGCCGGGGCGACCCGGCAAAAAAACACAATGAGGGAGCAGTGTTAATCTGTGATGAACCAGTCGTCGGCGCTTTCCCACGTTTCCTGCAGGATTTCGGTGATACGCGCTTTATCTTCTTTCGCGCCGCCAATGACGGAGAGGTTGTTTGCGGCCGCGTAACGCACCGTTACGGCACCGTCGTTTTCGGGAAAGGTGTTGTTAATACGACGGGATAATTCGCCTGCAAGCGCATCAAGCGCGCCAGCAGGCAGAACGGTAGTTTTGGCTATGGTGACTTCAATACGCATAAATGCCCCCTGTGTAATATACTGTTTATTTATACAGGTATATTATCGGTTTGACAACAAGGGGCACTGATTTTTTAGCGTTTTACCGTCCAGCGAACGGTTTCACCTGCCAGGAATGGGATCAGCGTGTCATCGGTCAGTGGAATGGCTTCCTCAACCTGGCTCTCTTTACGTTCCAGCTCAATGAAGGTCTCATTGACCGGCAGCCCATAAAAACGGGGGCCATTGAGTGAGCAGAACGCCTCGAAATGCGGCAGGGCATTCATCTCTTCAAACACGGTTGCATAGCTGGCGAGAGCGGTTGGGGCATTAAAGCAGCCCGCACAGCCGCAGCTTGCTTCTTTGCGATGACGCGCATGAGGTGCGGAATCCGTGCCCAGAAACGCACGGGAGAAACCGCTGGCAACCAGTTCGCGCAGCGCCTGCTGGTGAATGTTACGCTTGAGGATCGGCAGGCAGTACAGATGCGGACGTATACCGCCAACCAGCATGTGGTTACGGTTAAACATCAAATGCTGTGGCGTGATGGTGGCGGCGATAAGCTCGTTACCGTCGCGTACATACTCAGCGGCATCTTTGGTGGTGATGTGCTCGAAGACCACTTTGAGCGCGGGAAGGCGCTGACGCAGGGGCTCCATCACGGTGTCGATAAAACGGGCTTCACGGTCAAAGATGTCGATCTCGGCATGCGTGACTTCACCGTGAACCAGCAGCGGCATACCCAGTTTCTGCATGCGCTCCAGCACCGGCATGATGGCATCAATGCTGGTAACGCCGTGGCTGGAGTTGGTGGTGGCATTGGCCGGGTAAAGTTTCGCAGCGGTGAATACGCCTTCGTTAAACCCGCGCTCCACTTCGTTTGGATCCAGGGAATCGGTCAGGTAGCAGGTCATCAGCGGGGTGAAATCATGGCCCGCCGGAACGGCATTTAAAATGCGCTGGCGATACGCCATTGCGGCATCGACGGTGGTGACTGGTGGCACCAGGTTAGGCATGACAATCGCGCGGCCATAAATTTCGCTGGTATAAGGCACGACGGTTTTGAGCATATCGCCATCGCGCAGATGAATATGCCAGTCGTCAGGGCGGCGGATTTTAAGAACCTGGGGTTGTGCAGTCATGGAAGCTCCGGCTTGTCAGGAATCAGTCATTCGGATGGCTGTTTTTGCCGGACACAAATCATAAGCGGAAACGTTTTCGTTTGCACACTTTTCCGTAAAAAAAAGGGCGCCTCGGCGCCCTACGGATTAATCAGTGAAGGGAATAATGATTTCTCCCGGTTTCACCTCTATCCCTTTAGCATACTTTTTCGCAAGCGCTTCACCCTTGCTCTTGTCTTCACTTAAGACATAGGCTGGCTGCTGATTAAAATAGTTACGCAGCGACTGATTCAGATAAGGCATCAGGGTTTGCAGCACAGATTTCATCTTGTCCGGCGTGACTTCCGCATCGACAACTTCCATCTCCTGCAGGTAAATAGCCCCTTTCTCTTTGTTAAAGACCGGCAGCGCTTTCAGCTTCAGCTTGATATTGGCTTTCTGGTTGCCGAAGAGGGAGGTCATATCGAGGTTTGCATCCCCGTTCAGCGTCACTTTGTTTGGCTCTTCACGTCCTATCTGGCTGGTCAGGTTACTGAGGACGATATGCGCATCTGCAAGCCCGGGCACGCCGATGTCTTTTGAAAAGTTGTTATGTTTTTCCAGCGCCTGATTAATTTCCTGTTCACTGACGGTGTATTGCGTAAGCTGGTTACAGCCCACCAGCAGACCGCTGACAATGAATGCAGCGGCAATGACAATTTTCTTCATAGTGTTCCTCAACGAAAAATCGGCGCTTCTGTCCTGTTACGTCAGTATGTCAGTGTGAAATGGCAGAAACCAGCAGAAAAAACTGAGAAGTGAGGCGGGAGGGACCTCCCGCCAGAGGGAAGGGCTACGCGCCCGGTTCGAGCATGCCGCTTGCGCTGCGCTTCTGGCTGAACTGCCACCAGAGGGCCAGCAGCGTCATAAAGCCCACCGCGCCGAGCATCATCCACGGCAGTTCCGGTTGATTCAGCGCTTTGCCTGCATCAAACAGCCAGCCGCCGCCGGCGTAACCCAAAGCCCCACCAAAGGCCAGACCGAGTCGGCTGAACCCCATATAGCTGCCGCGGGCACGCGCATCTGCAAGCGAGGCGCTCAGCGTCTCACGAGCCGGCTCGGCGATGATAGAGCCGATATAGAAGGTGCAAATCAGCGTAAACAGCTGCTGGAGAGAATTCACCAGACCGATGGGCATCATGCTCAGTGTCATTAAAAACAGCCCGGCCATCAGACGATGCTCCAGGCGAAAACGCCGTTCGCTCCAGCGGGCAATCGGATAGAGCAGCGTCAGCGAAAGCGCGGCTTCGATGGCGTACATCCATTTCACGGCGGCCGGGGTTCCTGCAATATCATTCACCATGATAGGCAGCATCAGCATCACCTGCACGGCAAGCATGTAGTAACCCGTCAGGGTCAATACGTAGGTGACAAAACGTTTGTCGTGCAGGACGCGGCCCAGCCCTTCGCGTACCGGCGCTTTCACCGTCGACAATTTCCATGCTGGCAGATACAGGCCATTAAAGAGGGCGCACAGAATAAAGAGCACCGCGCCAGCCGCGCAGACCAGACGGAAATCGTACTGCAGCAACCAGCTCCCCAGAAGCGCGCCAATTACCGCGCCCGCGCTGTCCTGCATCATCAAAATCGAGAAGAAACGTCCGCGGTGCTGCGGGCGAATTAACTTCACCACCAGCGCGGTACGCGGCGGGTCAAACAGGGTTCCGCCGATCCCGGAGAGAAAGCAGGAGAACCACAGAAGCCAGGGCTCATGGGCAACCGCCATGGTGGCAAAGCCTGCCGCACGCAGCAGCATACCGGTCACAATCATCGGTTTCGCGCCAAAGCGGTCAGCAATGGCACCGCCAAACACCCCAAGGCCTTGCTGGACAAACTGGCGTAAACCCAGCGCGATGCCAACCATCAGCGCCGCCCAGCCCATCTGATCGACAAAGCGGATCGAGATAAGAGGAAACACGACAAAAAAGCCGAGCACGACCAGCATGTTATCGACTAGCAGGAAATATTTACCCAGGCTCCTCGCCTGTGATACGCGGGACATTTTCCCTCCAGGGAAAACAGGATGGTGAGCACGCTAACATTCTGCGGGGTTACTGCGCGTTTTCCCACCCCTGGGCGTGACAATATTTTTTTATCAAAAGAGCGCTTTGATAGAGAGTTCTCATCGAAAAATGTGAAAAGAGGTCAAAATGGTATGTCACTGTTTTCACAGACGGCGCAGGCACAGGTATAGTAAAGCTAATGGGTCAGCAGAAGTGACGGGAAGGAGTGGTATCGATGTTTGGCTATCGCAGTAATGTGCCAAAAGTGCGTCTGACAACGGACAGGCTGGTCGTTCGTCTGGTGCATGAGCGTGATGCCTGGCGTCTGGCGGATTATTACGCCGAGAATCGCCAGTTTTTAAAACCCTGGGAACCCGTTCGGGATGAGAGCCATTGTTACCCATCCGGCTGGCAGGCGCGCCTCAGTATGATTGCGGAATTTCATAAGCAGGGAAGTGCGTTTTATTTTGCGCTGCTGGATCCCGAAGAAAAAGAGATCATTGGCATCGCCAATTTTTCAAACGTCGTGCGCGGATCGTTTCACGCCTGCTACCTCGGCTACTCCATCGGTCAGAAATGGCAGGGGCAGGGGCTGATGTATGAAGCATTAACGGTGGCGATCCGTTATATGCAACGCACGCAACATATCCATCGTATTATGGCTAACTATATGCCGCATAATCAGCGCAGCGGTAATTTGCTGGCGCGTTTAGGGTTTGAGAAAGAGGGTTACGCCAAAGACTATCTGCTGATCGATGGAGAATGGCGCGACCATGTCCTCACGGCATTAACCACCCGGGACTGGACAGCGGGTCGCTAAGGAGAAGAGATGAAATATCAGTTAAGCGGTGCAGAAGCGCGCGTCGTCGGATGCCTGCTGGAAAAACAGGTCACGACGCCGGAGCAATATCCGCTCTCTGTCAACGCCGTCATGATGGCCTGCAACCAAAAGACCAACCGCGAGCCGGTAATGAACCTCAGCGAGCATGACGTTCAGGATGTGCTGGATGAACTGGTGAAACGCCATTATCTGCGCACCGTCAGCGGCTTCGGAAACCGCGTCACCAAGTACGAACAACGTTTTTGTAATTCCGAATTCGGCGACCTGAAGTTGAGCGCCGCGGAAGTGGCGGTGATCACGACCCTTTTACTGCGCGGGGCACAAACTCCCGGCGAGCTGCGCACGCGGGCTTCCCGTATGCATGAGTTTGCGGATATGCAGGAAGTGGAACAAACCCTGGAAGGGCTTGCAACCCGCGAGGATGGCCCTTACGTGGTGCGTCTGGCACGCGAACCGGGCAAGCGTGAGAGCCGCTATATGCATCTCTTCAGTGGCGAGGTGGATACCGCGACGCTGGCAACGGAACAAGAGTCCACTGTTGTCAGCGGCAGCCTGACGGCGCGCGTGGACGCGCTGGAAGAGGAGGTCGCTGGGCTGAAGCAGCGCCTGGACGCACTGCTGGCACATTTGGGAGATTAACAGTGAAAAAATTACGTGTAGGCGTGGTGGGGCTTGGCGGTATTGCGCAGAAAGCCTGGTTACCGGTATTAGGCGCGGCAACGGACTGGACGCTTCAGGGCGCGTGGTCACCTACCCGCGAGAAGGCTGAACGCATCTGCGCAACCTGGCGGATACCATACGCCGCTTCGCTGTCGGATCTTGCCCGCGAGTGCGACGCGGTATTTGTGCATACCTCAACGGCAACGCACTATCAGGTGGTCAGCGAACTGCTGAATGCCGGTGTTCACGTCTGTGTGGATAAGCCCCTGGCGGAGAACGTTCAGGATGCCGAGCGACTGATAGAGCTGGCGGCACGCAAGAACCTGACGCTGATGGTGGGCTTTAACCGCCGCTTCGCTCCGCTTTATCAGCAGCTGAAGTCACAGCCGGGCGCGCTGGCCTCCCTGAGGATGGATAAACACCGTACCGACAGCGTCGGGCCAAACGATCTGCGCTTTACGCTTCTCGATGATTATCTGCACGTGGTGGACACGGCGCTCTGGCTGACAAACGGCCAGGCTCAGCTGAAAAGCGGGACCCTGATGACCAACGATCTGGGCGAGATGGTCTACGCCGAGCACCACTTTGCGCTGGAACATCTGCAGGTGACCACCAGCATGCATCGTCGTGCGGGCAGTCAGCGGGAGTTTGTCCAGGCCGTCACTGACGGTGCGCTGTATGACATCACCGACATGCGGGAGTGGCGTGAAGAGAAAGGCAACGGTGTGGTCACGCTTCCGGCGCCGGGCTGGCAGAGCACTCTGGAGCAACGCGGCTTCGCGGGATGCGCCCGTCACTTCATTAGCTGCGTGCAAAATCAGACGGTTCCGGAAACCGCCGGTGAACAGGCCATCATGGCGCAACGCATCGTGGAACGGCTCTGGCGAGAGGCCATGAGTGAATAACCCTCTGTAACATCTGCCGATAGTAATTCCCTTAAATCCGGGTAGACTAAGCGCCGATTGTTGGTTTCGCCGGGAGGCTTTTCGCCTACCCGGCCTGCAAATCCGAAGGCCTGCGCAAGCGCAACGCCGTCGGGCATTCATTACGCCTGCTCTGCAGGCGTTTTGCCGTATGGTTGTGGAAATTCACATTAATGAACTTATTAAAATCGCTGGCAGCCGTCAGCTCGATGACCATGTTTTCTCGCGTACTGGGTTTTGCGCGCGATGCCATTGTGGCAAGGGTTTTTGGTGCTGGGATGGCAACGGACGCCTTTTTCGTCGCGTTCAAACTGCCGAATTTATTGCGCCGTATTTTTGCTGAGGGGGCTTTCTCGCAGGCCTTCGTTCCAATTCTGGCGGAATATAAAAGCAAGCAGGGCGAAGATGCTACGCGGGTGTTTGTCGCCTACGTCTCCGGGCTGCTGACGCTGGCGCTGGCTATTGTGACAGTTCTGGGGATGCTGGCTGCGCCCTGGGTGATTATGGTGACCGCGCCGGGGTTTGCCGACACCGCTGATAAATTTGCGCTCACCACCCAGCTGCTGCGCATTACCTTTCCTTATATCCTGTTGATCTCACTGGCCTCGCTGGTGGGGGCAATCCTCAATACCTGGAACCGCTTCTCCGTTCCGGCGTTTGCGCCGACGTTTTTGAATGTCAGCATGATTGGCTTTGCCCTGTTTGCCGCACCGCATTTCAACCCGCCGGTACTGGCGCTGGCCTGGGCGGTGACCGTGGGTGGCGTCCTGCAGCTGGCATATCAGCTGCCGCATCTGAAGAAAATTGGCATGCTGGTTCTGCCGCGCATTAATTTCCGTGATGCCGGCGCAATGCGCGTCATGAAGCAGATGGGACCTGCAATCCTCGGGGTTTCTGTCAGCCAGATCTCACTTATCATCAATACCATCTTTGCCTCTTTCCTGGTGTCCGGTTCGGTCTCCTGGATGTACTACGCTGATCGTCTGATGGAGTTTCCTTCTGGCGTACTGGGCGTCGCGCTGGGGACGATTCTGCTGCCGTCGCTCTCTAAAAGCTTTGCCAGCGGCAACCATGATGAGTATTGCCGCCTGATGGACTGGGGCTTACGCCTCTGTTTCCTGCTGGCACTGCCAAGCGCGGTGGCGCTGGGGATCCTCGCGAAACCGCTGACCGTCTCGCTGTTCCAGTACGGTAAATTTTCAGCCCATGATGCGTCCATGACTCAGCAGGCGCTGGTGGCGTACTCGGTGGGATTGATGGGGCTGATTGTTGTTAAAGTGCTGGCGCCAGGGTTCTACTCCCGTCAGAACATTAAAACCCCGGTGAAGATTGCCCTGGTGACGCTGGTGATGACCCAGTTGATGAACCTGGCGTTTATTGGCCCGCTGAAGCACGCGGGTCTGGCTCTGTCTATTGGTCTGGCGGCCTGTCTGAATGCCGGGCTGTTGTACTGGCAGCTGCGTAAGCAGGATATCTTCACGCCGCAGCCGGGCTGGGCGAGTTTCCTTGTGCGACTGGTTATCGCGGTGCTGGTGATGGCAGCGGCGTTGCTCGGCATGCTGCACGTGATGCCGGAGTGGTCGCTCGGCACCATGCCTTATCGTCTGCTGCGACTGATGGCCGTGGTGGGTGTTGGGGTTGTGGCTTACTTTGCCACCCTCGCCGTGTTGGGTTTCAAAGTGAAAGAGTTTGCCCGCCGTACGGCATAAACGCCAAAAGGGGAGTTCACCTTATGGTGCTCCCCACTGCTTGATTTGTCGCTTATGCTTCAAATCGAAATCTTTTTCCCGCCCGTAATACGTGCCGTTGCTGTCTGACCATCCGCACCGTACAGCCCGGTTTCTTTATGCGGTTTTAACACCTCAAGCGCTTGCTGATTACGCTCTATCTGACCTTCAAGCAGCCAGCCGTTATGCTGGTTAAGATCGCGAAGATGCTGGGTTTTTTCTGTAATAGTCTGCCAGCGCTCAACGATATCGTCGTTAGCACTGCGCTTAGGATCCTGCTCAGCGCGACGTTGCTGCTCAAGGTAATCCAGCGTCGCCAGAAGCGAGCTTTTGTCTTCAGTAATACGCTGCAACGCGCTGCCGTTGATGTGACCGGAAGAGAGGTGCTGTTGCTCAGCGTCCATTACCGTTTTCAGGTCGTTCAGGACAACCGTCATTTGATCCAGTATTTCTGACAGTCGACTCATACGGTTAGTTACTCTGTAAGAAACTCTGCGCTTCCTGAATCAGGGCGTCAGCAATTTTGCTGGTGTCCATTTTCAGCTCGCCGTTACGAATAGCCGTTTTCAGCGCTTCAACACGTTCCATGTTGATATCGTTGCCGCCTGGCTGCATCAGTTTTGCCTGGGCATCGCTCAGGGTTACGCTGGTGCTGTTAGACGTTGACGGTTTTTCCAGACGCGTTTTCTGCGGCGTAGCGTCATTCGTTTCGCGAGGTTGTACAGCGCTTACCGGCTTCAGGGCTGATGTACGATCAATGCTCATAGTGTTGTCCTCATCGAGGGTTCGCGGCGTTGGCGCCTGACATCATCAATAGTTGAATATTTATCGGCAGCTGCAGCGAAATCTTTAAAAAGATTATAGGTTAATCAGAATATTCCCATCAGAATCGACGGTTCCGCTAACCACCTGCCCTGAAGACATTCTGACGCGGGCATTTTGCGCCACCGCGGCATTGTTTAACGCTTTCCCTTCACTGTTGATACTGAAGCCATCTCCATTGGCCACCACCATCACCTGTTGACCCGCCTTGACGCGCCACGCCTGGCGCAGCATAGACAGCTGTATCGGCTGGCCCGGTGCGACATCACGCAGGCTGACGGCGTCCTGCGCCTGGTTAATTTCAAGCATTGTCCGTGGCGGCAGCTGATCCAGACGGCCGCGTTTCAACGTCACGCTGTTGGCCTGCAGTGCGGTACCCCGGGCAATGGGGACAGCGGCGACAACATAATTGCCTGTCGCCTGGACTGCAACCTGTAAATACCGTTTTTCGTTGGCGCAGCGTGCCAGCACGTTCACGTTCCCCCACAGTCTGGTGGTGCCGGTCACGGTAAATGACGGCTGCTCACAGGAGGGATACAGATTTGGTGGCGTGCGTACCGTGACGACAACTTCATCGCTAAAGCCCGCCAGCTTCTGGGCAAAAAAGGTGTTTAGCTGATCCTGTAAACCATCCGCCTGCACCAGGGGGCTAAAAAGCAAGAAAGTTGCCATCAGGCCACGTTTTAACGTTTGCATCGCAAGTTCCACCGTTTCCAGAATTGAGTGAATTCTACCTGCAGTGGTTTTTCATCAACGCAATAAATAGCGACGCATTTTGCGCTTATTCCGTCGATAAGGCGGATGGGTTGAGATTTAAGCTGTGAACTGAAATTTTGCCATCAGCGGAGGAGACATGCTCGATAAACTCGACGCCGCGTTACGTTTTCAGCAGGAAGCGCTCAATTTAAGTGCCCAGCGGCAGGAAATTTTAGCCGCCAATATCGCTAACGCCGATACGCCAGGGTATCAGGCGCGCGATATTGATTTTTCCAGTGAGCTTAAAAAAGTGATGGAGCGTGGACGCGCAGAAGGGAGCGGTGTCGCGCTCGCGCTGACCTCCTCACGTCATATTCCCGCTCAGACGATGACTGCACCAACGACCGATTTGCTTTATCGCATTCCCGACCAGCCTTCACTCGACGGTAACACCGTGGACATGGACCGGGAGCGTACACAGTTTGCCGATAACAGCCTGAAATACCAGACAGGCCTGACCGTTCTCGGCGGACAAATCAAAGGCATGATGAACGTCCTGCAGGGGGGCAACTGATAAATGGCCTTGCTGAATATTTTTGATATCGCCGGCTCGGCGCTTACCGCGCAGTCCAAACGTCTGAACGTAGCCGCCAGTAACCTGGCGAACGCCGACAGCGTGACCGGACCAGACGGTCAGCCTTATCGTGCGAAACAGGTCGTCTTTCAGGTCGATGCGGCGCCAGGCGCGGCCACCGGCGGTGTGAAAGTCTCTGATGTGGTTGAGAGCCAGGCACCGGACAAGCTGGTGTATGAGCCTGGCAACCCGCTGGCGGATGCGAACGGTTACGTAAAAATGCCTAACGTGGATGTGGTGGGTGAGATGGTGAACTCCATGTCGGCGTCACGCAGTTACCAGGCAAACGTCGAAGTGCTTAATACCGTGAAGAGCATGATGCTCAAAACACTCACTCTCGGCCAGTAAAGGAGACATGCATGTCCATCGCCGTAAATGTGAATGATCCCACGAACTCAGGTGTTAATGGCGCCAAAAGTTCGACGGGTTCCAACGCCCTGACGGGCAGTAACGCGTCCGATCTGCAGAGCAGCTTTCTGACGCTGCTGGTGGCGCAGCTGAAGAACCAGGATCCCACCAATCCGATGCAGAACAACGAGCTGACCACGCAACTGGCGCAGATCAGTACCGTCAGCGGCATTGAAAAACTCAACACCACCCTTGGCTCCGTTTCCGGTCAGATTGACAACAGCCAGTCTCTGCAGGCTGCGAATCTGATTGGTCATGGGGTGATGATCCCGGGGACCACGATCCTTGCCGGCACCAGCACTACCGAGGGGACGTCAACCACGACCACCACGCCGTTTGGCGTTGAGCTGCAGCAGCCGGCTGACAAAGTGACTGCGACGATCAGCGATGCGAGCGGGGCAGTGGTTCGCACCATTGACATTGGTGAGCTTAAGGCAGGCGTACACACCTTTACCTGGGACGGCAGCCTGACCGACGGCACGAAAGCACCAAACGGTTCTTACAAAGTGGCGATCAGCGCCAGCAACGGAACCACCCAACTGGTGGCGCAGCCACTGCAGTTCGCGCTGGTTCAGGGCGTGATTAAAGGCGCCGGCGGTAACAAACTGGATTTGGGTACCTCGGGTACCACCACGCTCGACGAAGTTCGGCAGATTATCTAAGCCTTAACACTTATCAGGAGTAAGTCATGGCCTTTTCTCAAGCGGTCAGCGGCCTGAATGCTGCGGCCACCAACCTGGATGTCATTGGCAACAACATCGCCAACTCCGCGACCTATGGTTTTAAATCCGGTTCTGCCTCATTTGCAGATATGTTTGCCGGTTCCAAAGTGGGTCTGGGCGTGAAAGTTGCGGGCATCACTCAGGACTTTACCGACGGTACGACGACCAACACCGGTCGTGGTCTGGACGTCGCCATCAGCCAGAACGGTTTCTTCCGTATGGTCGATTCCAACGGCTCTGTGTTCTACAGCCGTAACGGTCAGTTCAAACTGGACGAAAACCGTAACCTGGTGAACATGCAGGGTCTGCAATTAACCGGTTATCCTGTTGCGGGTACCCCACCAACGGTTCAGACCGGCGCTAACCCGCAGGCGATCAATATCCCAACGACCTTGATGGCGGCGAAATCCACCACCACCGCGTCCCAGCAGATCAACCTGAACTCTACTGACACCGCGCCAACCACGGCCTTTGATCCGACCAACCCTGACAGCTACAACAAAAAAGGGACGGTGACGGTCTTTGACAGCCAGGGTAATGCGCACAACATGAACCTGTTTTACGTTAAAGACGCGACTCCGGCAAACTCCTGGAAAGTCTATGCCCAGGACGGCAGCGTTGCAGGAAGCACGCCATCCCTGGCGACCACGCTGACCTTCAACACCAGCGGCGTACTGACCGGCGGCGGCAGCATCAATATCACTACCGGCACCGTTCCAGGTGCAACGCCAGCCACGTTTGCGATGAGCTTCGCCAATTCCATGCAGCAGAACACCGGCGCCAATAACATCGTGGCAACCAACCAGAACGGTTACAAACCGGGTGACCTGGTGAGCTACCAGATCAACGACGACGGCACCGTGGTGGGTAACTACTCCAACGAACAGACCCAGGCCCTGGGCCAGATCGTGCTGGCTAACTTCGCCAACAACGAAGGTCTGAAGTCTGAAGGCGATAACGTCTGGTCTGCCACCCAGTCTTCCGGCGTGGCGCTGCTGGGTACCGCGGGCTCCGGTAACTTCGGTACGCTGACCAACGGTGCGCTGGAGGCGTCTAACGTGGATCTGAGTAAAGAACTGGTGAACATGATCGTCGCGCAACGTAACTATCAGTCGAACGCGCAGACCATCAAAACCCAGGATCAGATCCTCAACACGCTGGTTAACCTGCGTTAAGCGGCTGACAGGAAAGCGCAATGGATCACGCAATATATACCGCGATGGGCGCGGCAAGCCAGACGCTCAATCAGCAGGCTGTTACTGCCAGCAACCTGGCAAACGCCTCTACACCGGGCTTTCGTGCGCAGCTTAATGCGCTGCGTGCGGTCCCGGTGGAAGGGCTCTCCCTGCCGACGCGTACGCTGGTCACGGCCTCTACGCCGGGTGCGGATATGACGCCAGGCCAGATGGATTACACCTCACGCCCGCTGGACGTTGCCCTGCAACAGGACGGCTGGCTGGCGGTGCAGACCGCTGACGGCGGTGAAGGATATACCCGTAACGGTAACATCCAGGTGAGTGCCACGGGCCAGTTGACGATTCAGGGTCATCCGGTAATGGGTGAAGCGGGTCCGCTGACGGTGCCGGAAGGGTCTGAGCTGACTATCGCGGCCGACGGGACCATTTCGGCATTGAACCCGGGCGATCCGGCCAATACCGTTGCGCCCGTAGGGCGTCTGAAGCTGGTGAAGGCGGAAGGCAAAGAGGTGCAGCGTGGCGATGACGGGATGTTCCGTCTGACCCAGGCGACCCAGGCCACTCGGGGGGCCACGTTACAGGCCGATCCGAGCATCCGCGTGATGTCCGGCGTTCTGGAAGGCAGTAACGTCAAGCCGGTCGAAGCGATGACCGACATGATCGCCAGTGCCCGTCGTTTTGAAATGCAGATGAAGATTATCAGCAGCGTTGATGAGAACGCGGGCAAGGCTAACCAACTTCTGGCTATGAGTTAACAGGACTCCTTATGATCAGTTCTTTATGGATCGCGAAAACTGGCCTGGACGCGCAGCAAACCAACATGGATGTGATTGCCAACAACCTGGCAAACGTCAGCACCAATGGTTTCAAGCGTCAGCGTGCCGTTTTCGAAGATTTGCTTTATCAAACCATCCGCCAGCCGGGAGCGCAGTCTTCTGAACAAACGACGCTGCCATCCGGTCTGCAGATTGGTACCGGTGTTCGTCCGGTAGCCACCGAGCGTCTGCATAGCCAGGGCAACCTGTCTCAGACCAACAACAGCAAAGACGTGGCAATCAAAGGCCAGGGGTTCTTCCAGGTGCAACTGCCTGACGGAACTTCTGCCTATACCCGCGACGGATCGTTCCAGGTCGATCAGAATGGTCAGCTGGTGACGGCGGGTGGTTTCCAGGTTCAGCCTGCGATTACCATCCCGGCGAATGCCCTGAGTATTACTATCGGGCGTGACGGCGTGGTGAGTGTGACGCAGCAGGGGCAGGCCGCACCTGTTCAGGTTGGACAACTAAACCTGACCACCTTCATGAACGACACCGGTCTGGAAAGCATTGGTGAGAACCTCTACACCGAAACGCAATCTTCCGGTACGCCAAATGAAAGCACCCCGGGCCTCAACGGTGCGGGTCTGTTGTATCAGGGTTATGTGGAAACCTCGAACGTGAACGTTGCGGAAGAGCTGGTGAATATGATCCAGGTCCAGCGCGCGTATGAAATTAACAGTAAAGCAGTGTCGACGACCGACCAGATGCTGCAGAAACTGACGCAACTCTAAGGTGTAGCCCGGTGCGGTCAACGCCGCGCCGGCTCCCTGTTTTCGAAGATGAAGGCAATGCAAAAAAACGCGGCGTTTCGTTATCCGATACTGACTGTTCTGGCTGTCACCCTCAGCGGGTGTGCCTTGATCCCGTCTAAACCTTTAGTGCAGGGTGCGACTACCGCCCAACCCGTTCCTGGCCCGGCGCCAGTGGTGAACGGCTCCATTTTCCAGACCGCGCAGCCAATCAATTATGGCTATCAACCGCTGTTTGAAGATCGCCGCCCGCGTAATGTCGGCGATACGTTGACCATTGTGCTGCAGGAAAACGTCAGCGCGAGCAAGAGCTCGTCGGCGAATGCCAGCCGCGATGGCAAAACCAATTTCGGTTTCGATACCGTTCCACGCTATCTGCAGGGCCTGTTCGGCAATGCGCGTGCTGATGTCGAGGCCTCTGGCGGCAATACCTTTAACGGTAAAGGTGGCGCGAATGCCAGCAATACCTTTAGCGGCACGCTGACGGTGACGGTTGACCAGGTGCTGGTTAACGGCAATTTACACGTTGTGGGTGAAAAACAGATCGCCATCAATCAGGGCACTGAGTTCATTCGTTTCTCGGGCGTGGTTAATCCTCGCACCATCAGCGGCACCAACACCGTTCCGTCCACCCAGGTGGCGGATGCGCGCATCGAGTACGTCGGTAACGGCTACATCAATGAAGCGCAAAATATGGGTTGGCTGCAGCGTTTCTTCCTTAACTTATCGCCGATGTAAGCGAGGTGACCCATGTTTAAATCGATCTTCGCCGTGGCGCTGGCGCTGGTGGCAACGTTTGCCCAGGCTGACCGTATTCGCGATCTCACCAGCGTTCAGGGCGTACGCGAAAACTCGCTGATTGGCTATGGCCTGGTGGTGGGTCTGGACGGAACGGGCGACCAGACCACCCAAACGCCATTCACGACTCAAAGTTTGAACAACATGCTTTCCCAGCTCGGTATTACCGTCCCGGCGGGAACCAACATGCAGCTGAAAAACGTGGCCGCGGTCATGGTCACCGCCTCCTATCCGGCGTTCGCGCGCCAGGGGCAGACGATTGATGTCGTGGTCTCGTCAATGGGTAACGCCAAAAGCCTGCGTGGTGGCACGCTGCTGATGACTCCGCTGAAAGGGGTCGACAGCCAGGTTTATGCGCTGGCGCAGGGGAACATTCTGGTCGGCGGTGCCGGCGCGTCTGCGGGCGGCAGCAGTGTGCAGGTGAACCAGCTGAACGGCGGGCGTATCACCAATGGTGCGATCATTGAGCGTGAACTGCCGACCCAGTTTGGCGCAGGCAACACCATTAACCTGCAACTGAATAATGAAGACTTCACGATGGCGCAGCAGATTGCCGACACCATCAACCGTAGCCGCGGCTACGGCAGCGCCACGGCACTGGATGCCCGTACCGTGCAGATCCGCACCTCTACCGGCAGCAGCAACCAGGTCCGTATGCTGGCTGATATCCAGAATATGGAAGTGAATGTTCCGGTTCAGGATGCCAAAGTGATTATCAACTCGCGCACCGGTTCGGTCGTAATGAACCGCGAAGTGTCGCTCGACAGCTGTGCCGTGGCGCAGGGTAACCTCTCCGTGACGGTTAACCGTTCCGCCAACGTCAGTCAGCCTGATACCCCGTTCGGGGGTGGCCAGACCGTGGTGACGCCACAAACGCAGATTGATTTGCGCCAGAGCGGTGGATCGCTGCAGAGCGTACGCTCCAGCGCGAACCTCAATAGCGTGGTTCGGGCCCTGAATGCCCTGGGGGCGACGCCGATGGATCTGATGTCGATTCTGCAATCCATGCAAAGCGCGGGCTGTCTGCGCGCCAAACTGGAAATCATCTGATGCTGACCGATAGCAAGCTGTTGACCGGTGCTGCCTGGGATGCCCAGTCGCTCAACGAACTGAAAACCAAAGCAGGTAAGGATCCGGCGGCGAATATCCGCCCGGTCGCCCGCCAGGTGGAAGGGATGTTTGTACAGATGATGCTGAAAAGCATGCGTGAAACCCTGCCGAAAGACGGGATGTTCAGCAGTGATTCAACCCGTCTTTACACCAGCATGTATGACCAGCAGATTGCGCAGCAGATGACCGCCGGGAAAGGCCTCGGTCTGGCTGATATGATTGTCAAACAGACCGAAGCCGCGCAGGGCATCCAGCCGGATGATAAGCCACAGCAGGTGCCGATGAAGTTCGACCTGCAAACGGTGACCAGTTATCAGAATCAGGCCCTGACGCAGATGGTGCGCAAAGCCATACCGAAGGCCACGAGTACCAGCGATGAGCCACTTTCTGGCGACAGCAAAGACTTCCTGGCGCAGCTCTCGCTGCCGGCACGTCTTGCCAGTGAACAGAGCGGTGTGCCTCACCACCTGATCCTCGCGCAGGCGGCGCTGGAGTCCGGCTGGGGTCAGCGGCAGATCCGTAAAGAAAACGGCGATCCGAGCTTTAACATCTTCGGCGTGAAGGCCACGTCGAGCTGGAAGGGGCCGACCACCGAGATCACCACCACTGAATACGAAAACGGTGCGGCGGTGAAGGTTAAAGCCAAATTCCGCGTCTATAGCTCCTATCTGGAAGCCTTATCCGACTATGTGGGCCTGTTGAGCCGAAATCCGCGTTACACCGCCGTTACACAGGCGGCAACCGCGGAGCAGGGCGCTCAGGCACTGCAGAACGCGGGCTACGCCACCGATCCGAACTATGCGCGTAAGCTCACCAGCATGATTCAGCAGCTGAAATCGATGGGCGAGAAGGTCAGTAAAGCCTATAGCACAGATATCGAAAATCTGTTCTGAAAGTTCTCAAGTCCCGGTGGAGGCTGCCGATAACCTTCATCAGGACTCGTGTCTGAACGTATAAAAGGAACCCCCATGTCCAGTTTGATTAACAGTGCCATGAGTGGCCTCAGTGCTGCGCAGTCGGCACTCAATACCGTCAGTAATAATATTTCAAGCTATAACGTGGCAGGTTATACCCGCCAGACGACAGTGCTGGGCGCGTCGAACAGCACGCTGACCGGCGGTGGCTGGGTAGGTAACGGGGTTTATGTCTCCGGTGTCCAGCGTGAGTATGATGCATTCATTACCAACCAGCTGCGCGCCGCGCAGACCCAGAGCAGCGGCCTGACTACGCGCTATCAGCAGATGTCAAAAATCGACGATGTGCTCTCGGATACCACCAACTCGCTCTCTACCACGCTGCAGGACTTCTTCAAAAGTCTGCAGACGCTGGTGAGCAACGCAGAAGATCCGGCTGCGCGCCAGACGGTGCTGGGCAAAGCGGATGGCCTGGTCAATCAGTTTAAAACCAACGATCAGTATCTTCGCGATCAGGATTCTCAGGTGAATACCGCGATTTCTGCCAGCGTCGATCAAATTAATAACTACGCCAAACAGATTGCGAACCTGAACGATCAGATTTCCCGTCTGACCGGCGTGGGTGCTGGCTCATCACCAAATGACCTGCTCGATCAACGCGATCAGCTGGTGAGCGAACTGAATAAAATTGTCGGTGTTGAAGTTTCTGTGCAGGATGGCGGCACGTATAACGTCTCATTTGGCACCGGTTACAGCCTGGTACAGGGGAGCAAAGCGAACCAGCTGGCTGCGGTGAATTCCAGCGCAGACCCAACCCGTACAACGCTGGCCTATACCGATGATGTTTCCGGCAATATCGAAATTCCTGAGAAGCTGATTACCACCGGCACCCTTGGCGGTTTACTCACCTTCCGCTCTGAAGATCTGGATAAAGCGCGTAATAGCCTTAACCAGATGGCGCTGGCCTTTGCTGACGCGATGAACAAGCAGCATGAAGCGGGTTTTGATGCTAACGGCGATGCTGGCGGCAAGCTCTTTGACTTTGGCTCGCCTGCGGTTGTGTCCAACAGCAAGAATTCAGGTACCGCCGCGCTGACAGCCTCCGTGGCTGACAGTACTAAAGTCCAGGCAACGGATTATAAGCTGCAGTTCAACGGAACCGACTGGACCATTACGCGTACGTCGGATAAGACCAGTTTCACGATGAGTCCGGATGCGAGCGGCAATCTGTCTTTCGACGGCCTGAATGTCAACGTGAGCGGTACCGCGAATAACAAAGACAGTTTTGTTGTGAAGCCCGTTTCTGATGTCATCGTAAACATGGAACTCAAGTTTAATGATGAGTCCAAACTGGCGATGGCATCGACAAGCGCCGGTGGCGAAAGTGACAACCGCAACGGTCAAAAATTGCTGGATCTGCAAAATAGCAAGCTTGTCGGCGGGAATAAGTCTTTCAATGATGCTTATGCTTCCCTCGTCAGTACCGTTGGTAGCTCAACAGCGGCACTGAAAACCAGCAGCGAAACGAAAGCGAATGTGGCGACGCAGTTAACCAAACAGCAGCAGTCGATCTCAGGGGTAAACCTTGACGAAGAGTACGGCAATTTGCAGCGCTATCAGCAGTATTACCTCGCTAATGCGCAGGTTCTACAAACTGCCAGCTCGCTCTTTGATGCAATCATTAATATTCGCTAAGGCTGAGGTGAAACATGCGTATTAGCACCCAGATGATGTACGACCAAAACATGCGCGGGATCACCGATTCCCAGAGCAAGTGGTTGAGTTATGGTGAACAAATGTCCACCGGCAAGCGCGTCAATCGCCCGTCGGACGATCCTATCGCGGCGTCGCAGGCTATTGTTCTGTCACAATCACAGTCACAAAATAGCCAGTTTGCGTTGGCAAGATCGTTCGCATCACAAAAAGTTTCTCTCGAAGATAATGTGCTTAACCAGGTTACTGCCGCTATCACCAGTGCTAAAGAGAAATTAGTCTATGCCGGAAACGCAACCTTAAGTGATGACGATCGCCTGTCGCTGGCGAGCGATTTGCAAGGTATTCGCGACCAATTGATGAACCTTGCAAACACCGCGGATGGTAATGGTCGGTTTATTTTTGCCGGCTTTAAGACTGAAGTGCCACCGTTTGATTCCGTTACCGGTGACTACAAAGGCGGTACTGAGGCTATTTCGCAGCAGGTTGATACCGCGCGTAATATGGTCATTAGCCACACGGGTCAGCAGATCTTCGAAAGCATCACCAGTAACGCCAAAGAACTGCCAGGTGGCGGATATGGCGAGACGAACATGTTCAAGATCCTCGATACGGCGATTACCGCGCTTAAGGTTCCCGTCGATACCGACTCTGCTGCAGCTGAAGCACAGGGGAAAATCATTTCTGATGCTCAAACCGGCATCACAAATACCCAGAACAACATTCTTACTGTCGCTGCTGATGTAGGTACCAAGATGAACGAGCTTGAAAAGCTGGATAACCTTGGTGACGATCGTGCACTGGGCCAGACTAAGCAGATGAGCGACCTGGTTGATGTGGACTGGAACGCAGCGATCTCTTCTTACACCATGCAGCAGGCCGCGCTGCAGGCATCTTATAAAGCGTTTAGCGATATGCAGGGCATGTCCCTGTTCCAGCTGAACAGATAACATCTTGACCTCTTGGAACATGTCTTGAAACTGGGCATGTTTTACTGCCCAATCCGTGTGGATTGGGCATTTTTTTTACGCAATTTCTGCCGGTGCGGAGGCGACGCGTGCACTTTCAATCAGACGTATTGCCAGCGCAATGATACCGCATACCGTTGCCAGGGCAACCACGCCCGTCCAGCCAGCCAGCGTGTAGATTTTACTCCCCGCAGCCGAACCCAGCGCCATGCCGATAAAGACCACCGTAAAGAGCAGGGCGTTAAGACGCCCCCTGGCCTGAGGCTCAAGGCTATAGACCAGATTCTGGTGCGCCACCAGACTGGACTGCAGCCCCAGATCAAACCCGATGGCTGAGACAGCAATCAGAATCAGTTGTCCATGAAGACCCAGCGCGGGCATCAGGAACATCAGGGCAAACGAGACGGTAACCAGTGCTGCGCCAAGCTGCGTGACTTTTCCGGCGCCCAGCTTGTCCGCCAGACCTCCCGCCAGCGGGGCGGCTAAGGCCCCCGCGGCCCCGGCAATACCAAAACCACCCGCGACGGCGCTCCCCAGGTGATAGCGCTCCAGCAGCATGACCGCCAGCGTTGACCAGAAGGCGCTAAAGGCAATCGACAAAAAACCCTGTGCCAGTGCTGCACGACGCAGAGCCGGATAACGACGCCACAGATGTTCCATTGAGCGCATCAGGGCGGGATAGCTCAGCGTGGAGTGAATGGCAAAACGCGGGAGTACCCGCCACATCACCGCCCCAATAAATGCGATGCTTACAGCGGCCAGCTGATACATGACGCGCCAGCCAAAAGCTTCACCCACCACACCGCTGACGGTTCGCGACAGCAAGATGCCCATCAGCAACCCTGTCATCACGGTTCCCACGGTTTTTCCCTGCTTCCCTTCGGGGGCGAGGATAGCCGCTGCGGGAACGATATCCTGTGCCATGGTCGCGGCCATGCCAATCAGCAGGCTTGCCAGCAGCAGTGAGTGCTGCTGCCCGGTCAGGCTGCAGCCCAGCAGAAACAGTGCCAGGGCGGCGCTTTTTATCAGGATTAACATCCTGCGGTCGTGACGATCGCCAAGTGGCAACAGAAAAAGAATACCGAGCGCGTAGCCTGCCTGGGTCAGCGTCGGGACCAGCCCCATCCCTTCAATACTAAGATGAAGGTCGGCGCCTATCAGCGGCAGCAGCGGTTGCGCGTAGTAAATGGATGCGACGCTAAAGCCAGCCCCCAGAGCCAGCATAAAAATCACCCAGCGACTGGCGGCATGGGGAGCAGTTGTTGTGTTCATAAGACGTTCCTCACTCATAGTGTGCCGCTATTTTTTATCACTATGCCTTGCGACGGTAGAGGGCCTGGTGGTAAAACGCTTATACGTTTGGCGTATAGCAGGAAAAATTATGAAGCGAGTTGAGCGTATAGACAGGGTGGAACTCATGCGCACATTTGTTCGTATTGTGGAAAGCGGATCGCTATCCGGGGCGGCAAGACTGCTTGCGACGAGCCAGGCCACGGTGAGCCGCCGCCTTCAGTCTCTGGAAACGCTGCTGGGGGTACGGCTTTTATTGCGAACCACCCATGCAACAAAACTTACCGATGACGGCGAGCGCTGCTATCAACATGCCCGGCGGGTCATTGATAGCTGGCTGGCACTGGAAGATGAAATCGGCCAGACGGAGGACGAGCCGGTCGGCGTGTTACGGGTACGCGCACCGCACGCCTTTGGGCAGGATCAGCTCCTGAGACCGTTAACGGAGTTTTTGCAGCGTTATCCTCAGCTGTCGGTGGAGTGGATGCTCAACGATAAGTCGGTGGATTTTCTGAGCGACAATCTGGATTGTGCTATTCGAGTTGGCGCAGAGGTGGATCCGGCAACCGTCTCCGTGCTGTTGGCGGAAGTGCCACGCTGTGTGGTGGCTTCGCCTGCGCTGCTGGACCAGTTTGCGCCGGTTCACACACCGGAGGATCTGCAGGCGCTGCCCTGGATTGCCATCAGCACGTTCTATCAGCGACATGTGGAGTTGTGGGATGATCTTTCGCAGGTAAAACGTATCTCCATTGCGCCACGACTAAGCACGGATAGCCTGCATGTTGCGCGCAATACCGCCCTGACAGGGTTAGGGGTGGCGATGGTTTCAAGCTGGACGGTCAAGCAGGATATCCAGGAAGGGCGCTTAGTGCATTTGCTTCCACAGTGGCAGCCCGCCGCGCTCCCGGTTCATCTGGTTTATCCGTGGTCGCGTTATTATCCGGCGCGTTTACGCCGTTTTCTGGAGATGATGAAGAGGGTGATGCCGGACATTGCGGGTATGAGAAAGCCGGCACGCGAGCAATAAAAAAGCCGACCCGAAGGTCGGCTTTTTACGCTATGTGTCGTTACTCAACAGACTGCGGACGGGTAGCCGGTGCCGTCGCCTGATGCGTTGCACTGTGGCCACCGGCAGAGCCTTTACCGTCAAAGTTGAACGCAGGGCGGACCCAGTCACTGTGACGCGGCGCTTCCGGCACATATTCCGGCGCTGGTGCGCGAGTCATCGGGGCTGTCGCAACGTGAGCAGGGGCCGGCGCTGTGATTACCGGCTCGGCTTTCACTTCTGGCTCTTCTGCTTTCGCGGCTTCACGCACCGGTTCGACGTCAATTTCAACGTCCTGAACCACGTCTTCAGTCACGGTTTCAACAACCACGTCCGGGGTCTCTTCTACCGCTGCTGCTGGCTGAACCTCAGCAACAACGTCTTCAGCGACCACGGTGTCTTCTTCAGCAATAAGCTGCGGTGCGGCGTCAACCGGCGCGGCAATCACTTCAGGGTGCGTGGTTTCAACGTCTACTATATGAGGCGCTTCTGACTCAACGGCCTGTGGCTCAACCACGATAGCGGCTTCACTTACCGCTTCTTCAGTTGCGGCTACCGGGGCAATCACCTCTTCGGTGACAGCCTGTTCTTCCACAACCTGCTCCTGACGAGCAACCGGGTAGCGGATCCAGACTTTACCGGAAGCCATTTCAGGAGACGCGCACGCCACGGTTAATGGCATTGGCGACTGTGTCGGATAACGCTCGTCGCGATAACGACGACGACGTTGACCGCTGACGCGCAGGTGACGCGGAGAGCGGCGTGAACGACGTGGCATACCCGCGTTATCACGGCCTTCACCGTTATCGTCTTGCTCAGCGTTGTTTTCGACGACGGCCGGCAGATCCACTTTCGCCAGTTGAGTGCCTGGTGCAGTGTCACTTGCTTCTGCAGGGACGATGACGGTCTCTTCCACCGGCAGGGCACCTACACGCACTTTCTGTGACAGCTGGCGCTGCTTACGACGCGGCATAACCTGAGTACGTTCTTCCTGCTCGCTTTCCTGCTGTTCAACAGGCTCTTCGCGGTTCAGGTTTTTGACTTCCTGCTGCGCCTGGCGCTTCTCGTCGTTACGACGACGGCTACGCTCACGGCGTGGCTGCTGCTCGTCGCGCTGTTTGCTCTTCTCAGACTCATCGCCCGCCTGCTGGCGAATTTCACGATCTTCAACATTCTGCGGTTGCTTCTCGCGACGGTTGCGACGGTTGTCTTCGCGTTGCTCACGACCCTCATTATTGTCCGAACGGTTGTCACGGCGTTCGTTACGGTCATTACGATCGTTACGGTCACGGCGGTTGTTCTGACGTTTACGACGGTCCTGCTGACGTTCAGGTTTCGCTTCTTTCGGTGCTTCTTTCGGTTGCTCAGGCTGCTGGACTTCTTCGCCTGCAAACATCTTCTTCAGCGCACCGAAGAGGCGGCTCAGCAGACCCGGTTGTTCTGGCTGGGCTTTGACCGCAACGGCTTCTGGTTTTTGCGCAACCGGTTTGGTCACGGGTTTTTCCAGTGCCGTTTCTGGCGGAGCTTCAGGCATGATGAAGGTCGCTAAGGCTGGCTGCTCTGGCAGTTTGCGCTCGGCAGGTTCTTCATCGGAAGGCAGCGCCATCTCTTCTTCATGCAGCTTAGGCAGCAGATAGCTGAGCGTGCTGGTCTCTTCACCTTTACGGACACGCAGCACGTGGTAGTGCGGGGTTTCCATCTGATCGTTAGGTACGATGATGCAGCGAACATCGCCCTGGCGTGATTCAATTGCGCTGACGGCCGCACGTTTTTCGTTCAGCAGGTAGGACGCAATTGGCACGGGAACAATGGCATGAACCTCTTTGGTGTTCTCTTTCAGCGCTTCTTCTTCAATCAGACGCAGAATAGAGAGGGACAGAGATTCGTTATCACGAACGGTACCGGTACCGGAGCAGCGCGGACAGACGTGATGGCTGGATTCACCGAGTGAAGGGCTCAGACGCTGACGGGACATCTCCAGCAAGCCGAAGCGTGAGATATGGCTAATCTGGATACGAGCACGATCCTGACGTACCGCTTCGCGCAGACGGTTTTCAACCGCACGCTGGTGGCGAACAGGGGTCATGTCGATAAAGTCGATAACAATCAGACCACCCAGGTCGCGCAGGCGGAGCTGGCGGGCGATTTCATCAGCGGCTTCAAGGTTGGTGTTGAAGGCGGTCTCTTCGATATCACCGCCGCGCGTAGCACGTGCGGAGTTGATGTCGATGGCGGTCAGTGCTTCGGTCGTATCAATAACGATAGAACCACCGGATGGCAGACGCACTTCACGCTGGAAAGCGGATTCAATCTGCGATTCGATCTGATAATGGCTGAACAGCGGGATTTCACCGGTGTACAGTTTGATTTTGCTGGTGAAATCCGGACGACCCAGCGCAGCAATGTGCTGGCGCGCCAGCTCAAGCACTTTCGGGTTATCGATCAGAATCTCACCGATGTCCTGACGCAGGTAGTCACGGAAGGCACGCACAATCACGTTGCTTTCCTGGTGAATCAGGAACGGCGCTGCGCGGCTTTCTGCTGCTTTCTGGATTGCTTCCCAGTGCTTCAGACGGAAGCTTAAATCCCACTGCAGCGCTTCGGCAGATTTGCCGACGCCTGCGGTACGCACGATAAGCCCCATGCCGTCAGGCAGCTCAAGACTTGCCAGCGCTTCTTTCAGCTCGGTACGGTCATCACCTTCAATGCGGCGAGAGATACCACCGGCACGCGGGTTGTTTGGCATCAGAACCAGATAACTTCCCGCAAGACTGATAAAGGTGGTCAGTGCGGCACCTTTGTTGCCACGCTCTTCTTTATCAATCTGAACAATGACTTCCTGACCTTCACGCAGCACATCTTTGATGTTTGGGCGGCCATGGGAGTTATAGTTTGCAGGGAAATATTCGCGGGCGATTTCTTTCAGAGGGAGGAAACCGTGACGCTCAGCACCGTAATCGACAAATGCAGCTTCAAGGCTTGGTTCAATGCGGGTGATTTTACCTTTGTAAATGTTCGCTTTTTTCTGTTCGTGTCCAGGACTTTCGATATCCAGATCGTACAGGCGCTGCCCATCCACAAGGGCGACACGCAACTCTTCTTGCTGAGTTGCGTTGATTAACATTCTTTTCATCGTAACTTACTCGTTATTCTTACATTGACGACAAAGCTGCGGGCAAGGTGACGCTTTCCGGGGTATGAACCGATGGCCTCGTGTCTATTCACGTCGCCAACCTCACGGTTGTCGCTCGCTTAAGAGGCGCAGAGTGTCGGTTGCCTGTATTTCATACGGAAACACAGCGCAATTATCAGGGGAATTGCCTGGGTAGAACTCTCCAGAGAACAATCCTTATACCGGGAAGTACTGCAACCCGCAGCCCGCTAACTGCCTGAAAGATCAATACGTCTTACGCCATTGCTGCGTGGATGATCGGTCAGACAAAATTGGTCATTCCGTCGAGATCCTTACTTAACCAGGATTTAACACGGAAAACGAGTTCATTATTCCACTGCTCGCCGGGTTATAGCAAGATGACTTTTACCAATTATCACCCGGTTACTCACAGTTTCTTCACTTCAAGGCGGTGATTGGTTTAATAACCACCAAATCGATTGCGTGAAACAGGGGACAGGCCGGATAAAAGTAAATATAAGCATAGAAAAATGAGTGGCGCTAATGGCTGACGATATTTAGAATCGCCAACCATGAAAACAGAGACTCCAGCCGTAAAAATGGTTGCCATCGCGGAAGACGACGCGGGGCAACGTATCGATAACTTTTTGCGCACCCAACTCAAAGGCGTGCCAAAGAGCATGATTTACCGCATCCTGCGCAAGGGTGAAGTGCGGGTTAACAAAAAACGCGTGAAGCCTGAGTACAAACTCGAAGCCGGTGATGAAGTGCGTATCCCGCCGGTCCGTGTTGCGGAACGCGAAGAAGAGGTCGTTTCACCCAGGTTGCAGAAAGTGGCCGCCCTGAGTGACGTTATCCTTTATGAGGATGATCATATCCTGGTGCTGAATAAACCGTCAGGTACCGCTGTCCATGGCGGGAGTGGTCTCAGCTTTGGCGTGATAGAAGGCCTGCGTGCGCTGCGCCCTGAAGCCCGTTTCCTCGAACTGGTTCACCGTCTCGATCGCGATACCTCCGGCGTGTTGCTGGTCGCAAAAAAACGTTCTGCGTTGCGTTCCCTGCATGAGCAACTGCGTGAAAAAGGGATGCAGAAGGATTATCTGGCGCTGGTTCGCGGCCACTGGCAGTCCCACGTTAAGGCAGTGCAGGCACCTTTGCTGAAGAATATTTTGCAAAGCGGTGAGCGCATTGTACGTGTGAATCAGGAAGGGAAGCCGTCTGAGACGCGTTTCAAAGTGGAAGAGCGCTATGCGTTCGCCACGCTGGTGCGCTGCAGCCCGGTAACCGGCCGTACCCACCAGATCCGCGTACATACGCAGTATGCCGGTCATCCGATCGCATTTGATGACCGCTATGGCGACAGGGAGTTTGATAAGCAACTGGCGGGCACCGGGTTGTCACGCCTGTTCCTGCATGCGGCGGCACTGACGTTCACTCACCCGAATACCGGCGAAACAATTCGCATTGAAGCCCCCCTTGATGAGCAGTTAAAACGCTGCCTGAAGGTGCTGCGCGGCTGATTTGGCTGACACTTACCGACCTGAGGTCTCTCAGGCCGGTGAGTGATGCATCAATCGTAATACTCACATCTTCAGCGGATTACACTCCTCGCGTCTGAGCATCTGGCACAATGCTATCAACGGCAACCCAACCAGCGTGTTTGGGTCACGTCCGTCCAGCTTGTCGAACAGGGCAATCCCCAGACCTTCACTTTTGAAGCTTCCGGCGCAATTGAGCGGTCGCTCCCGACGCACATAGTCGGCGATTTCCTGCTCACTAAGATGGCGAAAATGGACGTCGAAAGGTTCGCATTCGGTTTGCAGGTGACCCGAGGCGGAGTTGTAGAGTGCCAGACCCGTATAAAAGGTGACGATATTGCCTCGCGCTTGCATAAGCTGCTGACAGGCATTCGCTTCAGTGTGCGGCTTTCCGGTGATAACACCGTCCAGCACACAAACCTGATCGGAGCCTATAATCAAATGCGAAGGGTAGCGTGCGGCAAGTGATTGCGCTTTCTCCTTCGCAAGACGGGTGACCAGGTGACGCGGTGATTCGCCCGGCTGCGGCGTCTCGTCAACTTCCGGCGCCGCGCATTCAAACGGGATCCCGAGCTTTTCCAGCAACATTCGGCGGTAGGGTGAGGTGGAGGCAAGAACGAGATTTGGCATATTTTTATCACCAGATATAGCGTATCGATGCCAGCCATTTTAAACTACAGGCCGCAATGTGTGCGAATAATTGGCAAAAGGCAGCTGTGGTTGCCTTTTTCTTTGACTATATGACGTTACAAAGTTAATATGCGCGCCCTATGCAAAAGGTAAAATTACCCCTGACTCTTGATCCGGTTCGCACGGCTCAAAAACGCCTCGATTACGAAGGTATTTATACTTCCGATCAGGCTGAGCGTGTCGCCGAATCCGTAGTCAGTGTGGACAGTGATGTAGAATGCTCCATGTCGTTCGCTATCGATAACCAGCGTCTCGCCGTTTTAACCGGCGATGCAAAGGTGACGGTAACCCTCGAATGTCAGCGTTGCGGGAAACCGTTTGTACAGCATGTTCACACAACGTATTGTTTCAGTCCGGTCCGTTCTGACGAACAGGCTGAAGCACTCCCGGAAGCGTATGAACCGATTGAAGTTAATGAATTCGGTGAAATCGATCTTCTGGCTCTGGTTGAAGATGAAATCATCCTCTCCTTGCCAGTCGTTCCGGTGCATGAATCTGAACACTGTGAAGTGTCCGAGGCGGACATGGTCTTTGGGGAACTGCCTGATGAAGCGCAAAAACCAAACCCATTTGCCGTATTAGCCAGCTTAAAGCGTAAGTAATTGAGGAGTAAGGTCCATGGCCGTACAACAGAATAAACCAACCCGTTCCAAACGTGGCATGCGTCGTTCCCATGACGCGCTGACTGCAGTTACCAGCCTGTCTGTAGACAAGACTTCTGGTGAGAAACACCTGCGTCACCACATCACCGCTGACGGTTTCTACCGCGGCCGCAAGGTTATCACTAAGTAATCACGCGTCAGCGTGATTAGGCTTAGTGAGGATTTCCCCGTGCAAACGGGGAATTTACCGAACCAGGCTGTGACGATACCTTGACACGTCTAACCCTGGCGTTAGATGTCATGGGAGGGGATTTTGGCCCTTCCGTGACAGTGCCTGCAGCTTTGCAGGCACTGAATTCTAATTCGCAACTCACACTTCTTTTAGTCGGCAATCCCGACACAATCACGCCATTACTTGCAAAAGCTGACTTCGAACAACGTTCGCGTCTGCAGATTATTCCTGCGCAGTCAGTTATTGCCAGTGATGCACGTCCATCGCAGGCGATTCGCAATAGCCGGGGCAGTTCTATGCGAATGGCGCTGGAGCTGGTGAAGGAAGGACGCGCGGAGGCTTGCGTCAGTGCGGGAAATACCGGCGCGCTGATGGGGCTGTCGAAATTGTTGCTCAAACCTATTGAAGGTATTGAGCGTCCGGCGCTGGTGACGGTATTACCGCATCAGCAGAAGGGCAAGACCGTGGTGCTCGATTTGGGTGCTAACGTCGATTGTGATAGTACAATGCTGGCTCAGTTTGCCGTGATGGGGTCGGTGCTGGCAGAAGAAGTGGTCGGGATAAACAATCCCCGTGTTGCGTTATTGAACATCGGTGAAGAAGAGACCAAAGGCCTGGACAGCATTCGCGAAGCTGCCGAATTGCTCAAACAGGTTCCCTCCATCAACTATATTGGTTATCTCGAAGCCAATGAGTTGCTGACGGGGAAAACGGATGTTCTGGTGTGTGATGGCTTCACCGGAAACGTAACGTTGAAGACCATGGAAGGGGTCGTGCGAATGTTTCTCTCACTGCTTAAATCGCAGGGAGAAGGCAAAAAAAGCGCCTGGTGGTTGATTTTATTAAAGCGTTGGTTACAAAAAAGCCTGACGCGGCGATTCAGTCACCTCAACCCCGACCAGTATAATGGCGCCTGTCTGTTAGGATTGCGCGGCATCGTGATTAAGAGTCATGGTGCCGCCAATCAGCGAGCATTTACTGTCGCCATTGAACAGGCAGTGCAGGCGGTGCAGCGACAAGTCCCTCAGCGGATTGCCGCTCGCCTGGAATCTGTATTAGCTAAAAGTGACTGAGCGTACATGTATACGAAGATTTTAGGTACCGGCAGCTACCTGCCAAAACACGTGCGTACCAACGCCGATCTTGAAAAAATGGTAGATACGTCTGACGAGTGGATTGTCACGCGCACAGGTATCCGTGAACGTCGTATTGCCGCGCCAGACGAAACCGTTTCGACCATGGGTTACGAAGCCGCGCAGCGTGCTATCGAAATGGCGGGCATTGATAAAGATCAGATTGGCTTGATCGTGGTTGCCACGACCTCTGCCACGCATGCCTTCCCAAGCGCAGCGTGCCAGGTGCAAAACATGCTCGGCATTAAAGGCTGCCCGGCATTTGACGTTGCCGCAGCGTGCGCAGGGTTCACTTATGCGCTGAGCGTTGCCGATCAGTATGTTAAATCCGGTGCCGTGAAATATGCGCTGGTCATCGGTGCTGACGTGCTGGCACGTACCTGCGATCCAACCGATCGTGGGACGATCATTATTTTTGGTGATGGTGCGGGCGCGGTACTGCTCGGTCAGTCCGAAGAGCCGGGCATCATCTCTACGCATCTGCATGCCGATGGCAGCTATGGCGAATTACTGACCCTGCCTAACGCCGATCGCGTTAATCCGGATAACGCTATTTACCTGACGATGGCGGGTAATGAGGTGTTCAAGGTGGCGGTGACTGAGCTTGCGCACATTGTCGATGAAACGCTGGAAGCGAATAACCTTGACCGCTCCGCACTCGACTGGCTGGTGCCACATCAGGCAAACCTGCGTATCATCAGCGCGACCGCTAAAAAGCTGGGCATGTCGATGGATAACGTTGTGGTGACGCTGGATCGTCACGGCAATACCTCTGCGGCGTCAGTACCGTGCGCATTTGATGAAGCGGTACGTGACGGACGAATCAAACGGGGCCAGTTGGTCTTGCTTGAAGCCTTTGGTGGCGGGTTCACCTGGGGTTCCGCGCTGGTTCGTTTCTAGTATAAGGATTAAATAATGACGCAATTTGCTTTTGTGTTCCCGGGCCAGGGTTCTCAGGCCGTTGGGATGTTGTCTGAAATGGCAGCAAAGTATCCGGTTATCGAAGAGACTTTCCGTGAAGCTTCCGCTGCGCTGGGTTATGATTTGTGGGCGCTGACCCAACAGGGACCAGCCGAAGAGCTGAACAAAACCTGGCAGACTCAGCCAGCGCTGTTGACGGCATCCGTTGCGCTGTGGCGTGTCTGGCAGCAGCAGGGCGGTAAAGCGCCAGCGCTGCTCGCGGGCCATAGCCTGGGTGAATACTCTGCGCTGGTGTGTGCCGGTGTTATCGCGTTTGCTGACGCGGTGCGTCTGGTTGAACTGCGCGGTAAGTTCATGCAGGAAGCAGTACCTGAAGGCACTGGTGGCATGTCTGCTATCATCGGCCTTGATGATGCTGCGATTGCAAAAGCGTGTGAAGAATCCGCTGAAGGTCAGGTGGTGTCTCCCGTTAACTTCAACTCGCCAGGCCAGGTGGTTATCGCCGGTCATAAAGACGCGGTTGAACGTGCTGGTGCAGCCTGTAAAGCTGCAGGGGCGAAACGCGCTCTGCCGCTGCCCGTCAGCGTACCGTCCCACTGCGCACTGATGAAACCTGCTGCCGATAAACTGGCCGTTGAGCTTGAAAAAATTACTTTTAACACACCGACAATTTCCGTTGTGAACAACGTCGATGTGAAATGCGAAACCTCGCCGGACGCTATCCGTGATGCGCTGGTTCGCCAGCTCTACAGCCCGGTACAGTGGACCAAAACCGTTGAGTTTATGGCCTCTCAGGGCATTGAGCATCTGTATGAAGTCGGCCCAGGTAAAGTCCTCACCGGTCTGACAAAACGTATTGTTGACACCCTGACTGCTTCGGCAATTAACGAGCCGGACGCGATGTCAGCGGCACTCTCGCAATAAAAGAGGAATACCATGAGTTTTGAAGGAAAAATTGCCCTGGTCACTGGCGCAAGCCGCGGTATCGGGCGTGCAATTGCTGAAACACTGGTTGCGCGCGGCGCGAAAGTGATTGGTACAGCAACCAGCGAGAATGGCGCTAAGGCCATCAGCGAGTATCTGGGTGCGAACGGTAAAGGTCTGGTTCTGAATGTGACCGAACCTGCATCTATCGAATCTGTTCTGGAAAATATTCGCGCAGAATTTGGCGAAGTGGATATTCTGGTAAATAATGCCGGGATCACTCGTGATAACCTGTTAATGCGAATGAAAGACGACGAGTGGAACGATATCATCGAAACCAACCTGTCATCTGTATTCCGTCTGTCAAAAGCGGTAATGCGCGCTATGATGAAAAAGCGTCATGGTCGTATTATCACTGTCGGTTCTGTGGTTGGTACCATGGGAAATGCTGGTCAGGCTAACTACGCTGCGGCGAAAGCAGGTCTGATCGGTTTCAGTAAGTCGCTGGCACGTGAAGTTGCGTCCCGCGGTATTACTGTAAACGTTGTTGCTCCGGGCTTTATTGAAACGGACATGACGCGTGCGCTAACTGATGAGCAGCGTGCGGGTACGCTGGCAGCTGTTCCAGCGGGCCGCTTAGGCGACCCTAAAGAAATTGCCAGCGCGGTTGCATTTTTAGCCTCTGACGAAGCGGGTTACATCACTGGTGAGACCCTCCACGTCAACGGCGGGATGTACATGGTTTAATCACGATGAAAAATATTTGCGTTATTAGGGCGAATGGCCTCAAAATAACGTAAAATCGTGGTAAGAACTGCCGGGATTTAGTTGCAAATTTTTCAACATTTTATACACTACGAAAACCATCGCGAAAGCGAGTTTTGATAGGAAATTTAAGAGTATGAGCACTATCGAAGAACGCGTTAAGAAAATTATCGGCGAACAGCTGGGCGTTAAGCAGGAAGAAGTTGTGAACTCCGCTTCCTTCGTTGAAGACCTGGGCGCAGATTCTCTTGACACCGTTGAGCTGGTAATGGCTCTGGAAGAAGAGTTTGATACTGAGATTCCGGACGAAGAAGCTGAGAAGATCACCACCGTTCAGGCTGCCATTGATTACATCAACGGTCACCAGGCGTAAGTGAACATCTCCAGGCGGTCATTCGACCGCCTGAGTTTTATCTTTTTTGTCCCACGAATCCCTTTTTTATCCCTCCCTGGAGGACAAACGTGTCTAAGCGTCGTGTAGTTGTGACCGGACTTGGCATGTTGTCTCCTGTCGGCAATACCGTAGAGTCCACCTGGAAAGCTCTCCTTGCCGGTCAGAGCGGCATCAGCCTAATCGACCATTTCGATACTAGCGCCTATGCAACGAAATTTGCTGGCTTAGTAAAGGATTTTAACTGTGAAGAGATCATCTCGCGCAAAGAACAGCGCAAGATGGATGCCTTCATTCAATATGGAATTGTCGCTGGCGTTCAGGCCATGCAGGATTCTGGCCTTGAGATTACGGAAGAGAACGCAACCCGTATCGGTGCCGCTATCGGTTCCGGGATTGGCGGTCTGGGTCTGATCGAGGAAAACCATACATCTCTGATGAATGGCGGCCCGCGTAAAATCAGCCCGTTCTTCGTTCCGTCCACGATTGTTAATATGGTGGCAGGTCATCTGACCATCATGTTCGGCCTGCGTGGGCCAAGCATTTCTATCGCTACCGCATGTACCTCTGGCGTGCATAACATCGGCCAGGCCGCGCGCATGATTGCGTACGGCGATGCAGATGCTATGGTTGCGGGCGGTGCGGAAAAAGCCAGTACTCCGCTGGGAGTGGGTGGCTTTGGTGCAGCGCGTGCGCTGTCTACCCGCAACGATAACCCGCAGGCAGCAAGCCGTCCGTGGGACAAAGACCGTGACGGTTTCGTGCTGGGTGACGGTGCGGGTATGATCGTACTTGAAGAGTACGAACATGCTAAAAAACGTGGCGCGAAGATTTATGCTGAAGTTGTCGGCTTCGGGATGAGCAGCGATGCATACCACATGACGTCACCACCAGAAAATGGTGCGGGCGCCGCGCAGGCAATGGCCAACGCGATTCGCGACGCGGGTCTTACCCCGGAGCACATTGGTTACGTTAACGCGCACGGTACTTCTACGCCTGCAGGCGATAAAGCAGAAGCTCAGGCTGTTAAGTCTATCTTCGGCGAATACGCCAGCCGCGTGCTGGTGAGCTCCACGAAATCCATGACCGGTCACCTGTTGGGTGCGGCGGGTGCAGTAGAGTCTATCTACTCTATCCTTGCGCTGCGCGATCAGGCTGTTCCGCCAACCATCAACCTGGATAATCCGGATGAAGGTTGTGACCTGGACTTCGTTCCTCACGAAGCGCGTCAGGTAAGTGGTATGGAGTACACCCTGTGTAACTCCTTCGGCTTTGGTGGTACTAACGGTTCACTGATCTTCAAAAAGATCTGAGCCTGACTGCATCATGGCGATTAAAAAAGGTCCGCTTGTCGGGCCTTTTTTATTAAGCCTAATCTTCTTGTCGGCTGCATGGCATCCTGCCAGACTAAATGCCCACGCATAAGGAGCCACCATGTTTTTAATCAATGGCCTTGAGCAAAACACGCTGCCTGCTGGTGACAGGGCAACTCAGTTTGGTGATGGCTGCTTTACGACAGCGCGCATTCTCGACGGCAATGTCTGCCTGCTCGAGGCGCACCTTCGTCGTCTTCAGCAGGGTTGTGAAGCCTTGATGATCCCCTTCACGCACTGGGACACATTGCGTCAGGAGATGTGCCAGCTGGCGGCCGGGAAGCAAAGCGGTGTTTTGAAGGTGATCATCAGCCGCGGCAGCGGTGGCCGGGGATACAGCGGTACAGCTTGCCAGCACCCAACGCGGATCCTTTCGGTGTCTGCCTGTCCTGCTCATTATCTGCGCTGGCGTGAAGAGGGCGTTACGCTAACGCTCAGCCCGGTAAGTCTGGGGCGAAACCCTATGCTTGCCGGTATAAAACACCTCAACCGCCTTGAACAGGTACTGATTCGCACTCATCTTGAACAGACGGACGCTGATGAGGCGCTGGTTCTTGACAGCGAAGGGTTTATTACGGAATGCTGTGCGGCTAATTTACTCTGGCGGCAGGGGAGCGATGTTTATACGCCGTCGCTCGAGCAGGCCGGCGTCAACGGGATTATGCGTCAGTTTTGTTTGCAGCAGCTGGCACACTCTGGCTTTCGCGTTGTCGAAGTGAGCGCGAGAGAGGAGGCGCTGCACCAGGCTGATGAAATTATCATCTGTAATGCGCTGATGCCGGTTGTACCCGTCCGCGCGTATGGTCAATACAGCTTGTCCTCGCGCGAGCTGTTTCAGTTTTTAGCCCCGATATGTGAGCAAACCCGATAGTCATGAAGAAAATGTTGCGCTTTGTCCTCCTCCTTATCGTTGCGCTGGGTGTTGCCGGCGGAGCGGGAGTGTGGAAAGTTCGTCAGCTGGCGAACAGTAAGATCCTGATTAAAGACGAGACGATTTTTACCCTGAAAGCGGGGACGGGCCGCCTGGCGCTTGGCGAACAGCTTTATGGCGACAAGATCATTAACCGTCCGCGCGTGTTTCAGTGGCTGTTACGTATCGAGCCTGAACTGTCTCATTTCAAAGCCGGTACCTATCGCTTTACGCCGGGGATGACCGTCAAAGAGATGCTGCAGCTGCTGGAAAGCGGTAAAGAAGCGCAGTTCCCGCTGCGTTTTGTTGAGGGGATGCGCCTGAGCGATTATCTCGAACAGCTGCGCGATGCTCCGTACATTAAGCATACTCTGAAAGATGACCGCTATCAGACGGTGGCCGAGGTACTGAAATTTGAACACCCTGAGTGGGTGGAAGGCTGGTTCTGGCCAGACACCTGGATGTACACCGCAGGCACGACCGATGTGGCTATCCTTAAGCGGGCGCATAAAAAGATGGTTGCAGCCGTCGATTCCGCCTGGGAAGGGCGCATGGACGGTCTGCCATACAAAGATCAAAACCAGTTTGTCACGATGGCCTCAATTATTGAGAAAGAGACGGCCGTCGCCGCCGAACGCGATCAGGTGGCATCGGTCTTCATTAACCGCCTGCGTATCGGCATGCGTCTGCAAACGGACCCCACCGTCATCTACGGAATGGGCGAGAGTTATACCGGTAAGATTTCAAGAAAAGATCTGGAGACGCCAACGGCGTATAATACCTACGTGATTAGCGGTCTGCCGCCGGGCCCGATTGCCACGCCGAGCGAGGCTTCCCTGCGTGCGGCTGCGCATCCTGCTAAAACACCGTATCTCTATTTTGTGGCTGATGGAAAAGGGGGGCATACCTTTAACACCAACCTTGCCAGCCATAATCGCTCCGTTCAGGACTATCTGAAGGCACTTAAGGAAAAAAATGCGCAGTAAATACATTGTCATTGAGGGACTCGAAGGGGCGGGTAAAACCACGGCCCGCAACGTGGTGGTGGATACGCTCAAATCGCTTGGCGTTGCGGACATGGTATTTACCCGCGAGCCCGGCGGTACGCAACTGGCCGAAAAGCTGCGAAGCCTGGTGCTGGATATCAAATCCGTAGGTGACGAGGTCATCACAGATAAAGCCGAAGTACTGATGTTCTACGCGGCGCGCGTGCAGCTGGTGGAGACGGTCATTAAACCGGCCCTGGCTAATGGCAAGTGGGTAATTGGCGATCGTCATGACCTGTCGACCCAGGCTTATCAGGGCGGTGGGCGTGGTATTGACCAGACGATGCTGGCCACGCTGCGCGATGCGGTGCTGGGTGATTTTCGCCCTGACCTGACGCTCTATCTGGATGTGACGCCGGAAGTGGGTCTCAAGCGCGCCCGTGCTCGCGGTGAGCTGGACCGCATTGAGCAGGAGTCCCTTGATTTCTTTAACCGTACCCGCGCGCGCTATCTGGAACTGGCGGATCAGGATGGCAGTATTCGCACCATTGATGCGACGCAATCCCTGGAAGAGGTCACCCGCGCTATTCAGAAGACGGTTACGCAGTGGCTACAGGAGCAACAGGCATGAAATGGTACCCATGGTTGCGCCCGCATTTTGAAAAGCTGATCGAAAGCTATCAGGCTGGTCGGGGGCATCATGCGTTACTGATTCAGGCACTGCCGGGAATGGGGGATGATGCATTGATTTACGCCATCACCCGCTTCCTGATGTGTCAGCAGCCGGAAGGCCATAAAAGCTGTGGTAAATGTCGTGGTTGCCAGTTAATGCAGGCGGGCACGCACCCTGACTATTACACGCTCGAGCCCGAGAAGGGCAAAAGCGCGCTCGGTATTGATGCCGTGCGTGAAGTCAGTGAAAAATTGTACGAACATGCGCGGCTCAGCGGCGCAAAAGTCGTCTGGCTCAAAGACGCAGCACAGCTTACCGAGGCGGCGGCGAATGCGCTGCTTAAAACGCTGGAAGAACCGCCGGAGAAAACGTGGTTCCTTCTCTCCTGTCGTGACCCGGGGCGTTTGCTGGCAACGCTGCGCAGCCGTTGTCGTCTTCACCACCTCGCGGTGCCTCAGGAATCATGGGCGCTGAGCTGGCTTGAACGAGAAGTGACAACGTCACCGGAAGGGGCGCTCTCTGCGTTGCGCCTGAGCAGCGGTGCGCCCGCGGCGGCGCTGGCATTACTGCAGCCAGAGGTCTGGTCACAGCGAGACGCGCTCTGCCGGGCCGTTGAGTCTTCCATCACCAGCCGCGACTGGCTAAGTTTATTGCCTGTGCTTAACGGCGAGCAGGCCGCGGAACGTCTGCACTGGCTGGCTTCCTTACTTCTGGATGCGCTCAAACTCCAGCAAGGAGCAACGCTACTGACCAACCCGGACGTCTGGCCGCTGGTTAACACGCTGGCGAACAGCCTGTCAGGCGTATCATTACACGCTATCCTTCACGATATCTGTCAGAGTCGTGAACAGCTTTTAACAGTGACCGGTCTTAATCGCGAGCTTTTACTGACCGACCAGTTGCTGCGTATCGAACATTACCTGCAACCAGGCGTGACACCGCCTGTTTCCCATCTCTGAGAGAGACATTATGTTTTTAGTCGACTCACACTGCCATCTTGATGGCCTGGATTATCAATCCCTGCATAAAAACGTGGACGACGTGCTGGCCAAAGCCGCTGCCCGTGATGTGAAGTTTTGCCTTGCCGTGGCGACAACGTTACCGGGGTATCGCGGCATGCGTGAGCTGGTGGGCGAGCGCGAGAACGTTGTTTTCTCCTGTGGCGTGCATCCGCTCAATCAGGATGAAGAGTACGACGTTGAGGAACTGCGCCGGCTGGCCGCAGAAGAGGGCGTCGTGGCGATGGGGGAGACCGGGCTGGATTACTACTACACGCCGGAAACGAAACCGCGCCAGCAAGCATCCTTCCGCCATCATATTCGCATTGGTCGCGAGCTCAACAAGCCGGTGATTGTCCATACCCGTGATGCGCGCGCCGATACGCTGGCGATCCTGAAGGAAGAAAAGGTGACGGATTGCGGTGGCGTACTACACTGTTTCACAGAAGACAGAGAAACAGCGGGTAAACTGCTTGATTTAGGGTTTTATATCTCGTTTTCGGGGATCGTGACGTTCCGTAACGCTGAGCAACTCCGCGAGGCTGCGCGCTATGTTCCGCTTGATCGCATCCTCGTGGAAACAGACTCTCCGTATCTGGCACCGGTGCCGCATCGCGGTAAAGAAAATCAGCCAGCCATGACGAGAGACGTAGCCGAGTACATGGCCGTGCTTAAAGGCGTCAGCATTGAAGAGCTGGCCCGCGTCACGACGGACAACTTCTCTACGCTGTTCCATATCGACCCCGCCCGCCTGCAATCTGTTTGATACGCCTGTTTTTTTTAGGCTCGTAATTAATACATAAAACGAGTAAAGTTCACCGCCTCATTTGGGGCGGTGAAGGTGTATTTAGACACATCCAGAAACGCTTTTTGTAAATAACTGAAAGTTTTTCGACCGTCTTAAGCTGAAACGTGATAGCCGTCAAACAAACTCAGAGGGAATTATTTTACTCTGTGTAATAAATAAAGGGCGCTTAGATGTCCTGTCCACGGCACGGTACTCCCCCCGGGCCAATGCGTGAAAGCGTAAAAAAAGCACAAATACTCAGGAGCACTCTCAATTATGTTTAAGAATGCATTTGCTAACCTGCAAAAGGTCGGTAAATCGCTGATGCTGCCAGTATCCGTACTGCCTATCGCAGGTATCCTGCTGGGTGTCGGTTCTGCTAACTTCAGCTGGCTGCCAGCCGTAGTTTCCCACGTGATGGCCGAAGCAGGCGGTTCCGTCTTTGCTAACATGCCTCTGATCTTCGCTATCGGTGTGGCGCTGGGCTTCACCAATAACGACGGCGTTTCTGCGCTGGCTGCAGTTGTTGCCTACGGCATCATGGTGAAAACCATGGCAGTGGTTGCGCCACTGGTTCTGCATTTACCGGCAGAAGAGATCGCTGCGAAACACCTGGCAGACACCGGTGTTCTGGGCGGTATCATCTCCGGTGCGATTGCAGCGTACATGTTCAACCGCTTCTATCGCATCAAGCTGCCTGAGTATCTGGGCTTCTTCGCGGGCAAGCGTTTTGTTCCGATTATTTCTGGTCTGGCAGCGATTTTCACTGGCGTGATCCTGTCCTTCATCTGGCCACCAATCGGTTCCGCTATCCAGACCTTCTCTCAGTGGGCTGCTTATCAGAACCCGGTTGTGGCGTTTGGTATCTACGGCTTCATCGAGCGTTGCCTGGTACCATTTGGTCTGCACCACATCTGGAACGTTCCATTCCAGATGCAGATTGGTGAATTCACCAACGCAGCAGGTCAGGTATTCCACGGTGATATCCCACGTTATATGGCGGGTGACCCAACTGCAGGTAAACTGTCTGGTGGCTTCCTGTTCAAAATGTACGGTCTGCCGGCAGCGGCAATTGCTATCTGGCACTCTGCTAAACCAGAGAACCGTGCAAAAGTGGGCGGTATCATGATCTCCGCAGCGTTGACCTCGTTCCTGACCGGTATCACCGAGCCGATCGAGTTCTCCTTCATGTTCGTTGCGCCGATCCTGTACATCATTCACGCGGTTCTGGCGGGTCTGGCGTTCCCAATCTGTATCCTGCTGGGTATGCGTGACGGTACGTCCTTCTCTCACGGCCTGATCGACTTCATCGTTCTGTCCGGTAACAGCAGCAAACTGTGGCTGTTCCCAATCGTTGGTGCGTGCTATGCCGTTGTTTACTACACCATCTTCCGCGTGCTGATCAAAGCACTGGACCTGAAAACACCAGGTCGTGAAGATGCGTCAGAAGACAGCAAAGCCACCGCGACAAGCGAAATGGCTCCGGCTCTGGTTGCCGCATTCGGCGGGAAAGAGAACATCACTAACCTGGACGCGTGCATCACTCGTCTGCGTGTTAGCGTTGCCGACGTCGCGAAAGTAGACCAGCCGGGTCTGAAAAAACTGGGTGCAGCAGGGGTTGTTGTTGCTGGTTCGGGCGTTCAGGCAATCTTCGGGACTAAATCCGATAACCTGAAAACCGAAATGGATGAGTACATCCGCAACAGCTAAGCTGTGACCTGGGGAGACTAAGGCAGCCGAATGGCTGCCTTTTTTATGGGTAGAAACTTAAAAAGAGTAATTCGCGCTGACGGAGACGTTCAGCGGCGCGCCATAGACAACGTATGACCCGACGTAGTCGTAGTATTTTTTATCAAACAGGTTGTTAACGTTGGCCTGCAAGGCCAGATCCCTGGTGACCTGATAACGGCTGAAGAGATTCACCAGTGCATAGCTGCCCTGTTCTGCACGGGACTGGCCTGCCGGGCCACCCTCTACATCCGTCCACACTTTATTCTGCCAGTTCACCCCGCCGCCCACCGCCAGTTCTGGCAGCATAGGCAATTGATAACGGGTAAACAGCTTCATGGTCGTGCGTGGCTGATCGGAACTGATGGCATTCCCGCGCTTATCTTCTGCAATAAACCGTGTCGCCCCGAAGGTTAACTGCCAGTTGTCGGTCAGTGCACCGTTTAGCTCAAATTCAATCCCTTTGCTGACTACGCCATCCAGTGATTCATAAATAGATTCACCGCTTGGCATATAGGTGTAGGTATTGCTCGCCACGTTATCCTGTTCAATACGGAAAACGGCCAGTGAGGTGGTCAGGCGAGTGTTGAACCAGTCCGCTTTCACCCCCGCTTCGTAGCTTTTCCCGGTCGTAGGGTCGAGGTAACGGCCGCTCGCGTCACGCTTGTCCTGTGGCTGGAAAATAGAGGTGTAGCTGATATAGGTCGACCAGTCTTCATTGATGTCATAAACCAGTCCTGCATAAGGCGTTACGTCATCTTTGGAACTTTGCAGACGGGTATCCGGGGAGCCTGCCGGGTTGTAGCGAATGTTATAGTTGGTGTAACGCGCGCCAAGGATCAGATGCAGCGGGTCGGCCAGCGAGAATCGGGCCGAGGTATACGCCGATGACTGGCGAATGTCGTCCTGGCTATAGAGCTTCCACGGTGTCCACTGCGGGTCGGCGATAGTGCCATTCCAGTTTTTAAAATTACCCACATCCACCATACCGTATAACGCATCCGGCATGCTGTTATCGTAATGGTTACGCTGGCGGCTGAAGCTCCCGCCAAACATCATCTCATGCTGACGACCAAAAAGGCTGAAATCGCCACGCAGGAAGGCGTCGATGGCATCCTGCTTACGTTCACCGCGGTTCCAGCCGCCGTAGCCGACCATGCCCGCCCCGGTCTCTTTATCCGGATAGCCGGACATATACATCAGTTTGCTGTCGAAATGGGTTTCCGCATGCATGCCGTTGATGTGCGCTTCCCAGCCGTTGTCAAAACGTTGGGTCAGGTTGGCAAAGATACGGGTGTTGTCTTTATCCGAGTAAGCCCAGTCAGGCGCAACGGTCTGGCTGCGGTCGTAATGGGTTTTGCTTCCGTCGCTATACCAGGTTGGCAGACCGCCCCAGGTAGGATCGGCGGTGTGACTTTCCTGATATTCATAGCCTACGGAGAGGGTCGTGCTATCGGTGACGTCGGCATCCACCACGCCATAGAGGAATTTTTTACGGTAGTGGTAGTTATCCACAGCGCTGTCGTTGTCCTGGTAACCGGTGATCAGACGACCGCGCACCTTGCCGGATTCTACCAGCGGGGCCTGTAAATCCAGCACATAGCGCTGCTTGTCCCAGCTGCCGTAGCTGGCGGAGACGTTCCCTTTGAATACGTTACTGTCTGCGTGCTTGCGCACCATATTGACGTAGGCGGATGGGTTACCGGTGCCGGACATCAGCCCGGTAGCGCCGCGAACCACCTCTATACGGTCATAAATGGCGGTGTCGGCGGCGGTGTCGCCAAAGTTCCATACTTCGCTGATGGAGGTCGGCAGGTCATCGAACGCATAGTTACTGACGAAGAATCCGCGCGAGTAAAATACGGTGCGGTCGCTGTCCTGCACCTGGGCCGTTACGCCGGTGGTGTTGGTTAACACCTGGCCGACTGACTGCAGGTTCTGATCTGCCATGCGCTGCTGGCTAATCACGCTGACGGACTGGGGGATATCGCGGGGAACAAGTAACAGTTTGGTCCCGGTGGTGGTGGTTTTTACGCTGTAGTCCTGATCCTGTCCGCTGGAGGGATCCTGTGCGTTATCAAAGCCACCCTCCACAACTACCGTATCTTCGGTCGTGGAGGCGGCAAAACTGACGATTGGCATCAATGCCATAGCAATACAGGCTGCCAGCAACGAAGGTGTTGCGACAGGCTGGCGTTGCCCATCCCTGGTATGAGTAATGAAAGACATCATCAAACCCTTAATGAATGGTGAAGGTGGTCTGCATCAGTCCCGCGTGTGCGGGCTGATGTCGTTTTCTATGTTGAAAATGCGCATGAAAATGCAAATGCGAAATATACGCATTGAGATTAACGGTGTAAACAGATGTGTCAAAAGGAACTGAAATAATGTTTCAGGCGATCGCGACGCGTCAGCGCTCACTCTCCAGGCAGCTGGAGGACATTCAGGAAAGAAATCGGTGGAGAAGGTTGAAAGGACAGGAGAATCTCGCTCATACTCTTGTGTTGTGGCACACAGTAATACTGAGAATGTGTTAATGGCGGCGCACTACGCCAGATTAAACAAAAAAGGAAAAGGTCATGGCTGAAGAAACGATTTTTAGTAAAATTATCCGCCGCGAAATCCCTTCGGATATCGTTTATCAGGATGAGCTGGTGACGGCTTTCCGGGACATTTCTCCTCAGGCTCCGACACATATCCTTATTATTCCTAATATTCTGATTCCGACCGTAAACGACGTAAAAACCGAGCATGAAGTAGCGTTAGGTCGTATGCTGACAGTGGCCGCAAAAATTGCTGAGCAGGAAGGGATTGCTGATGACGGTTACCGTCTCATCATGAACTGTAATCGCCACGGTGGTCAGGAAGTTTATCATATTCACATGCATCTGCTGGGTGGACGTCCTCTGGGGCCGATGCTGGCACATAAAGGTCTTTGACATGCTTAAAGGGCGTATTGCAGCGCTGGTAATGACGATGTTGATCGTAGGGTGCAGCACGCGTCCGGCGATCCCCGTCAGCGATGAACAGACGCTGGTGATGGAATCCTCCGTACTTGCTGCGGGCATCACGGCGCAACAACCTGCGTTGTCGATCAGTGAAATCAACTCTTCTGCTTCCTCTACGCTCTTTAATGAAAGACAAGAACCAGTGACGGTGCACTACCGTTTTTTCTGGTATGACGTACGAGGTCTTGAAATGCATCCGCTGGAAGCGCCGCGCAGCGTCACTATTCCGGCAAGATCGTCGGTAACGCTCTATGGCAGCGCCAACTATCTGGGTGCACATAAGGTGAGACTTTATCTTTATTTGTAAGGGGTGAACCTTGATTAAAAATTTGAGCCGTTATGCGCTCGTGACTGCTTTCGCTCTGTTCCTCGCAGGGTGTGTGACCCGAACTGAAGAGCCTGCGCCTGTGGAAGAGGCCAAACCGGGTACCGAGCAGCCGACACAGCCAACGCAGCCGCCGCCAACCGTACCGACTGTGCCGTCTATTCCGTCGCAGCCTGGTCCAATTGAACATCCGGATCAGACATCGCAGCCTGCGCCGCGCGTTCGTCATTATGACTGGAACGGTGCGATGCAACCGATGGTCGGCAAAATGCTGCAGGCTCAGGGTGTGACCGCGGGCAGCGTATTGCTGGTTGATAGCGTGAATAACCGTACCAACGGTTCGCTGAACGCGGGCGAAGCGACAGAAACCCTGCGCAATGCCCTGGCCAATAACGGTAAGTTTACGCTGGTCTCGGCACAGCAGCTCGCGGTAGCCAAGCAGCAGTTGGGCCTGTCACCGCAGGACAGCCTCGGTTCACGCAGCAAGGCGATTGGGATTGCCCGTAACGTCGGTGCGCAGTATGTGCTTTACTCCAGTGCCACCGGTAACGTGAACACGCCAGCCCTGCAGATGCAGCTGATGCTGGTTCAGACAGGCGAGATTATCTGGTCAGGTAAAGGTGCCGTTACGCAACTCTGACAGGACGCGTGAAGAGATCCTGACGCGTTATTTTCCACAGTATCGCCTTATCGCGCCGCAGGCCCCTTCCGGGCTTGGCGGCGCGAGTTGCATTATAGAGCAGGGCGAGCAACGTCTGGTATTGCGGCAGAATCACGATCCCTCAGCGTCTGCATCCCATTTCCGCCGTCAGTTTCGGGCACTGAAACGCCTTCCGGCGGATCTGGTGCCAAAGCCCCGTTTTTACCGCCAGGGCTGGATGGCCGTGGAGTATCTGGCAGGGGAGATCGGCAACACGCTACCGGAAACGGCAGTGCTTGCAGCTATGCTCTGTCATCTGCACCGGCAACCGCGTCTGGGGTGGCGGGTGACGCTGCTGCCGTTGCTTGATCAATACTGGCAGCAGGCTTCAGCCGACAGGCGAACCCCATTCTGGCTGGCACAGCTAAAACGGCTGCGTAAAACGGGCGAACCGCAGCCGCTTCGGCTCTCGCCGCTGCATATGGATGTTCATGCCGGAAATATTGTTCATACGTCCCTCGGTGCGAGGCTTATCGACTGGGAGTATGCCGGTGACGGAGACGTGGCGCTGGAGCTGGCGGCCGTCTGGTCGGAAGATGATACTGCGCGGCAGCGGCTCATCACCGACTACGCCCGGATAGCGCACATGAATGCCGACGCCCTGAGGCGTCAGGTGAGGCGCTGGCGACCGTGGGTCGTCATGCTGATGGCTGGCTGGTTTGAAATGCGCTTTCAGCAATCCCGAGACAAACAATTTATTGCGCTGGCAGATGATGCCTGGCGTCAGTTACAAACTAAAGGATAAGAGAGGTTGGTGTGGGTCCAGTCATGTTGGATGTAGAAGGGTTTGAACTGGATGCGGAGGAGCGTGAAATACTGGCGCACCCGCTGGTGGGAGGCTTGATCCTGTTCACCCGCAACTATCACGATCCGGCGCAGTTGCGAGAACTGGTGCGCCAGATCCGTGCTGCATCGCGCAATCATCTGGTGGTGGCCGTCGATCAGGAAGGCGGACGCGTACAGCGTTTCCGCGAAGGCTTTACTCGCCTGCCTGCCGCCCAATCTTTTGCGGCATTACTGGGCACGGAAGAGGGTGGCAAACTGGCGCAAGAGGCTGGCTGGCTGATGGCCAGCGAGATGATTGCCATGGATATCGACATCAGTTTTGCGCCGGTTTTGGACGTGGGGCATATCAGCGCCGCCATTGGCGAACGCTCATACCATGAAGATCCGCGTATTGCGCTGGCGATAGCGAGCTGTTTCATTGACGGTATGCACGACGCGGGAATGAAAACCACCGGGAAACATTTCCCGGGACACGGTGCGGTGACCGCCGACTCGCACAAAGAGACGCCGCGCGATCCGCGTCCGGAAGCTGACATTCGTGCCAAAGATATGTCGGTGTTCCGCTCCCTGATTACCGATAACAAGCTGGACGCTATCATGCCAGCGCACGTGATTTACAGCGACGTCGACCCGCGTCCTGCAAGCGGGTCCGCGCACTGGCTAAAAACCGTTTTGCGTCAGGAGCTGGGGTTTAATGGCGTGATTTTCTCAGACGATTTGTCGATGGAAGGGGCGGCGATTATGGGCAGCTACGCGGAGCGCGGTCAGGCGTCGCTGGACGCAGGTTGCGATATGATCCTCGTCTGCAATAATCGTAAAGGTGCCGTCAGCGTGCTGGATAACCTGTCGCCGATCAATGCACAGCGTGTTACACAATTGTATCATAAAGGTTCATTTAGCCGTCAGGAGCTGATGGACTCGGCGCGCTGGAAGACGGTCAACGCGCAGCTTGAAGCCCTGAATGAACGCTGGCAGGCACATAAAGCCAGCCTGTAAATCCTCCCGGAAGGCGTAGCGTGGTGAGAAGACAATGATCATCTATTTACACGGTTTTGACTCAAACAGTCCTGGTAATCATGAGAAGGTCCTGCAGCTGCAGTTTATCGATCCGGATGTCCGGCTGATCAGTTACAGCACACGCCATCCAAAGCATGATATGCAGCACCTGCTCAAAGAGGTGGACAAGATGTTGCAGCTCAACATCGATGACCGTCCGCTGATTTGTGGCGTGGGATTAGGTGGCTACTGGGCAGAGCGGATTGGATTCCTGTGCGATATCCGCCAGGTGGTGTTCAATCCTAATCTTTTCCCGAATGAGAACATGGAAGGCAAAATTGACCGCCCTGAAGAGTATGTCGATATTGCCACCAAGTGCGTCAGTAATTTTCGGGAGAAAAACCGCGACCGTTGTCTGGTGATCCTGTCGCGTAATGATGAAGCCCTTAACAGCCACCGGGCGGCTGAGTTGCTGCATCATTACTATGAAATTGTCTGGGATGAAGAACAGACCCACAAATTCAAGAATATCTCCCCGCATTTGCAGCGGATCAAAGCCTTCAAAACCCTGGGCTAATCCACTGCGTACGACCTGCCAGGCCCGGCCGCGAAAGCGCGCCGGGCTTTCTTTTTGTCCAGAATTGTCTACTTTTAAGCCATCAAAACTTGATGCATATCAATTTTGGTATGACCAATGCGCCTGACGTGGTATTCTCAATGCACCTGAATGGTTTCAGTGATGTAACCTGTTGTTAATTAAGGGTTATTTTTATAACTTTTAATTAACAATTGGTTAATAATTTGAGGGGGTCACGTTGACTACGCCATTGAAAAAGATAGTGATTGTCGGCGGTGGTGCTGGCGGGCTGGAGCTGGCTACACAGTTAGGCAAGAAGCTCGGTCGCGGCAAAAAAGCCAAAATTACGCTGGTGGATCGTAACCACAGCCACCTGTGGAAACCGCTGTTGCACGAAGTGGCGACCGGTTCACTGGATGAGGGCGTGGACGCGCTGAGCTATCTGGCACATGCGCGCAATCACCATTTCCAGTTCCAGCTGGGCTCCGTGGTGGATATCAATCGTGAGAGCAAAACCATTACCCTGGCAGAGCTGCGCGATGAAAAAGGGGAACTGCTGGTTCCTGAGCGCAAACTGCCGTATGACACGCTGGTCATGGCGCTGGGCAGTACCTCCAATGATTTCAACACACCAGGTGTAAAAGAGCACTGTATCTTCCTCGATAACCCACATCAGGCACGTCGTTTCCACCAGGAAATGCTGAACCTGTTCCTGAAGTACACCAGCAATATGGGTGCGAACGGGAAAGTTAATATCGCGATTGTTGGTGGGGGGGCGACGGGCGTCGAGCTTTCTGCTGAGCTGCACAACGCGGTGAAACAGCTGCACAGCTACGGTTATAAAGGCTTAACCAATGATGCGCTGAACGTGACGCTGGTTGAAGCGGGTGAACGTATCCTGCCGGCGCTGCCTCCGCGCATTTCCGGTGCGGCGCATAATGAACTGACCAAGCTGGGCGTGCGGGTTCTGACCCAAACCATGGTAACCAGCGCGGACGGCGGCGGCCTGCATACCAAAGATGGCGAGTACATCAAAGCAGACCTGATGGTCTGGGCTGCTGGCATCAAAGCGCCTGATTTTATGAAAGAGATTGGCGGGCTGGAAACGAACCGTATTAACCAGCTGGTGACCGAGCCGACCCTGCAAACCACACGCGATCCGGACATTTTCGCCATCGGCGACTGTGCTTCCTGCGCGCGTCCGGAGGGCGGTTTTGTGCCTCCGCGTGCTCAGGCAGCGCACCAGATGGCAAGCCTGGTACTGCACAATATTCTGGCGCAGTACAAAGGTAAGCCGATGAAAGCCTATGTCTATAAAGACCATGGTTCTCTGGTATCGCTCTCGAACTTCTCTACCGTCGGCAGCCTGATGGGTAACCTGATGCGCGGCTCCATGATGGTGGAAGGGCGTATTGCACGCTTTGTCTATATCTCGCTCTATCGTATGCACCAGATTGCCCTGCACGGTTACTTCAAAACCGGGCTGATGATGCTGGTGGGACGAATCAACCGCGTTATTCGACCACGCCTGAAGCTGCACTAATATTCTCTCCCTCCGGGGCCTCCGGAGGGAATTTTTAGCATATCATGCTGCTCATCGTACATTGAGTGCTTAAGAGTTCTCCTAAACACGATATATCTCTCCTCCACGTCCACTTTTTGATCCTTTGTCTTATTGGCGAAGCGCGACCTGCATTGCAAAATTGTTACCAATAGCAACAAAGGAGGAAGTCCCGTGAATAAATCAATGTTGGCGGGTATAGGGATTGGTGTCGCTGCTGCGTTAGGTGTGGCTGCCGTTGCCAGTCTCAACGTACTGGATCGCGGCCCACAATACGCACAGGTCGTGTCTGCTACCCCGATTAAAGAAACCGTGAAAACGCCTCGTCAGGAGTGCCGTAACGTCTCCGTGACCCATCGCCGTCCGGTACAGGATGAAAACCGTATCGCCGGTTCAGTACTGGGTGCGGTTGCCGGTGGTGTGATTGGCCATCAGTTTGGTGGTGGTCGTGGTAAAGATGTGGCGACCGTGGTCGGCGCGCTGGGCGGCGGCTATGCCGGTAACCAGGTGCAGGGCGCTATGCAGGATAACGACACGTACACGACGACTCAGCAGCGCTGCAAAACCGTCTATGACAAGTCGGAGAAAATGCTGGGTTACGACGTGACGTACAAAATTGGCGATCAGCAGGGCAAGATCCGCATGGATAAAGACCCGGGCACTCAAATTCCGCTGGATGGAAACGGCCAGCTGGTACTGAATAACAAAGTGTAAAAAAGATGTTCTCTGAACTTAGCTCCTCAAGCGCTCAGGCTGAGGAGCTTTTTTTTACGTCAGATTTTAAGCAGTTCAGGCCACAGTTTCAGCGTGGTCGCGGTAATGGTTTGCAGTTTTTCCAGCGTAGCCCCTTCACGGGCGCTTATCGACATACCCTGCAAAATACAGTTCAGGTATTGCGCCAGCATCTGTGGATTGCAATGCGCAGGAATTTCACCTCGTTGTTGGCGCTGAGACAGGAACGCGCTTAGCGTCTCTTCCTGCATGGCATGGCGCGATTTCACCGTGTTGGCAATCTCTTTTGAGGAGGCCGCAAGGGTGGCAGAGGTGTTAATCATAAAGCAGCCCGCAGGGGTATCTTTACTGGTGAAGCAGGTCGCGACGGTGGTGAAGTAGTCCCGTAGCGCCTGTTCTACGCTTTTCTCTTCACAAAACAGCTGGGCTTCGTGTTTCGCCGCAAAGCGCGAAATGTATCTGTCCAGCACTGCCCTGAACAGCCCCTCTTTATTGGTGAATTCAGCATACAGCGTGGGTGCTTTGGCACCGGTAGCTTCCACCAGATCGGAAAGCGAGGTCGCTTCATACCCATGTTGCCAGAAGAGAGTCATGGCCTTATCAAGCGCTGCATCCCTGTCGAACACTTTTGGTCGGCCACGGCTTTTCTTCGCGCAACTCGTCACGTCGGTTGTCATTTGCCGTTGGTCCTCTGTTGGTTTGTTGAATAATCATTATAAAAATAATCGCGGGTGACCACCAGCACTGATGAGAGAAAAATAAATTAATCATATGGGTATGAAAAATAACGAATTTAAAATTTAATTAATGTTCGTTATAAAAAGATGTTGACGCGTGAGCTGGATCACATTTATGATTTACCTATCGATCGTTAACTAAATAGCTAACGACCTCCAAATCATCTGCCTAAAGGTAAAAATCATGAAAAACGTAAAAACCCTCATCGCTGCTGCTGTTCTGAGTTCACTTTCTTTCGCAAGCTTCGCTGCTGTTGAAGTGCAATCAACCCCTGCTGACCAGCATAAAGTCGGGACTATCTCTGCTTCTGCCGGGACTAACCTGGGCTCACTGGAAGATCAGCTGGCGCAGAAAGCTGACGAGATGGGTGCAAAATCTTTCCGCATCACCTCAGTGACCGGTCCTAACACCCTGCACGGCACCGCTGTTATCTACAAATAAGCCTGGCTAAACCCTCATTTATGCCACTGCGATGCCACTGTAAAAAAGCCCTGCTCAGCAGGGCTTTTTTTATTGGGGATCACATCGACTGCCGGGTGACATCCTGATGCCGGGTGACATCGGTGGGCATCCCGGAACGCGCCTCCATCGCACGCTCCATCACGATGCCATCCGTGCGGGCATTCGTTTTAAAGCTCACCATCGCGGCATTCAGATTAATTGGCAGTGTCTGCGGATCGTCGCCAATGTTTTTCGATAACGGCTGGTGAATTTCAACCAGTCTTACGCCACCCGGCTCCTCAGAAACCTTAATGGGCGTATTAATAATATTCACTCGGGTACCAGGGGTGATCACGCTATAGAGCGTCTTGATATCATCATCGCGCAGACGAATACAGCCGGAACTGACGCGCATCCCGATACCGAAATCCGCATTTGTTCCATGCAGAAGGTAAACGCCACCATAGGCCGCAAGACGGATCGCGTGGTGACCCATCGGATTCTCCGGACCCGCTGGCACCACAGCCGGCAAATCAATCCCCTGTGCTTTATAGCGAGCACGAATATTAGCCGTTGGCGTCCAGGTTGGGTTGGCACGTTTATCCGATACGGTGGTGACCATTGTTGGGGTCAGCGTGTCGCCGCCCAGCTGGCCAATACCGATTGGATAAACGGTGACTTCATTTTTACCCGGTGGGTAATAGTAAAGACGCAGCTCGGCAAGGTTTATCACGATCCCTTCGCGCGCTACATCCGGGAGAAGGGTCTGCAACGGGATGGTCAGGACGCTACCGGCGCGTGGCACATAGGGGTCGACGCCAGGGTTAGCCTGCAGCAGAGCCAGAAAGCCTACGTTATATTTTTTGGCAATCGCTTCGAGCGATCCCCCATTATTTTCAACCACATGAAAACGGTTTTCGCCCACGACCTTGCTGCCAGCAGGGGGAAGAGGCCAGGTATTTGCGCGTGCAGGAAGCGCAACAGCGACCGTTGCTGCCAGCGCAAACACGGTTATCCAGCGGGTAAAACGCGAAGAGGTCATCATCACCATAATCCATATAAATAATAAGGTTATTGTTTTATAAGGCGTTAACGATAATTATGGCGAATGGGTATGTCGGGAAATCCAGGTGAAGTGCAAAGAGTTTGTAAATTGTCCCCCCGTAAGCATTGCGCCAACGGGGGGAAGGGGAATTATGCGACAGCGTTCTCTTCCAGCTGACGCATAAAGTGACGAACCCACTCCATCCGGTTTTTACGATCCGTCAGCTCCTGCGTAAATTTCAGACGCGTTGGACCATCCAGACGGAAATGCTGCGGCTGTTTCTGGAGCAGACCGATTAGCCACATCGGATTAACGTGATTCTTCTCGGCAAATTCAATCACGCCACCTTTTTCATTGCCTTCGAGCTTACGAATGCCCAGCTTTTGTGCCTGCTGGCGCAGCCTCGCAATATCCAGCAGGTTTCTCGCGGCATCCGGCAACAGGCCAAAGCGATCGATCAGCTCTACCTTAATTTCATCCAGTTCGTTCTCATTTTTCGTACTGGCGATACGTTTGTAGAACGACAGACGTGTGTTCACATCCGGAATAAAATCATCCGGTAGCAGGGAAGGCATGCGCAGTTCCACCTCAGTCTGCTGGCTGGTCAGATCTTCCAGCGATGGCTCACGTCCGGCCTTCAGGGCATCGACCGCATTTTCCAGCAGCTCCATATAGAGCGAGAAGCCGATGGTTTCCATCGAGCCGCTCTGGTCTTCGCCCAGAAGTTCACCTGCGCCGCGGATCTCAAGGTCGTGTGTCGCCAGCGCGAAGCCCGCGCCCAGATCTTCCAGCGACGCGATAGCCTCCAGACGTTTTTGCGCATCGGTGGTCATCGCTTTCGGATGCGGGGTCAGCAGCCAGGCGTAGGCCTGATGGTGCGAGCGGCCAACGCGGCCACGCAGCTGGTGAAGCTGCGCCAGTCCAAAGTGATCCGCGCGCTCAATAATGATGGTATTGGCCGTCGGAATATCGATCCCGGTCTCAATGATGGTGGTACACACCAGGACGTTAAAGCGCTGGTGGTGGAAATCGTTCATCACCCGCTCCAGCTCGCGCTCGCGCATTTGACCGTGACCGATAGCGATGCGCGCTTCCGGCACCAGTTCTGCCAGCCTGTCCGCCGCTTTCTGGATATTTTCCACGTCGTTATAGAGATAATAGACCTGACCCCCGCGCAGTACTTCACGCAGAATAGCCTCGCGGACGACCAGGTTGTCGTATTCACGAACAAAGGTTTTTACCGCCAGACGACGTGCCGGCGGCGTGGCGATAATCGACAGGTCGCGCATGCCGCTCATCGCCATATTCAGCGTTCGCGGAATCGGTGTGGCGGTGAGGGTGAGGATATCGACGTCGGCACGCATCGCTTTAATACGCTCTTTATGACGGACCCCGAAGCGGTGTTCTTCATCGACGATCAACAGCCCCAGATCTTTCCACTTCACATCACTCTGCAGCAGCTTGTGGGTGCCGATCAGAATATCGATCTTACCCTCGCTGGCCTGTTCCAGAATCTGCGTCTGCTCTTTGGTACTGCGAAAACGTGACAGCATCTCAATACGAACCGGCCAGTTGGCGAAACGGTCACGGAAGTTGTCAAAATGCTGCTGGGCGAGCAGGGTGGTAGGCACCAGCACCGCGACCTGTTTATTGTTTTCTACCGCGAGGAAGGCGGCGCGCATCGCCACTTCGGTTTTGCCGAAGCCGACATCGCCGCAAACCAGCCTGTCCATCGCCAGCGGCTGGCACATGTCGCTCAGCACAGCATTAATGGCCTGGGCCTGATCCGGCGTGGTTTCAAACGGGAAGCTATCGCAGAACATCTGGTACTGTTGTTTATCATGCCTGAAGGCAAAGCCTTCTTTGGCCGCGCGTTGGGCGTAGATATCCAGCAGTTCTGCCGCCACATCACGCACTTTTTCCGCGGCTTTCTGCCGCGCGCGCGCCCAGGCGTCGCCGCCCAGTTTATGTAATGGCGCATGGTCTTCTGCACCGCCGGCATAGCGGCTGATGAGATGCAGGGAAGAGACCGGCACATAGAGTTTGGCGTCATTGGCGTAGGTCAGCATCAGGTATTCGCCCTTGATGCCACCGGCTTCCAGCGTCGTCATGCCCTGATAACGGCCCACCCCGTGCTCGAGGTGAACAATCGGCTGGCCGGGGTGCAGTTCGGCGAGGTTACGGATCAACGTGTCCGGATTAATGGTGCGACGGCTGTCCTGACGGCGGCGCGCCACGCGTTCCCCCAGCAGGTCGCTTTCGCAAATCAGCGCCAGATTGTTGAGGGTATCCACAAACCCGTGCTCGGCGGAGCCAATCATCAGATAACGGCCATTACCGGTGGCTTCACTCAGGCGCAAAATACGTTTCGGCGCGATTTTGATCCGCCCCAGCAGTTCACCCAGCGCTTCCCGGCGGCCTTCGCTTTCAACGGAGAACACGACCGGTCCGGTAAAGGATTCGAGGAACTTGCGCAGATTATCCAGCGGCGACTTCTGCTGCGCCTGAACGGATAAATCCGGTAGCGTGCGGAAGGCGAGGTTGGTATTGGCGGCCTTGTCGGCGAGCGAATCGGTTTTGAGCTGCATACGCGGCCAGCGTTTCAGCTCGGCGTTCAGCTCGTCGGTGCGCAGCCACAGCACCTCCGGTGGCAACAGCGGACGCATCGGGTCCACGCCCCGGTTTTCAAAGCGGGCGCGAGTTTCGCTCTCAAAACGGCTGGCGCTGGCGTCGATATCACCGGTGTTAACAATCAGCGTATTGGCCGGGAAATAGCTGAACAGCGCGGGCAGAGGCTCGTTAAAGAACAGCGGCTGCCAGTATTCAATACCCGCCGGCAACGTCCCTTTGCTGACCTGCTGGTAGATATGTTCGGCATCGCGTTTGACGTCGAATCTGTCGCGCCACTGGCTGCGGAACAGTTCGATTGCGGTTTTGTCTGTCGGGAACTCATGTGCGGGCAGTAAATTGATGGAGTCCACTTCTTCCAGCGTGCGCTGCGTGTCGGCGTCGAATACGCGCAGGCTGTCGATTTCATCATCGAAGAAATCCAGACGATACGGCTGGTCGCTGCCCATCGGGTAAAGATCGAGCAGTGCACCACGCGTGGCATATTCCCCGTGCTCCATCACCTGATCGACATGGCGATAACCAGCGCTGTCGAGCTGCGCGCGCAGGGCGTCCCGGGACAGGCGCTGGCCTTTTTTCATCACCAGCGCATGGCCATGAAGATAGCTGTGCGGACAGACGCGCTGCATCAGGGTGTTTACGGGGACGATCAGCACGCCGCGCTGCATCGTCGGTAACTGATACAGGGTCGACAGACGAGAGGAGATGATCTCCTGGTGCGGCGAGAAACTGTCATACGGCAGCGTTTCCCAGTCGGCCAGACTGAACACCAGATTGTCAGTGAACTGGCGGATTTCATCATGCAGACGCAGGGCATTTTGCATATCCGGGGCAACCAGTACCACCGGACCCGGGTGTCGCTCAGCGATTTCTGCCACCAGCGTGGCGCACGCCGCGCCAGTAAGTTCGCCCAGCTGGCGCTGATCGCCCGCTTTGACAGGCAAGGAATATCGATAGTGTTCAGGCATGGCTATGTCAGAGTCTCTTGGGGATATACCAACAGTATTGGGGCATATCACTGATACGCAATGTCTTTATTATCCTCGATCGTTTTACATAATCAAACCGGAACCGCACAGGGAGGAAATTCGCCCCCAAAAGGGGGCGAAAAGCGCATCAGCGGCTGGCCGATGACGGAGAAAGCGTGGAAGGCGGGGAGAAGAACACATCACCAAACAGTGCGGTGGAGACCTTACGCACCCCAAGCCCGGCAACGGTGCAGAGCAACAGGCTGGCAAACGGGTAGACCAGAATCAACGTCAGCTCCGCCCAGACCGGCCAGTATGCGGCATTCATCTCACCAATCAGGAACAGGCTAAAGGCCTCAATCAGGATGCGATGGGTGGTATAAATCGCGATGGTATTAGAACCGATCACGTTAAGCAGATTATTAGGATGGACGGCATAACGTTGCTCAATGCTGTAGAAAAGCTTCATGATCAACACAATCGACAGCAGGGAGAGCAGCAGCGGGACGTTAGCAAACCACAGCACCACAGAAACGGCAGCGAACGCGGCTAACGCCAGCCAGGCGCGACGCAGATTGAACCCTTTCATCCACGCCATCAGCTCAGCGCCATACCACGCGCCGAGGCTGTAGTAGATCATGTTGCGCACCACGCTATTCATTCCCCACCACGGCAGCGGCAGGAAGTTTATCGCGACGCTCGCCAGTGCCAGCAGCCCCAGTACCGGCAGCTTCCAGCGGCTCAGTAGTTTACACAGCGTGAAATAGACCACCAGGGCATACAGATACCAGAGACTGGTGCTGGCGGTGAGCATTCCCTTCACAAACCCGGAAAGGGAATCGGCATAGGCCGCATTGGAGGAGGTGGCCAGTTCACGCTCGGGAGCAAGCCAGGCGTTGAGGTGGCTCAGCGCCTGCCATTGCAGAACGCCCCACAGCGCCAGTACCCAGACAATGCTCCAGATCCGTTTATCGAGACTGGTACGCCAGTCCACCTCATCGATGTAACGTCGAATCAGATAGCCGGAAATGAAGAAAAACACCGGCATGCGGAAGGGAGCAAGATAGAGATTAAAATAGACCCAACATTTGGCGAGAAGACCGGATAACGGATGTTGTAACCCATTGAGATGGGGATAAAAGGTGATGACTGAATGGTAGATAACCACCAGGCAGATACACAGCCCTTTTATCTGGTTAATCCATAATGCTTTTTGCTTCATTGTTCGCGACTACCTTTTTGCCATAAACGAACGAACAATTGTTGTTAAACAAAACCGTGATGTAACGGGTAACAGTCTGTATCAGGAGGTTTTTCGGAAAAGGTGGAGGCTATACAGTGGGGTTTCAGAGAGTAGTACCCTGATTTATCTGAATTTTTCAGAAAAATGATTACCAAAGCTTACGGTTTCAGTCATTTACGCTTAAGGGATTCGCTTATATACTCGTGGGTCTGCTATCAGCAAACAGACGGATTTCATGTACCAACCTGTCGCACTCTTCATAGGCTTACGTTACATGCGTGGGCGCGCCGCGGACCGCTTCGGTCGCTTTGTCTCCTGGCTTTCGACTATTGGCATTACGCTTGGCGTAATGGCTCTGGTGACGGTTCTCTCCGTCATGAACGGCTTTGAGCGCGAGCTGCAAAACAACATTCTGGGGCTGATGCCGCAGGCTATCCTCTCCTCAACCAACGGTTCCGTTAACCCACAACAGCTCCCGGAAAGCGCGGCGAAGTTACAGGGTGTCACGCGCGTTGCGCCGTTAACCACGGGCGATGTGGTGCTGCAAAGCGCCCGTAGCGTGGCGGTCGGCGTGATGCTGGGCATTGACCCGGCGCAAAACGACCCGCTGACGCCGTTCCTCGTGAACGTGAAGCAGACCGACCTGGAAGCCGGCAAATATAACGTGATCCTCGGCGAGCAACTGGCCGGGCAGCTTGGCGTCAACCGTGGTGACCAGCTGCGCGTAATGGTACCGTCGGCCAGTCAGTTTACGCCGATGGGACGTTTGCCAAGCCAGCGCTTGTTCACGGTGGTTGGCACGTTTGCCGCCAACAGCGAAGTCGATGGTTATCAGATGCTGGTGAATATTCAGGACGCGTCACGTCTGATGCGCTATCCGGCGGGGAATATCACCGGCTGGCGCCTGTGGCTCGACGCCCCGCTAAAAGTGGATACCCTCAGCCAGCAAACGTTGCCGGAAGGGACCAAATGGCAGGACTGGCGTGAACGCAAAGGCGAGCTGTTCCAGGCCGTGCGGATGGAAAAAAATATGATGGGGTTGCTGCTGAGCCTGATCGTGGCGGTCGCGGCCTTCAACATCATCACCTCACTGGGGTTGATGGTGATGGAAAAGCAGGGTGAGGTCGCCATTCTGCAGACTCAGGGGCTAACGCCGCGCCAGATCATGGCGGTATTTATGGTGCAGGGTGCCAGTGCCGGGATTATCGGTGCGCTACTCGGTGCGGCGCTGGGGGCGCTGCTCGCCAGCCAGCTTAACAATTTAATGCCGATCATCGGCGCTCTGCTTGATGGTGCGGCGCTGCCCGTGGCTATCGAACCGTTACAGGTGATTGGAATTGCGCTGGCTGCGATGGCCATTGCGCTGCTTTCTACGCTTTATCCTTCCTGGCGCGCTGCCGCCACTCAACCCGCTGAGGCTTTACGTTATGAATAAGATCCTGTTGCAATGCGACAACCTGTCCAAACGCTATCAGGAAGGCACTGTGCAGACTGACGTGCTGCACAATGTGAGCTTCAGCGTGGGCGAAGGTGAGATGATGGCGATTGTGGGCAGTTCCGGCTCCGGCAAAAGTACGTTATTACACCTGCTCGGTGGGCTGGATACACCCACCAGCGGTGACGTGATTTTCTCCGGCCAGCCGATGAGCAAAATGTCATCTGCGGCAAAAGCGGAGCTGCGTAACCGCGAGCTGGGCTTTATCTACCAGTTCCACCACCTGCTGCCGGATTTCACGGCGCTGGAAAACGTGGCGATGCCGCTGCTGATTGGTAAAAAGAAACCCGCAGAAATTAACACTCGCGCCAGCGATATGCTGAAAGCGGTTGGGCTTGGGCATCGCGGTAACCATCGTCCTTCTGAACTTTCCGGCGGTGAACGCCAGCGTGTGGCCATTGCGCGTGCGCTGGTCAACAATCCGCGCCTGGTACTGGCGGATGAGCCAACGGGTAACCTGGACGCCCGCAACGCGGACAGTATTTTCCAGCTGCTGGGTGAGTTGAATGCCTCGCAGGGAACCGCGTTTCTGGTGGTAACCCACGATCTCCAGCTGGCAAAACGGATGGGACGTCAGCTTGAGATGCGCGACGGTCATCTGAACCCAGAACTGACCCTGATGGGGGCGGAGTAATGGCTTCACCGTTATCGTTACTCATAGGGTTACGTTTTAGCCGCGGACGTCGTCGCGGCGGCATGGTGTCACTGATCTCGGTGATCTCCACCATCGGTATTGCGCTGGGGGTGGCGGTGCTGATCGTGGGCCTTAGCGCCATGAACGGCTTTGAGCGTGAACTGAATAACCGCATCCTGGCGGTGGTCCCGCACGGTGAAATCGAACCGGTGAATCAGCCGTGGACGCACTGGAGCGATGCCCTGGGCAAAATCGAAAAAGTGCCAGGCATCGTGGCGGCCGCGCCTTACATTAACTTTACCGGGCTGGTCGAGAGCGGCGTTAACCTGCGCGCCATTCAGGTAAAAGGGGTGAACCCGGTGCAGGAAGAGCGCCTCAGCGCGTTGCCGAAATATGTGCAAAACGGCGCGTGGGCAAACTTTAAGGCCGGTGAACAGCAAATTATTATGGGCAAAGGCGTTGCCGAGGCCCTGAAGGTTAAGCAGGGCGACTGGGTCTCTATCATGATCCCGAACGCCAGTGCCGACCACAAGCTGCAGCAGCCTAAACGTGTACGCCTGCACGTCACCGGTATTCTTCAGTTAAGCGGCCAGCTCGATCACAGCTTTGCGATGGTGCCGATGGAAGATGCGCGCCAGTATCTCGACATGGCCGACAGCGTGACGGGGATTGCCATTAAGGTCAACGACGTCTTCAACGCCAATAAGCTGGTGCGTGATGCCGGCAGCGTGACCAATAACTATGTCTACATCAAAAGCTGGATTGGCACTTACGGTTATATGTACCGTGATATCCAGATGATCCGCGCCATTATGTATCTGGCGATGGTGCTGGTGATTGGGGTCGCGTGCTTTAATATCGTTTCGACGCTGGTGATAGCGGTCAAAGACAAGAGCGGCGACATCGCCGTCCTGCGTACCCTGGGGGCAAAAGACGGTCTTATTCGCGCCATCTTTGTCTGGTACGGTCTGCTGGCTGGGCTGTTCGGGAGCCTCTGCGGCGTGGTGATTGGCGTGGTGGTTTCTCTGCAGCTGACGCCAATTATCAATGGCATCGAGGCGCTTATTGGCCACCAGTTCCTGTCAGGTGATATCTATTTTATTGACTTCCTGCCGTCGGAATTGCACTGGCTGGACGTTTTTTATGTGCTGGTAACGGCACTTTTACTGAGTCTGCTGGCAAGCTGGTATCCGGCGCGTCGCGCAAGCCGAATTGATCCGGCGAGGGTATTAAGTGGCCAGTAATTACGTCATGATTTAGCGGTCGTCAGGCCGCCAAATCAAAAAGAGGAATGCGTGATGTATTATGGATTTGATATTGGCGGCACCAAAATTGCGCTGGGCGTGTTTGATAAAAACCTCAAACTGCAGTGGGAAACCCGCGTTCCCACACCACGCGAAAGCTATGATGAATTTTTAACTGCCATTGCCGCGCTGGTGGCGCAAGCTGATTCACGTTTTGGCGTGAAAGGCAGCGTCGGCATTGGTATTCCGGGAATGCCCGAAACTGACGATGGTACGCTGTATGCGGCCAACGTTCCTGCTGCCAGCGGTAAACCGCTGCGCGCCGATCTCTCCGCTCTGCTTGAACGCGACGTGCGTTTAGATAATGATGCCAACTGTTTTGCACTCTCCGAAGCCTGGGACGATGAGTTTCAGCGCTATCCGCTGGTGATGGGGCTGATCCTCGGCACGGGCGTAGGGGGAGGGATCGTCATCAACGGTAAGCCGATTACCGGGCGCAGTTACATTACGGGAGAGTTCGGGCATATCCGCCTGCCGGTTGATGCCCTGGCGGTCGTCGGGCGCGACTTCCCGCTGACCCGCTGCGGTTGCGGTCAGCATGGCTGTATTGAGAACTACCTCTCCGGACGTGGGTTTGCATGGCTTTACGAACACTTCTATCATCAGAAACTTGAAGCCCCTCAAATCATTACCTTGTGGGAGCAGGGGGATGCGCAGGCGCGAGAGCACGTTGAGCGCTATCTGGATCTGCTGGCGGTGTGTCTGGGTAATATTCTCACCATCGTCGACCCGGATCTGCTGGTGATTGGTGGAGGGCTTTCAAACTTTAGCGCGTTAACGGAACAGCTGTCCGGGCGTTTGCCCCGACATTTATTGCCGGTTGCCCGCGTGCCGCGTATTGAACGTGCGCGACACGGGGACGCAGGAGGGATGCGCGGAGCCGCATTTCTTCATCTCACCGATTAGTTTACGAGGTTTTTATGCTGTCGCGTCGCTTAGGTCGACTCAGCCGTTTTCGCAAAAATAAACGCCGCTTACGTGAGCGCTTGCGCCAGCGGATCTTTTTCAGAGACAGAATGATGCCAGAAGCGATGGATAAACCCAGAGTGGTGGTGCTGACCGGGGCGGGGATCTCCGCAGAGTCAGGTATTCGTACTTTCCGCGCTGCGGACGGGTTATGGGAAGAGCACCGTGTTGAGGATGTGGCGACGCCGGAAGGCTTTGCCCGCGATCCGGATCTTGTGCAGGCGTTTTATAACGCCCGCCGTCGTCAGCTGCAGCAGCCAGAGGTTGTGCCTAACCCGGCGCACCTGGCGCTGGCGAAGCTGGAAGAGGCGCTTGGCGATCGTTTTTTACTGGTTACGCAGAATATCGACAATCTGCATGAACGGGCTGGTAACAAAAACATCATCCATATGCACGGTGAACTGCTGAAAGTTCGCTGCGCCTGGAGCGGTCAGGTGCTGGACTGGAAAGAGGACGTGCTGCCTGAAGATAAGTGCCACTGCTGCCAGTTTCCGTCGCGCCTGCGCCCGCATGTGGTCTGGTTTGGTGAAATGCCGCTTGGTATGGATGACATCTACAGCGCGCTGGCCATGGCGGATGTCTTTATCGCCATTGGCACGTCTGGCCATGTCTATCCGGCGGCCGGCTTTGTTCACGAAGCGCGGCTGCACGGCGCGCATACGGTTGAGCTGAATCTGGAGCCGAGCCAGGTGGGCAGCGAGTTCGAAGAGAAGCACTATGGCCTGGCCAGTACCGTCGTACCGGAGTTTGTCGATAAGCTCCTGAAAGGGCTATAATCGCGATAGCCTGAAAAGGCACCCGTCCTGCGGGTGCCTTTTTTTGTTTATGGCGTAAAGTACGCCAGCGTTTTCTCCAGCGATTTCGCCTGCTCGTCCAGAGACAGGGCCGCTGCCGAGATCTGTTGTACCAGGGACGCGTTCTGCTGGGTCGTGCTGTCCATCTGATTGACGGCAATGCTGACCTGGCTAATTCCCCGATTCTGCTCATCCAGAGCCTGAACAATATCGTTAATCACCAGATGCACATGCGACACGGCCTCAATGACCTGCTTCATCATGACGCCGGTTTCATTGACCAGCTCAACGCCTTTGCTGACACGACCTGAAGACTCGGCTATCAGCTGCGAGATCTCTTTTGCCGCGTTGGCGCTTCGCTGGGCAAGGTTGCGCACTTCACCCGCCACCACTGCAAAACCGCGCCCCTGTTCGCCCGCGCGCGCCGCTTCTACGGCGGCATTCAGCGCCAGAATATTGGTCTGGAAGGCGATACCGTCCACAATGCTGTTGATCTCTCCAATCTTACGGGCGCTTTCGTCAATTTCCCCTATCACCACCACGACATCGTTGACCAGCGTCTCGCCATGTCCGGCAAGGGTCGCGGCGCGATCGGTAAGGGTGGTAGCTTTGTGCGCATTGTCGGCGTTATTTTTCACCGTGACCGAAATCTCTTCCATGCTGGCTGCGGTTTGGACAATCGCCGCTGCCTGTTCTTCGGTGCGTGAGGCCAGATCGAGATTGCCTGCCGAAATTTCACTGGTGCCACCGTGAACGGAGTGGCTGGCTTCGCTGATGTTACCCACGATGCGCTTGAGCTGCATCTGCATGGTGTGCAGGGCGTAAAAAATACTGCTGGTGTCCCCGGGACGCACCGGGATAGCGTTGTTCAGGTCGCCTCCGGCCACGGCCAGCGCGATCCCGGCGGCATCTGACGGTTCGCCCCCCACCGGGCGGTCCACTTTACGGGTAAAGATTTGCGCCATGACCAGGCTGACAACCACAATGCTTAACACCATCAGGAGGATGGCTTTCAGTAAAAATTGTCTTGCCTCGGCCATCACTTCGCTGACCGGGGTGACGATAGCCAGCTTCCAGGGCGTCTGACTGTTGCCGATGGTAATCGCCTGCCAGGTGATAAACGCCTCTTCCTTCAGTTGAGGATCGTTTGTGCGTATCACCTCATCCCCTGTGACAGTTCCGGTGTAAGGCTTGCCTACGGCACGTTTATCCGGGCTGGAAACCACGCTGTTGCCCGCCGACAGAAGCAGGGCGTAGCCTGTACCGTTCCACGGTTTAATCGCCCCGATCATCGATTGCAGGGTAGCGAGTGAGAAATCCGACGTGACGGACCCCAGGAACTGACCCTCACGCATGATGGGGGCGGCAATCGAGGTGAGCATTACGTCCACCCCATTGTAGGGATAAATATAGGGTTCGATGATGACATCTTTTTGCCGTTGCTTCGGCAGCAGATAATAATCACCGCTGCCGGGCGTTTCGATGTCCGTCAGCAGATGTAATGCCGGTTTGCCTGTGGCGTCGCGGTCAACGTAGCGGGCGTAACGTCCGGCGGGATCTTCACCGCTCTGACCGGCAAAGGTGGCATCATTGCCATCGAAAGCATCAGGTTCAAAGGCCATCGACATTGAAAGAAACTGAGGGTGCGCTGAGAGATAATGGATTAGCAGCTGGTTGAGTCCCTGTCGATCAGCGATGCCCGCGTCGCGCAGTGCCTGAGCGGTATTTCCCATGTCACGCGCGGCCGTCAGGGCGGAATCCATCTGTTTACTGACCTGCAAAGACTGCACTTCAGCAATCTGACGGATGTGTTTTTTAGCCAGCACTTCTTGCTGATCCATCCACTGCCACATCATAAAACCGATCGTTGCCGTAAAGCCCACCGTCACGGTGAGGAAAATGGACAATAGCATCAACGTCTTGACTCTTATTTTTTGTTTTCGGACCATGGCGTCTTTCATTCTCAACTCCCGTAATGACGTGCATGTCGGGCAGGCACAGATCACTTATCGGATATTTCGCCATGTTTCTGTAGAGCACCGGGTATATTTAATTTAAATTTTTGAACGCTAATTCCCGTTAATTAGTGTGGATGCTTTTATTTTGTGCATTCAATCAAATTAGTGTTCGATAATGCTCGTTATCGTTGTGCAGATAGGGGATGCTAATAAATATAAAGACGTTCAGGAGGATGGGATATGTATGGATTTATCGCGAGACAACCCATTTTTAACCTCGATATGAATACCGTGGCCTATGAGCTGCTTTTCAGAGACGGAATGACCAACCGTTTCCCCGATGTGTCGGCGGAATATGCCACGTCCAGAATGATATCAGACCAGTTCTTATCCGTGCCGTCCCAGCGCATCGCCGGGGAACATACGTCGTTTATCAATTTTCCTTCCCGGATGATCATCGACCGCAGCGCTGAGGCGCTGGACAAAAACAACGTGGTCATTGAGATCCTGGAAGATGCTGACCCGGGTGAGGCGCTTTTGCAGGCCGTGAGAGAAATGTATGAGCACGGGTACTGCTTTGCGCTCGATGATTTCACTCTCGCACCGGAATGGGATGTTTTTTTGCCCTATATTTCCATCATCAAATTCGATGTCCAGAATTACACCTTAGCGCAAATTCAAAATTACCTGAGTGAGCGTAAAAGCCTGACCGGGCATATTAAATATCTGGCTGAAAAAATTGAGACTAAAGAGGAATTCAAACAATACAGCGATGCCGGATTTTCTCTTTTTCAGGGATATTTTTTCTGTCGTCCGGAGGTGATTAAATATAAACGGCTATCGCAAAATCAGCTTGCAATTTTCCGTCTGCAAATGGAAGTAGGACGCAATAAACCTGACTTTCGGATCATCGAGGCGTTAATCAAAAGCGACCTCACGCTGTCCTATAAAATCATGCGCTATATGAAGCACACCGCTTTTAAACACATGGGGGCCTGTAATTTCAGCAAGTTAACGCTGAGTGAAGTGTTGAGGTATCTTGGAGAAAATCAGCTCAGAAGGTTTGTGGCCGTTGTAGTGCTGGCAAGTGCAGCCAACGACACCGTCACCGAGCTTTACCCGATGAGTATGATGCGCGGGAAATTCTGTGAACTGATTGCCGAGAAACTGAATGAGCCGATGCTGGCTGAGAATGCGTTCATGTGCGGTCTGTTCTCACTGCTTGATACCCTGCTTGAGCTGCCGATGGCAGAGCTGATGACGCAAATTGCTGTCCCGCAGAGCGTGAGTAATGCGTTGTGCCATCAGGAAGGGCAGTTAGCGGACATGGTTCGCCTCTGCCATTATTACGAGCAACAGCAGTGGGATGAGGCAAGCAGAATAAGTCACGCGCTGGGGCTGGCAGAGGAAGAGATCGTAGAGGCGATGAGGAAGGCCACGATCTGGGCCGGGGAGAACGCCGTCAGTTAATCGTTCCTCACTCCGCTAAGACGGAGTGAGGAAGAAAGCCTGGCCGCTTACCGGCCCGCTTTTAATTTCTGGTAATACTCTTCATAGATGCGGCTTGCGTCACCGACATCGTTTTGCCACTCGCCTTTACTGATGGTTTGCGCATCCGGATAGAGCGATTTGTCGTTCGCGACGGCCGGGCTGAGCAGCTTGCGCGCGGCGAGGTTCGGGGTGGGATAACCAATGGTCTCCGCAACCTGTTTCGCGACGTCCGGGCGCAGCAGGAAGTTAATCAGCTTCAGGGCACCGTCAACGTTCTTCGCGTTTGCAGGAATAGAGAGGCTATCCATCCAGAAGATCCCGCCTTCTTTCGGCCACACTACCTCCAGCGGCGTACCGGCCTGACGGGCAACATACGCGGAGCCGTTCCACACCATGCCCAGATTCACTTCGCCTTCCATATACGGGTTTGCCGGGTTATCAGAGTTGAATGCCGCCACGTTAGGCATCAGCTTTTTCAGCTCGTTATAGGCCGCTTCAATCTCTTTCGGGTCCGTCGTATTGCCTGAGTAGCCGAGCTTACGCAGCGCTACCTGGAACACTTCGCGCGCGTCGTCGGTTAACAGCAGGCTGCCTTTGTATTCCGGTTTCCACAGATCGGCCCAGCTTGTAACGGTTTTCGGATCGATAGCCTCGCTGTTGACCCCAATGGCGGTTGCGCCCCAGATGTAAGGAATGGAGTAGTCATTATTCGGGTCAAACGGCTTATTGAGCATCTCCGGATCGAGATTGTTGAAGTGAGTGAGCTTCGTTTTATCGATCTTCTGAATCATGCCCTCTTTGCGCATTTTATCGACGAAATAGGTCGACGGGACGACCAGATCGTACGCGCCTTCTTTATAAGTTTTGAGCTTGGCGTACATGGTTTCATTCGACTCATAGGTAGAATAGATAACCTTGATGCCCGTCTCTTTCGTGAACTGCTCCAGCAGGCCAGGTGGCACATACTCGGTCCAGTTATAGAAATAGAGCGTTTTGCTGTCATCAGCGTGCGCGGCACCCATTCCGAGCACCAGTGCCGCAGCGGCAAGCATTTTTTTCATTTCATTGTCCCCTGAGATTTTGTTTTATCACGAGCAATAACCTGGCTGGCAATCACCAGCACCAGCGAGAACACTAAGAGTATGGTCGCCAGCGCGTTCACCTCGGGCGAGACGCCGACTTTCACCATTGAATAGATCTTCAACGGCAGAATTTCATAACTCGGGCCGGTGACGAAGGAGGAGACCACCACATCGTCCATCGACAGGGTAAAACTCAGCAGCCATCCGGCAGCAACGGCGGGCATCGCCAGCGGCAGGATGATTTTGCGCAGGATGATCATCTCACTGGCACCCAGATCTTTTGCGGCTTCCAGCATGCGCACGTCAAACCCTTTCAGGCGTGCGAAGACGGTGACCACCACAAACGGCAGGCAGAAAGTGATGTGGGAGAACAGCAGTGACCAGAAGCCCAACTGGACGCCCAGCAGCATAAACAGCACCAGCAGCGAAATCGCCATGACGATATCCGGCGACATCATCACCACAAACAGCATCCCGCTGACGAACGGTTTACCCCGGAAGCGATAGCGGTAGAGCGCCACGGCGGTAAGCGAACCAATCAGCGTGGCGAAGGTGGCGGAGAAAATCGCCATCGTCAGGGAGTGCTGAGCAGCCTGCAGCAGGCTGTCGTTGTTCATCAGCAGGCTGTACCAGTTGGTAGTGAAACCTTGCCAGTTGATGCCGAAACGCGAGCTGTTAAACGAGTTCACGATCAAAATAATGATCGGAATATAAAGATACGCATAGATGGCGGTCATAAAACCGCCGCGAAGCAGTCGACCGATCATTCGAGTTCCACCTTTTTATTCAGTAATCGTGAAGCACGCCAGTAGATCAACAGCATCAGGCCCATCACCACCGTGAGCGTAATGCTGGTAGCGGAACCGAACGGCCAGTCGCGAATGTTCAGGAACTGACTCTTAATCACGTTGCCGATAAGCAGGTTTTTCGCGCCGCCCATCAGGTCGGACACGTAGAACAAGCCCATTGCCGGCAGCATTACCAGCAGACAACCTGCAATGATGCCGGGCATGGTCAACGGAATGATAATCCGGATAAAGGTCTGCAGTTTGCTGGCGCCCAGGTCTCTCGCAGCTTCCAGCAGCGGTTTATCCAGCTTCTCAATGCTGGAGTAGAGCGGCATCACCATAAAGGGCAGCAGGATGTAGACCAGACCCACAATGACCGCACCCGGCGTAAACATGATGCGCACTGGCGTATCAATCACGCCCAGCCACAACAGGAACTCGTTCAGATAGCCTTTGGTGCTGAGGAAAATTTTCAGCCCGTAGATGCGGATCAGGGAGTTGGTCCAGAAAGGCACGATCAGCAAAAAGAGCAGCAGTGGACGCACTTTTTGCGGCAGACGCGCCAGAAACCATGCAAAGGGATAACCCAGCACCAGGCAGGCAACGGTGGCGATCAGCGCCATATTAAGCGAGTGCAACAGCACGTCAAAATAGAGCGGATCGAGCAGACGCGAGTAGTTGTCCAGCGTAAAGACCAGCTTTACGAAGTCAGTATCGTCGCGGGTCAGGAAGCTGGTTGCGATGATCATCAGGTTGGGTAAGAAGACAAACAACACAAGCCAACCGACGATAGTAGCAATCACCACATTCTGGAATTTACTTGTGTTCTTCATCAGCCAGTACAACCTCCCAGCTTTCTACCCAATTGATAACCATTTTCTGGTCGAGGGAGTGGTCGAAATCAGGGTCGTCCTCATTAAAGAACTCGCTGACCATCACCATCTTACCGTTTTCCAGTTCGACGACAGACTCCAGCGTCATCCCTTTATAGTTGCGCTCCCGGATATAGCCAATCAGGCCCTCGGCATCAGTATTGCCGTGGATCTCTTCAACGCGCAGATCCTCCGGGCGCAGCAGGACGTTGAGCTTTTGCCCTTTTTCGACGGCGAAATTCACGGTGATATTGCACTCGCGGCCTTCTACGTTGGCCCGCACGCGCTGTTCGTCCAGGCGTTCAATCACCGTGGCGTTGAAAATGTTGATCTCCCCAATGAAGCTGGCCACGAACAGGTTTTTCGGCTCTTCATAGATTTCACGTGGCGTGCCGTCCTGCTCGATTTTGCCGTCACGCATCACCACGATACGGTCCGACATGGTGAGTGCCTCTTCCTGATCGTGGGTAACGAAGACAAAGGTAATGCCGAGCTTGCGCTGCAGGGCTTTAAGCTCGTTCTGCATCTGCTTGCGCAGTTTGTAGTCCAGCGCGGAAAGTGACTCATCCAGCAGGAGCAGACGCGGTTTATTGACCACAGCGCGGGCGATAGCAACGCGCTGCTGCTGGCCGCCGGAAAGCTGGTGTGGCTTACGCTGGGCAAATTCTTCCAGTTGCACCATGCGCAGCGCGTCGGTAACGCGAGCAGGGATCTCGCTGGCCGGTGTTTTTTGCATCCGCAGGCCAAATGCGACGTTCTCGAACACGGTCATGTGCGGAAACAGGGCATAGCTCTGAAAGACGGTATTCACGTGCCGCTCTTCGGCGGGGACCTGGGTGATATCCTGGTGTTCAAGGTGGATGTGACCGCTATCGACGTTTTCCAGTCCGGCGATAAGGCGCAGTACGGTTGTTTTGCCGCAGCCAGAGGGGCCAAGCAGCGTGAGGAACTCACCGTCATTGATGGTCAGGTTGAGCCCGGAAATAACATCTTTACCATCAAAACTTTTACGAATTCGTTCCAGTTGCACCAGCGGTGAACGTGAACGGGATTGTGTATTCAATTTTTGCGCTGTCCCATATAGACGCTCCGGGATGCAGACCGAAGCGGGGTTTGTGTGTAACCACCTTGGTGACTCGTAATGAGGGCGGACATTCTACGGCAAACCACTGTAATCGCCAATCCTTGTCACTGATTCATAAGCTACATTTACTAACGGATACGATATAAACGGAAAATATTCTCGTTTGCGGGATAAAAGTGACCTGACGCAATATTTGCCTTTTGATGCTTATTGATAATGTTGTCACAAAAAGTGAGGGTGACTGCATGGATAAATTACTTGAGCGTTTTTTACAGTACGTTTCGCTGGATACCCAATCTAAACCGGGTGTCCGCCAGGTGCCAAGCACCGAAGGCCAGTGGAAGTTATTAAACCTGCTCAAAGAGCAGCTCGACGCCATGGGGCTGGTTAACGTCACGTTAAGCGAGAAAGGCACTGTGATGGGAACGCTGCCTGCGAATGTCTCCGGTGATATCCCGGCGATTGGCTTTATCTCCCATGTCGACACCTCTCCGGATTTTAGCGGTAAACATGTGAACCCGCAGATTGTTGAAAACTACCGCGGCGGCGACATTGCGCTGGGGATTGGTGACGAAGTGCTGTCGCCGGTGATGTTCCCGGTGCTGCACCAGCTGCTTGGTCAGACGCTCATCACCACCGACGGCAAAACGCTGCTGGGTGCCGATGACAAAGCGGGGATTGCCGAGATCATGACGGCGCTGGCGGTGCTGAAAGAGAAAAATATCCCGCACGGGGATATCCGTGTCGCCTTTACGCCGGATGAAGAGGTCGGCAAGGGGGCAAAACACTTCGACGTAGAGGCCTTTAACGCGAAGTGGGCCTATACCGTCGACGGTGGCGGCGTAGGGGAACTGGAGTTCGAGAATTTCAACGCCGCGTCCGTGACAATCAAAATCGTCGGAAACAACGTTCATCCTGGCTCCGCCAAAGGGGTCATGGTGAATGCGTTGTCGCTGGCGTCGCGTATTCATGCGGAAGTTCCGCCAGAAGAGAGCCCGGAACAGACCGACGGTTATGAAGGTTTTTATCACCTGACCAGCATTAAAGGCACCGTAGACAGTGCGCAGATGCACTACATCATTCGCGACTTTGACCGTAAAGCATTTGAAGCGCGTAAACGTAAGATGATGGAGATAGCCAAAAAGGTCGGTAAGGGCCTGCATCCGGATTGCTATATCGAGCTGATTATTGAAGACAGCTACTACAATATGCGCGAGAAAGTGATGGCGCATCCGCATATCCTCGATATCGCGCAGCAGGCAATGCGTGACTGTGATATTGAACCGCTGTTAAAACCGATTCGTGGTGGCACAGACGGTTCGCAGCTGTCGTTCATGGGGCTGCCTTGCCCGAATCTGTTTACCGGTGGCTACAACTATCACGGCAAGCACGAGTTCGTGACGCTGGAAGGAATGGAAAAAGCGGTGAAGGTGATTGTGCGAATTGCGGAGCTGACCGCGGCGCGGTAATGACAAAAAAAGGCCGGGTCAGGCGAAGCCGCCCCCGGCACTCTTTTACTTTACGGTTTAGTCCTCAAAGAACCAGTACCCGCTGTTCACCAGCGCGGCGAGCATCGCGAGGAAAGAGGGATCTTCCAGCGCATCGCCAAAGGTATCGGCCGTTAAGGTCAGGTGGCTGGCAATAGCCTCCAGCGCCGGACGGTGAGGGGAGTCCAGCTTCTCGCCGTTAACGAAAACATCTTCACCGATGCGCAGTACGCGCAACCCGCCCAGACGAACCAGTTTGTCGCCCTGCTGCAGTGCGTCATAAATCTCGTCGGCCTGGTATGGCGGCTCTGGCGGTGCCACATCCAGCTCATGGCGTGACTGGCTGATAAACTCACCAAACCACTGGCTGAAATGCGCCGGTTCATTGATCAAATCCAGCATCATACCGCGAAGCTTGTCCAGTTCGGCTGGCACAATATCGGCCGGGTGCTCGCGTGCAGGCACATCCGGATCGCTGTAACGATGGCTGCCCAGTTCACGCTGCAGCACGTAGTCAGCAAAGCCGCTGATCATTTCGCGACCGCTTGGTGCGCGGAATCCGACGGAGTAGTTCAGCGAGTTTTCCAGCGAATACCCTTCGTGCGGGAACCCAGGTGGGATATAGAGAATATCACCCGGCTCCAGCTCTTCATCGATAATCCCTTCAAACGGATCGACCTGAAGCAGGTCCGGATGCGGGCAGTGCTGTTTCATCGGCACTTTGTCGCCCACGCGCCAGCGGCGGCGGCCTGTACCCTGAATGATAAAGACGTCGTACTGGTCCAGATGCGGCCCAACGCCCCCTCCTGGCACGGAGAAGGAGATCATCAGATCGTCCATTCGCCAGTCGGGCAGGGCGCGGAACGGACGCATTAACGCCGCAGTCGGTTCATGCCAGTGGTTAACCGCCTGAACCAGCAATGACCAGTTGTTTTCACCGAGGTGATCGTAGCTTTCGAAAGGACCGTGGCTGACCTGCCATTTCCCGTCCTGGTGGCTTACCAGGCGGCTGTCGACTTCGCTCTCCATGGCCAGGCCGGCCAGTTCGTCAGGGGAGAGGGGATCGACAAAATTGCTGAACCCGCGTTTAAGAACGACCGGGCGCTTCTGCCAGTAACGTTCAATAAATTCGGGCCAGTTAAGTGTTAAGTGATAATCCATATTTTTTTATTCCGCAGGCTCTTACTGACTCGGATTATAACGGAAGCACAGGAGCCTGGGTGCGAGATCCTCGCATTTTTCACATAACGGGTTAACTATCGTTCGATGTGGGCTGCTGGCGACCGAAAATGACCTCCATTCTGGCGCCTCCGAGTAAACTGTCTTCGGTTTCAATTTTTCCGTCGTACTGGTCGACGATTTCGCGTGCCACCGCTAACCCAACCCCCTGGCCGGGGCGCAGCGTATCCGCACGCTGACCGCGGTCGAATACCACATCACGTTTATTGCGCGGGATCCCCGGGCCATCATCCTCAACGATAATATGCAATTCGTTATCCGTCTGACGCGCGGAAACTTCCACGAATTCCAGGCAATATTTACAGGCGTTATCCAGCAGATTGCCCATCACTTCCATGAAATCATTTTTTTCACCAACAAAGCTGATTTCGGGAGAGATATCGAGGCTGATATTGACCCCTTTGCGCTGGTAAACCTTGTTGAGCGCGGAGGTGAGGTTATCCAGAAGCGGTGCCACAGGATGCAGTTCGCGGCTCAATAACGCGCTGCCGGAACGCATGCTGGCACGGTGCAGATAGTAACCAATTTGCTGAGAAATACGGCTGATCTGTTCCAGCATCACCGGCTCGGCATCATCAACGCTCAGCTTTGAGCTGCGCATCGAACGCAGGGTACTTTGCATCACCGCCAGCGGCGTTTTCAGGCTATGCGTGAGGTCGGTGAGGGTGGTGCGGTATTTATCATAGCGCTCACGTTCGCTTTTCAGCAGACGGTTGAGGTTACGCACCAGGCTTGTCAGCTCGCGGGTAGTCTCCGGGTTGAGCTTCTCACGATGATGTTCTTCCAGCTCGCGCACCTCTCTCGCCAGCGATTCGATGGGGCGTAAACTCCACCACGCGGCGAGCCACAGCAGCGGGATTACCAGCAGCAGATTCGCGGCCAGAACATAGACGAACCAGTTCCATACCATATAAGAACGTTTAAGCTCGACCGGGATGGTATCGACCACCACGATAGTTAACTGCGGCATGTTCATCGTGGCCGGGTAGAGGTTAATCGCCACGGAGTGCGTCATTTCTGTTTCGGCATCGTCTGCGCGGATCTCATTCAGCTTTTGCTGCAGGGAGCGGTCCTCGCGCAGCAGCGAGCTGGTGGTGTTCAGATCGGCTTCAAGTTCGTGGAAACCATTGGTCTTAAGCCATTCCGGACGAATACTTTTAACCAGCCATGGGATATCGCGTTGTGCCCAAAGTAGTTTTCCCTTTTCGTTATAAATCAGGGCCAGCGTCGGGCTTTGCTGGTTAAGGTTTTCCGGCATTTCGACGGTGATCGTGTTGTTTTCCCATTTCGCCAGGGTATAAAACAGGTTGCTTTCACCACGCAACAGTCGAAAAGTTGTTTTATCAAAACTGACGCTGTAGCCCACCAGAGCCACCATGCCGTAGGAGAGGGATAACACCAGCACGACGGCGGCTGTTGCCAGTAAAAAGCGAACCCGCAGCGAGAGGGGCAGAATATGACGCAAGATCCCTTTCATTTAGCGTATTTCGAACAGATAACCCTGACCACGGACGGTCGTGATCACGTCCTGCGGGTACTCCGCCTGAATTTTCTTGCGCAGACGTCCCATCAACACATCAATCGTGTGGCTCTCACGCAGCTCGGCATCCGGATAAAGCTGAAGCATTAAGGAGTCTTTGCTCACCACTTTGCCGCTGTTGCGGATTAACGTTTCCATGATGGTGTATTCGAACGCGGTCAGCTTAATGACTTCATTATTGATCGAGAATTCACGACGGGAGAGATCAACCTGGAAAGGGGGAATCGAAATCACCTGGGAGGCCAGGCCGCTGTTGCGGCGCAGCAGTGCCTGCATGCGTGCCGCCACTTCTTCGATGTGAAACGGCTTGGTGACGTAATCATCCGCGCCCGCGCTGAGCACTTCAACCTTGTCCTGCCAGCCTTCACGTGCGGTCAATACCAGAACCGGAAGGGAGACATCATGGCTGCGCCAGCGACGAATCAACGACAAACCGTCTTCATCAGGCAATCCGAGATCGACGATGGCGATGTCCGGCAGGTGCTCATTGAGATAATAATCGGCTTCTTTTGCATCTTCGGCATCGTCCACCTGATGTCCCATCTCCTGAAGCTGAACCTTCAGGTGATGGCGTAGCAATGCGTTATCCTCAACAACCAGTACGCGCATCATCTTTTCTCCCTATATGAATGGTATGAATAGTTTAACGCTGATTATGTTGTTGTGGGGATAAACATTAAGTAAACCGGGGAAAAGCAGCCCCCTTTCCAGGCGGAAAGGGGGAAGGGAGGTTACTTCAGCTCGTCAACCATGGTGATGGCACGGCCGATATAGTTTGCCGGGGTCATCGCTTTCAGGCGGGTTTTCTCGTCTTCTGGCAGTTCCAGACTGTCGATAAACTGTTTCATGCCTTCGGCGTCTACGCGTTTGCCGCGCGTCAGCTCTTTCAGTTTCTCGTACGGTTTTTCAATGCCATAACGACGCATGACGGTCTGAATGGGCTCTGCCAGCACTTCCCAGTTGTGATCCAGCTCGTCCAGCAGACGGTCGCGGTTCACTTCCAGTTTGCTTACACCTTTCAGGGTGGACTGATACGCGATCAGCGCGTAGCCGATACCCACGCCCAGGTTACGCAGCACGGTGGAGTCAGTCAGGTCGCGCTGCCAGCGGGAAACTGGCAGTTTGCTCGCCATGTGCTGCAGCACCGCATTCGCCAGGCCCAGGTTGCCTTCGGAGTTTTCGAAGTCGATTGGGTTGACTTTGTGCGGCATGGTTGAGGAGCCAATTTCACCGGCGATGGTCTTCTGTTTGAAGTGGTTCAGCGCGATGTAACCCCACACGTCACGATCGAAATCGATCAGAATGGTGTTGAAGCGAGCGATGCAGTCAAACAGTTCCGCGATATAGTCGTGCGGCTCAATCTGGGTGGTGTACGGGTTCCACTGAATGCCCAGAGAGGTCACGAACGCTTCGCTGAACTGATGCCAGTCCACTTCCGGGTAGGCGGCGATGTGGGCGTTGTAGTTACCTACCGCACCGTTGATTTTACCCAGAATCTCGACCTGCTCCAGCTGACGATACTGACGTTCCATACGGTACGCCACGTTTGCCATCTCTTTACCCATCGTGGAGGGAGTGGCCGGCTGACCGTGGGTACGGGACAGCAGCGGAATATCACGATATTCGACAGACAGTGCTTTTACCGCGTCGATGATTTTACGCCAGTAAGGCAGCACCACGTCTTTACGTGCGGTGGAGAGCATCAGTGCATGAGACAGGTTGTTAATGTCTTCTGAGGTGCAGGCGAAGTGAATGAATTCAGACACGGCATGCAGCGCAGGCACGCTTGCCACTTTCTCTTTCAGGAAATACTCAACCGCTTTTACGTCATGGTTGGTGGTGCGCTCAATAGTTTTAATGCGCGCAGCATCTTCTTCGTTGAAGTCAGCAACGATTTTATCGAGGTAATCGTTTGCCTGGGCGTCAAAAGCAGGAACTTCCTTGATTGCTGCCTGGGCGGCCAGCTTTTGCAGCCAGCGTACTTCAACCTGAACACGGAACTTCAGCAAACCATATTCGCTGAAGATCCCGCGCAGCGCGCTGACTTTATCGCCGTAGCGTCCATCTACAGGGGATACGGCGGTCAGTGAGGATAATTCCATAATTCGCAACTCCGGGAGGTTAACAATGAGCAAGAATTTGTTTTGCCTGAGTCGTCAGGCGATTACGAGAAAACATTAACTGCAGGCGGCCACCGCCAACCTGATGCCACAGCACGGCGGCACGAATACCCGCCAGCAGGGAGGCGCGGACTTTTGCCTGAACCTGCGGGCTTTGCAGCACGGCAGGAGAGCCTGTGACCTGAATACGTGGGCCCAGCGGGCTGATGACGTCAACATAAATGCCGGCCATGGCACTGAGCAGCGTTTCGGACTGCAGATCAAAATGGTCGAGCTGGCGCTGCAGCCCGGCAATGCGGTCACCGAGCGTATCAAGGGCGCCTTTAGCCGCGCTGAGCTTACGCTCCAGCACCATCAGGCTTAACGTGTAGCGGGTCAGCTCCGCGTTCAACCCCTGACGGCTACTGGCGTTAAGCACGCCAAGCAAAGTTTCAAGACCGAGACGAAGATTGGTTTCACTCCCACCGAAGACACCCAGAGTCGAACCGGGGTTGAGGTCGATAACGCTGTTGAGTGAAACGTGCAGCGCGTCAGCATCGCAATGACCCTGATGCGCCAGCTGTTGCACCAGACGGGCAGACTGGCAAATTCCAGCCAGTGCCAGGGTGATGTCATAATAGTTCTTCGCCACACGTTCTCCTTTATGTGTGCAATCGTGTTAAACGGCCGGCAGCGGCAGGCGCTGTTCAATGATCCCGCCGCCCAGACAGATTTCGCCGCTGTAGAATACGGCGGACTGGCCTGGGGTGACCGCCGCAACCGGCTCGTCGAAACGCACATCAATGCGTTCATCATCCAGCGCGGTGACGGTACAAGGGATATCGGTCTGGCGATAGCGTGTTTTTACCGTGCAGCGCAGCGTACCCTTCAGCGGCTCACGATCGACCCAGTGCAGCTGTTGTGCGATGAGGCCGACGGACATCAGACGCGGATGGTCGTGGCCCTGAGCGACAACCAGAATATTGTTTTCGACATCTTTATCTACGACGTACCACGGATCTTCGCTGCCTTCTTTGGTGCCGCCAATACCCAGCCCTTTACGCTGGCCCAGCGTGTGGTACATCAGCCCCTGATGTTGACCAATCTCATCACCGTCGACGGTAACGATTTTGCCCGGCTGTGCCGGCAGGTAACGACCAAGGAAATCGCGGAATTTGCGCTCGCCGATAAAACAGATACCGGTGGAGTCTTTTTTCTTCGCGGTGATCAGATCCAGCTCTTCGGCGATTTTACGCACCTGCGGCTTTTCAAGCTCGCCTACCGGGAACAGGCTTTGCGCAATCTGTTCGTGGCTGAGTGTATACAGGAAGTAGCTTTGATCTTTGTTGCCATCCAGACCGCGCAGCAGCTGGCTTTTGCCATTCACATCGGCACGACGCACGTAGTGCCCGGTCGCAATATAGTCTGCGCCCAGATCTTCTGCGGCGAATTCCAGGAAGGCTTTAAATTTGATCTCTTTGTTGCACAGAATGTCCGGGTTCGGGGTACGACCGGCTTTGTACTCTTCCAGGAAAAGCTCGAAGACGTTGTCCCAGTATTCTGCAGCAAAGTTAACGGTGTGCAGTTCAATGCCCAGCTTATCGCACACCGCCTGCGCATCGGCGAGATCCGCAGCAGCAGTGCAATATTCCTCGCCATCATCTTCCTCCCAGTTCTTCATGAACAGGCCCTCCACCTTATAGCCCTGTTGTTGCAACAGGTAGGCGGAAACGGAGGAATCGACACCGCCGGACATGCCGACGATCACTTTTTTCTGGCTGTTATCTGACATGGAATACTCACGACATTGAACTTCAAGGCGGCGTATTCTATCACGCCCCCCCACCATTGGCACCCTCTGTAAACGGCCAGTTAAATTCTCCAATCACCTCAAGCGGCAGGCGACCAGCAGACTGCCAGCAGCGGATACTCTCGGCAACCAGCGGCGAGCGCAGGTTTGGCGCGTTCAGAATATCTTCGGCAGTGACCCACAGGCAGCGATCGATATCATCGTCCTGCGGCTCTGTGGCGCACGTTTCGCTAAGCTCGACGGCAAATAAAAAGCGCAGGAACGGGGTGTGATCAGGGGCAATCCACTGGTGCATACGGATGAAGTGCTGCGGCTCCGCGTGGATACCGGTCTCTTCCCACAGTTCTCGTTTAGCGGCCTGCAGTAAGGTTTCATTGGCTTCAAGGTGCCCGGCTGGCTGGTTCCAGAGTGCCTTGCCGTTAATACTCTCTTCAACGACCAAAAACTTACCCTGCGCGTGAACCACGCAGGCGACCGTGACATGCGGTTTAAACATAGTGACTCCTTAAGGGGTAACGTCCCGCCATTCACCGTTTGCCAGTGAATCCAGGGTGTAGTTGCCCATGGCGTAGCGAATAAGTCGCAGGGTAGGGAAGCCCACGTGTGCGGTCATCCGGCGAACCTGGCGATTACGGCCTTCATAAAGGGTGATCTTGAGCCAGCTCGTCGGGATGGATTTGCGCTCGCGGATCGGCGGCGTGCGTGGCCACAGCCATTCCGGCTCGCTGACGAGCTCAATACCTGCAGGCAAGGTAGGACCATCGTTTAACGTCACGCCGCGGCGTAATGTCGCCAGCGTCTCTTCATCCGGTTCACCTTCAACCTGGACGAAGTAAATCTTTCCCGTGCGTTTGCCCGGCTGAGTGAGCCTGGCCTGTAAGGCACCATCGTTGGTTAAGACCAGAAGTCCTTCGCTATCCCGGTCCAGACGGCCGGCGGCGTAGACGCCCTGAACAGGAATGTAATCCTTCAGCGTGCTGCGTCCGGCTTCGTCAGTAAACTGCGGCAAAACATCGTAGGGTTTATTGAACAAAATCACCCGCTTTGGCTTGGATTCTTGTGGTCTTCTGGCGGCTTGTCGTGAGCTGAATCGCTCAACCCGGTGTTTTGTAAAAGAAGTTTTCTTCATGGTATTTTCAGACGTTATCAATTGCCGCATTATAGCCTATTAACGAAGACCTTTCATGGCGTCGGACAATCAGGTACTATCGAAGGGCTCATTACAATTTATTAACATAAGATCAGTAACAACCAGAAGCGCTCGAAGGAGAGGTTAATGGAAAGCAAAGTAGTTGTTCCGGCGGAAGGTAAAAAGATCACCCTGCAAAACGGCAAGATTAACGTTCCTCACAATCCGATTATCCCGTTCATCGAAGGTGACGGTATCGGTGTAGACGTTACCCCGGCAATGCTGAAAGTGGTTGATGCCGCTGTTGAGAAAGCCTACAAAGGCGAGCGTAAAATTTCCTGGATGGAAATTTACACCGGTGAAAAATCTACTCAAGTTTATGGCCAGGACGTTTGGCTGCCAGCTGAAACGCTGGACCTGATCCGCGACTACCGCGTTGCTATTAAAGGCCCTCTGACAACTCCAGTCGGTGGCGGTATTCGTTCCCTGAACGTTGCGCTGCGTCAGGAGCTGGACCTGTACGTGTGTCTGCGTCCGGTTCGTTACTATCAGGGCACCCCAAGCCCGGTTAAGCACCCTGAACTGACCGACATGGTTATCTTCCGCGAAAACTCAGAAGACATCTACGCGGGCATCGAGTGGAAAGCGGACTCTGCTGACGCAGAGAAAGTGATTAAATTCCTGCGCGAAGAGATGGGCGTGAAGAAAATTCGCTTCCCTGAGCATTGCGGTATCGGTATCAAGCCTTGCTCCGAAGAAGGGACTAAACGTCTGGTGCGTGCGGCCATTGAATACGCGATCACCAACGACCGTGACTCTGTGACGCTGGTTCACAAAGGCAACATCATGAAGTTCACCGAAGGCGCATTCAAAGACTGGGGCTACCAGCTGGCGATGGAAGAGTTCGGTGGTGAGCTGATTGACGGTGGTCCATGGCAGAAGATCAAGAACCCGAACACCGGCAAAGAGATCATCATTAAAGATGTGATCGCCGATGCGTTCCTGCAGCAGATCCTGCTGCGTCCTGCTGAATATGACGTTATCGCCTGTATGAACCTGAACGGTGACTACATCTCCGACGCCCTGGCGGCGCAGGTTGGCGGTATTGGTATCGCTCCTGGTGCGAACATCGGTGACGAGTGCGCACTGTTCGAAGCGACCCACGGTACGGCACCAAAATATGCCGGCCAGGATAAAGTGAACCCAGGTTCTATCATCCTGTCTGCAGAAATGATGCTCCGTCATATGGAATGGTTCGAAGCCGCAGACCTGATCGTTAAAGGTATGGAAGGCGCGATTAACGCGAAAACCGTAACGTACGATTTCGAACGTCTGATGGAAGGCGCTAAGCTGCTGAAATGTTCAGAGTTTGGCGACGCGATTATCGCGAACATGTAATCCACTTGCTGGGTTAAACAAGAACGGGAGCCGATGGGTTCCCGTTTTTTATTATTCGATTTCGTACGGTTATCAAAACCCCTCCCTTAAATAGCATTTACCGTCCCCGCTCTACCGGGCCATCATGCGCTTTCGCCGTTTGATTCGGCGATGTATGCCCCAAAATTTCTTGAATATCTTAATTCCACGTCTCACTAAATTCATTGTTATGGTGTCCGGCCTCAACCGGTGCCGCGCTCATGAATACCTGATCTAACTTATCGGGTGCGACGGTTACGGTGAAACCCTCATTAATTCTGTTGTCAGCATAACTTTCTGGTGTGCGGAATATCACTCGTATTACGGGAGATAGCACAACGTGAATTAGCATCATTTTAAGCAGACGGCTGATATAAATATCCCTGTCGCAGCAAATTGTCTAATCAAACGGTATTGCTGCGCTGGCACTGTCCGCGGTAGTGGGAAAAGCCAGACAAACTGTACGAAAAAATAAAACCGGGCAATATCGGTTTTATTGTGTACGTAGCAAACACGCATGGTCATTCATTGCCATGTATTTTCCAATCGAGACGTAAGGATATTCTATAAATGAGTACTTTTGCTGTAGTACCCGCAAATCAGTCTGCAGATAATAATGCGAAAATGATTTATCAGTGGTTGAGTGGTCTGTCCGAACGACAGGGTAAAAAGCTCATTTCGGGTATTTTTGGTGGCTATAGCAATATCGGCGGCGTCGATGCTTTTTCCCTGCAACAAGGAAAAGACCTGCAGGCCCTGACCGGGAAATTCCCCGCTATTTATAGCGCTGACTATGCCCGTGGCTGGGATGCCTGTACCCCTGGAGAGGAAGCCAGTTTGATCGATTTTGGTTGTAATACCGATCTGATCGACCACTGGAAAAAAGGCGGACTGGTCGCGATCAGCCACCATTTACCAAACCCTTGTTTTGCGGGGAATAATCCTGGTGATGGAAAGGGGGCTCTCAAGCATCCTGTGAGTAATGATGAATTTTCTGCAATCTTACAGTCTGGAACGCCGTCGCGTGGGCGCTGGCTGGCAATGCTTGATAAAGTCGCTCAGGGCCTACAGCAACTGAATGAGAAAGGTGTCACCGTCTTTTATCGACCCTTGCATGAGATGAATGGCGAGTGGTTCTGGTGGGGGGCAACCGGTGAGAATACAAACGATACTGTACGTATGGATCTGTATCGACGCCTGTATCAGGATATCTTTAACTATTTCGTTAAAACGAAAGGGTTAAACAATTTACTCTGGGTCTTCTCTCCTGATGCAAACCGGGATTATAAGACATCTTATTACCCTGGCGCAGAGTATGTTGATATTACTGGCCTGGACTTATATACAGACAATCCTGCCGCTGTAAACGGTTACGATGAAATGGTGGCAATGAATAAGCCGTTTGCCTTTGCTGAGGTGGGGCCATCAACAATTAACGGCCAGTTTGATTATGCAAATTTAGTGAGTATTATTCTTCAGAAATACCCTAAAGCAACCATGTTTATCCCCTGGAACAATGACTGGAGCCCGCTGAAAAACCTGAATGCCTCTGGTGCATACAATAATGACCGGGTAATAAATCTCGGAGATGTATGGAACGGCAGCGTTCTGAGTTAACGTTCGTTCCGGTGTCACGTTGATGCACCATATTAAATGGTTGAAATCGCTGGCCCGATCGTTAACGCATATAGAATATGCTAAAATGTTCAGAGTCTGGCGACGCGATCATCGCGAATATGTCATCCAGATTCTGGGTTAAACGTGAACGGGGGCCAGAAGGTCCCCGTTTTTTCCTCTGCCTGCGGGAGACTGCAAGATGTTAGCTACGATCCTTGTCGCTATTGTTGCATTAATTCATCTCTACATACTTGTTCTGGAAATGTTCCTGTGGAACACAAAAACAGGCCACAAGGCATTTAATCTCAGCACTGATTTTGCACGCGATACCCGCGTGCTGGCCGCAAATCAGGGGTTGTATAACGGTTTTCTGGCAGCGGGACTGCTCTGGGGACTGTGGCTTGGTGAAAGCGGTGTTCCTGTGGTCTTCTTCTTTTTGACCTGCGTGTTGATTGCGGGCATTTACGGTGCCATGACCGCCAGCCGAAAAATACTCTGTGTTCAGGCTTTACCGGCGCTGGCTGCATTGATTGCATTGTGGTTGCGTTGATTAACAAGGCTTTGGTCAAAGAGTGCCGTCCGATATACTCAGGCATTACCCTTAAAGGTCAGAGAAGAGACTGTTTATGCACAATGAAATTCCACTTAAGTATTATGACATCGTCGATGAATACGCGTCGGAAGCCGCGGAGCCGGTAAGTGAGGCAGAGCGCGATCCTCTTGCCTGTTATTTCCAGTTGCTGCTCACCCGTTTATCGAACAATGAAGAGATCAGCGAGGAAGCCCAGCAAGAGATGGCGAGTGAAGCCGGCATCCGTAGCGCGCGCATTGATGATATTGCGAACTTCCTCAATCAGTGGGGAAATGAATAGTCCGCCTCAAAAACCGTTGTGCTGATGCTTTGCTAAACAGCTCAGCATCACGCTATCGGACCACATGCATTTTTTATCCGGGATGTGCGTTGAGGGTTTACCGATGAGCAGGGCGAAAATAACGATCAGGAAAAAGAGTAACAGCGGAAACAACAGAGAATTTTTCACGTTTTGACCAAATGAGAGTGTGCTTCAGGGTAATCTACGGTCTGAATGTGACGACTATATGTTTTTAGGAAAGAAATGGAAACGTCTGATCTGGAAAAACATTACCACGACACCAACGCGAAGACGCTGGCGCTCTGGGAAAAGCGGGACGGTATCGGAGCGGTAGGGGAGCCGTTTTATGCTACGCAAAAGCTCGCACTGGCGACAGGTTTCCAGCCGGAAATGGCCGCGTCTGTCGACATGTTGTTTCAGGAACTGCGGGCGTTGACCCGCCACGACTCGTTAGTAGACCTCCAGCCGCCATCCGGCTTCCATTTCACCTTCGTACCCATAACGCTCCCTCTCTACGACGAGAATGCACCGTTACCGGCGAAGACGCATCAGCTTATCGACGCATGGACCCCTTTTGCCGGTCTGGGTATCACGGTTCGGGAACTCAGGCTGGTGGCATTGCCCAACCAGCTCTTGCTTGCAGGCATACCCGATACACTTGCCTTGAGGCAGCGGCAGGCGTTTTGTGAACGTCTGTTAACCACGGACTGGCAAGAGGCGTTGCGCTTACGCCATGGCAATACCCCTTTGCCAGCGCCGTTCTGGCACACTACGCTGTTGCGCTACCAGGCAGACTGTCTGCCTGAATTTCTGAGGGCGTTTTTCCGTGAGCGCCGCATGCAGCGTTACGGTGAGGTTTGCGGAGAGCTAAAACTCAACGTCGTGAATTATAACTGGACGCTATGCAGAGCCGTCACGTCGTCAATGTTGACACGTTAACGCGCTGGTTTTTGCTTATCGTTGTTAAGTTGCTGCGTCAGTTCACCAATGGTCAGTGATTTAGAGAAATACCATCCCTGAATCAGGGCATCAGGATACCGATCTGCGATAAAGCGATATTGCGTTTCGCTTTCCACACCTTCAAAGACGAGCGTTTTATTCAGTCTGGCGAGGGCGTCACTAAAGATGACGAATATATTCTGTTTATAATGCTCATTAATACCATCTACCAGCGATTTATCTATTTTGATCTCATCGTATTCCAGAAGCGATATGCGGGCGAGGTTAGAGTTTTGCACTCCAAAATCGTCAATTGATATTCTCACACCCAGTGATTTTAACGCCTGACAAAACCCTTCGAGAACATCCGCAGTGGAGACCGCCTTTTCAGAGAGTTCAACTTTTATCAAGGAGAGTGGAATGCTATTCACTAAACACTCACGACACAGAATCTTAATGAATTGCCCGTCTTCAATCTCGGTTCGACCAATGTTTAATGAAATCACCAGATGATGTTTAATCGCCAGCGAGGCGATTTCTGCCAGGGATTTTTCGATGATATTGATATAATACTTTTGATACAGGCCAATTTTCTTAATTAAGGGAATAAAGAGCTCAGGCGAGACCTCTCCATGATTGTTATCGCGCCATCTCGACAGAACTTCGACGCCCACCATTTTTTTATCCTGAATTCGAATAATGGGCTGGTAGTTAACGCTGATGGTATTGGCTTTTACCGCGTTAACCAGCGTGCGCTCCAGTGAGAACCGATCTTCATAGATGCGGAAGAAAAACAGCGTGATCGCTATCCAGATGAAAGCCAGAATTGCCGTGAGAAGGGTAAACACCACCAGATACAACGAAGCCAGCCCTGCGTTGTGATGCTTCACGATCACACACAAATCCCATACGGCGCTGCACTGCGTCAGGGTTAAGGTAAACAGATTCGAATGCAGCCAGCTCTGTTCTTTTATCACCGGGGAGGCTGAGAAAAATGTTCTGCCGAAATCTTTGGTCGTCGTACTCAGTGAATAGTTCGCCGTAATCGGCGTGAACTTATCGTAAGCATAGCGGGAGGTGAATATAATCACGTTATTATAAATTGCCGCATTGCCTGTAAAAAAATCTTTTCTGGAAAACTGTGCCAGAAGAAAACCCCGTGGCGTTTTATGCAGCTCTGCAGGAAGGGCAACGGGAGTGGCGAGTTTACCCCAAAAAGCAGTACAGGCTATTTTCCCCTTTTCAATAAAACCGATATCCCCGAAATAGAGGCTATCTAACTTTATCTGCCTGTAACTATCGAGACTGGTTTTATCACAACCCTGTGTAGTAATGCTTTTGAGCGCCTGCGCCACACTTTGAGAGAGGCCTTCTGAATATTGCAAAAGGGAATGGGAAACCTCGAGCTGTTTGCTCTTTTGCTGGGCCACGATAACCGCATTAACCGCGTAGAGAGAGAGGGCGACCAGCAACGTTGAAATGATAGCAACGGCAATGATCTTTTTCATTTTCCAGTGGTCCCGTCCGCTCCCTGATTTCACAAATCTTAACACAGCCAGGGCAAGGCACAAGCCTGATAATAACGGAGGTTTATCTTATTCAGTCAGACTAACTCATGCGGAAGTACCAGTTTTTTAAGATAAATCTTAACTAAACTTTTCACATTGCTTTAAGCAGCGCAGAGTTTGCCAGGCGATCGCCTTATACAGGTCATAAATGAGCATTTTTCTCTTAAGGAAAAAATCGTGCGCAACGTTATGCTCCCCATTCTGTGTGCCTTATTTGTGTTTCTGAGTGGCATGCTGATCATTAACTGGCAGTTGTGGCATATGGCCCGGTCAAATTATGCCGAAACCGCCGCCGCAAGCACGCGTAAAATTGAGGCCATTCTTGCTGAGGCTGTCAGTGCTGCAGATACCGCAAAACGGGTCGCCGCTGAAGGGTGTACCGACACCGGACAACGTGAACTGGGTTCGGAAGCTGCGCTGAAACCGCATCTTCGCGCCATTATGATTGAGCAGCAGGGCAGGATCGTCTGTACCTCCCTTCCCGGAAACGGCGTATTGATTGTTCGCCCGCAGACGCTGCCCAACAAAGAATTGATGCTGCTCCCCGGTAATCGCCTGGTGAACGGCATTCCGGTGTTACTTTTTCAGATGCCCGTCGCGAAAGGGCGCGTTATCGTAAGCGTTAGCGACGCGCATTTGCGGGATGTTATTGCGAGTGCAGCAAACAGCACGGGGCTGAGGCTGGTTGTTGGCGAAAAAGCGATAGCCGGCGCGGGGGATGTGACCAGCTGGCCCCCCGTGAAGTGGGCGGGTTCCTTAACAGTATCGGCACATTTTCCGTTTAGCATGGCCTGGCAGCCTCCCGCCTTTTTCAGCCTGACGCGTTTACTGCACCAGGGATGGAGCCTGATACTGCTTATCCTTGCGTTATCTGCGGCTGTTGGCATTCTTATCCGTCGCTACAGGGGGAAAAGCAGCTCGTTTGAAGACGATCTGCGTAAAGCCATCATCCACGGCCAGATCGTTCCGTACTATCAGCCGATCGTGAATGGCGATACCGGCGGTTTGTATGGCGTGGAAGTACTGGCAAGGTGGAAGCACCCAAAATCAGGCTTTATCCCACCGGATGTTTTTATTCCGATTGCCGAGCGCAGCGGCCTGATAATTCCGCTGACCAAAAGTTTAATGGCGACAGTGGTGACCGAGCTAAAGCCGCTTTTGCCTAAGTTGCCGGACGGATTTCACATCGGGGTGAACATCAGCGCCAGACACATCAATGCGCCTTCTTTTATCGCTGACTGCCGGGTCTTTGGAAAAGGCTTTTATGGTAAAGAGGTCAAACTGGTTCTCGAAGTGACCGAGCGTGAACCGCTGATCGATAATCCTCATCTGGTGGAAAATCTCAATGCGTTACATAACGCCGGTTTCGTCATTGCGCTTGATGACTTTGGGACCGGGTATTCCGGACTCTCCTGTCTGCACGCGCTGGCGATTGATTATATTAAAATCGATAAAAGTTTCGTGAACCGGGTATCAGAGGCGAAAGACTCTACGATCCTGCTGGACTGTGTGATTGACCTGGCGAAAAAACTCTCACTGCATATCGTGGCTGAAGGGGTAGAAACGAAGGAGCAACTGGACTATCTCAACCGTAATCAGATTACCCTGTTGCAGGGATACTATTTTGGTAAACCGGTCTCGTATAAAGAATTTATTAAAGTCATCTTATCTAAGCCGCTGGAGAAGGTCAGTCTGTAAGAGATTTTTTTCTGTGAAAGGGGCCCAGTAATAATATCTGATGCCCGTTTGCGAAAAGCGAAATATCATCAAATTTCTGTTGTATGCTTAAGTGCAATTCATTTTCCTCTTATCCTGAGCTTTGTTACAGTGACTCTAGTTGTCAGCCAGGGATGTCAGGCGTGATAAGGTGGAAGAGCTCGTGCATGTGAAAAATACTTTTTACACAACAACTATTACCGTCATCATTGTCTCATTGATCATTTCGCTGTCGCTTGCCGTCCAAATTACCACGTCCAGGCAGCAGTCAATCCAGCAAATAAACACCAGCGTTGCCAACCTGAGCCATACCTTAGACGTGTACAGCGAAGGGATCATGCGCCAAAGTGAAATGTTGATTACTTCGGTTTCCGACATAATCAAAATTTATGGCATGACCCCACAACAGGCCAAAAATATCCAGCGGATGATAAGCAATCAGGATAATCTTCTTATCCAGATAAATAATGTGGTTGTTTACGATGCGCAAGGGAATATTTTTACGGCACTGCATGAAAGTTTTTCCGGACCCCGGAAAGGGGTGGACAGGTCGTTTTTTATCTACCACAAAGAAAATAAGAGCCAGCAGATTTTTATTGGCCAGCCGGTGGTCAGCAGAACGAATGGTAAATGGGTCATAACCATTAGTCGTCGGCTGGAAACCCCTACCGGCGCGTTTAACGGTGTCGTTGTGGTTACGCTGGGTATCGAAAATTTTCTGGCGTTATACGGGCAGATCAATATTGGTCACTCAGGCGTGATCGGCTTAACAACCCAGTCAGGCGTGTTGCTGGTACGTCATCCGTTTAAAAATAATTACATTGGCGCGATTGTTTCGGATTCGCCTCTCTTCAGGACATACCTCAAGGTACAAAACGCGGGTATTGCCAGCTCTGTCTCACGGTTTGATAAAATCGAACGCATTTATGCTTTCGAGAAGAACAAGCGCTACGGGCTCGTCACCACCGTGGCGGTCAGTACGCAAGAAGCACTCGCTCCCTGGCGCAAGCAGGCTCTCCAGCTTTCTGTCCTCATTTTGGTTTTTACCGCGATACTCATTGCGGCGTCCTGTTTCCTCTATTCCGATTTATCCAGAAAAACACGGGATAACAGAGCGCTGAAGATTATTGCGTCTGAAGATGCGCTAACCGGACTTTTCAACCGACGCATTTTTGATGAAAAAATTCTGTCAGAAATTGCGGCCTGTGCGGCCAGCGACGCCCCGATTTCGGTGTTGATTATCGATGTGGACTACTTCAAAAAATACAACGATAACTATGGTCATCCCGAAGGGGACCGCTGTTTAACCCTGTTGGGAAATAGCCTCAGGGAGAGCCTCAACCGGGACAACCAGGTTGTGGCGCGCTATGGCGGGGAAGAGTTTGCACTGATCCTGCCTGACACGGATATCCAGGAGGCGCTCCGCCTCGGTCAGACGATCATCCGCAATGTCTTTTCGCTGCATATTGAACATGCTTTCAGTCCCTTCGGGCGGGTCACGGTTAGCGTCGGGATCTCCACTGCGCGTGCCGTGGATATCGCGGGCAGCCAGCAGAACATCATTATAGCCGCCGACCAGGCGCTCTATCAGGCAAAACGCGCAGGGCGAAACCGGCACGCTTTTGTTGCGGTGTAGGTAAAAAAAAGCCCACTCTAGAGTGGGCAAGAAATACTGGAAGCAATGTGAGCAATGTCGTACTGAATACCTGAGCGTTTCACTCAACTATTCAGTGTTGAGAAAGATAATCTTTCTCAACAAAAGATGCAACCCCTCATTTCTTGTGGTGCTGTTGATGAATAAACGCGCACCCTCTCACTGTGATGCTTATCACAAATTTCCTTTCTGAAATCCTGTGCTATCCTTTCTTGTGTCGTTGATTTAATGACAAAAACCATACGGAGAGGAAACTTATGGGAATTTTATCCTGGATTATCTTTGGGCTTATTGCAGGTATTCTGGCGAAGTGGATTATGCCGGGCAAAGATGGCGGTGGGTTTATCGTCACCGTAATACTGGGGATTATCGGTGCAGTGGTGGGCGGTTGGATCAGTACGCTGTTCGGCTTTGGTAAGGTCGATGGCTTTAACTTCGGTAGCTTCGCTGTCGCGGTGATCGGTGCGTTGGTTGTTCTGTTTATCTACAGAAAAATCAAAAGCTAAGCCTGATAAATGTTGAAAAAGGCTGCCATATGGCGGCCTTTTTACGTGGTGGGTTTACCACCAGCCTAGCTGGGAGCCTGCAACAGCCACGATTGCCACGATCAGCATAATGAGGGTTGTTTTTCTCATTTATGCCCCCGGAGCAGCGTAACCACCGACAAAAAACCAGGCCAAAAACACTACCGCCGTTATAAAAATAACGACCGGGAAGAGGATCCCTATTCTCATACCATCACCTGTTTCGGTTTTTATAACGCCGTAGAGTGTACGGGGTTAATCCATCGCGAGAAAGCGCGTTTTACTTTTTCCTTTCTTATGCTGATACATCGCGACATCAGCCGCGCGTAACGCACTGTCCGGATCGGTCACTGTGGGGTCAACTTCAATCACACCGAAGCTGGCGCCAGGATAAATAATGTTCACGCTCCCCAGCCAGTATTCTCCTGCAATACGGGCGTCGAGGCGCGTTTTAAGCAGGTTAATCTGTGTGCTCTCACCCGTACTGTTGGTCTGGCTAAGCGAGGCCACCAGAAACTCATCACCGCCCAGCCTGCCAATTATTTCGTCCGCCTGTTTTTCTTCAGTCAGACGTTTACCCACTTCAATCAGGAACCGATCGCCTGATTCATGCCCGTAACGGTCGTTAATCAGCTTGAAATCATCAAGGTCGATAAACGCGATGATGGCGTTGCGTTTAAGGTGCTTTGCCAGTGAAAACAGGGTCGTCAGCTCTTCGAAGATGGCGCGGCGGTTTGGTAATCCGGTAAGGGCATCGGTATAAGAGTGCGCAATGAGTGCCGCATTGGCTTCCCGAAGCTGGATCACCAGCGACTCTTTCTGAATATACTGGGCAATCAACCCGGCAAATAATTTCAGAACTTGTTCACCGCGGTCACTGGGATGTTTCTTTTCCGTGCTGGTGGCGCAGAGCGTGCCATAGAGTGAACCATCCGCAAGGTGAATAGGGATACTCATGTAGGTTGTAATGCCAAGGGCTTTCGCGGCATCGCAATCCGGCCAGCGCTCAGCCACCTCGTTACTGAACAACGTACCACTCTCAATGGCGCGCTTACACAACGTGTCGCCCCAGGGAACGCTCAGCCCCTCAGGGATCTGCATCTGCTTGCTGTTGCGGGCGTAGAGGATATGCTGCAGCCGCGCATTGATATCGACCTTCGTCAGGTAGGTGGACTCCATTTCAGTCACAATCTCCAGCATCTCCAGCAGCTGGCGGACGAGACTTTCAAGGGACTGCTCAGTGGCGAGCGTTTCTGAAACACGTGCAAGGATAATATCCGACATGACGTAGGCTCACTCCCATGCAGAAGACGTCTGCATCTGCATGTTATGCTGAATTTTTCGACTTCGGGCATAGTAAAACATGAATATAAAAATTTTAATATTCATCACAGGGGAGCGGGGGAGAAAAAAAGCCCCGATGTTGAGACCGGGGCAAAGACATCTTGATTACGGAATGATGTTCTCTGGTCATTGAGAACACGTGCCACTGTAGTGTGGAAAAGTGCAGTTAAGATGGAGAAATCGTGGAGAAAGCGGCGGTGACCCGTTACCCTTAAAGTCTGATGAAGTGAAAAGGATCAATGAGATGAGATTACTGCTTCTGGCACTGGCGTTACCGCTGGCCGCCTGTACCTCCAAAACAACCCCGCCTGATGCCCCGAAACCGCCCCATGTTATCGGGATGGCTAATCCCGCCTCCGTCTACTGCCTGAATAAAGGCGGGGAACAGGTCCCGGTTCAGAGCCCGCAAGGGGTTCGCACGGAGTGCAAGTTGCCTGGCGGCGAAGTGATCGATGAATGGGCGCTTTATCGTCGCGATCATCCGCAACCTGCCAGGTGACAGCGGGATAGTGGCTGCGGTACACTTCTCTTTAGGATTATTCTTAGCCTTTCGATGGCTACCGTTATCGTGAGAGAAGTATGTTTCAGCTTAAACCGGGCAGCATGGCGATGATCATCGGTGCCCGCACGGCGTCCGGCCGTCGTAATATTGGTAAATCTGTTGAACTGTTTGGCCTGTGTCAGCCCGGCCAGCGTTTCGTTAACCCGGTCAATGGCGTCATGACGCAGTTACCCACCACCTCGGATCGCGCGCTTTGGCTGGTGACCGGTGATGTCTTCGCGTTTAACAATCAGCACGGCTTTGCGTTTATTCGCGCCGAACATCTGATGCCGCTTACCCCGGATACGGCGCCGCAAATCCTTGATGAACTGATGATCGACTGACTAGACATTACGCAGCCAGTCGGCTAACACCAGGGCGTGATTGTGTTCCTTATCTTTCGCGCCATAGAGAAGGGTTAAGGTCTGCTTGCTGGCCAGCGCCGCAAGACGCAACCCCTCGTCCTTGTGCTGCGCCAGCTCTTCCCGGTACGCCTTGCTGAAGGCGTTGAAATCAAGGGTTTCGCTATGAAAAGCCTTGCGTAAATCGTTGGACGGGGTGAGTGTTTTACACCATTCATCATACGCGAGATCGGTTTTCTTCACGCCACGCGGCCAGAGTCTGTCTACCAGCACCCGATAACCATCGTCCGGGCTTGCCTGTTCGTATACGCGTTTACACTGGATCATCTTTTCTCCTCAGGTGCGGCAAAACGTTCTGCGTATTACTCTAGCACTTTGTCTTTACCCACCCAATTTAAGGTATTGTGATAATTGCAGAAGATCGGTAGTCTGAGGTTCCTTATGTTATCTGCTAATACTCAGGCATAAGGAACCTTTCATGGAACACCTCCCGGCTAAAACCACACTGCGCATTGCGCTGGTTGGCGATTACAATCCCGATGTTATTGCGCACCAGGCGATCCCGCTGGCAATTGACGACGCCGCTGCCGTTCTTGACCTCACCGCTGATTATGACTGGCTCGCGACCACGGAACTGACCAGCCCGGAAGATCTGGTGGGTTATGACGCTATCTGGCTGGTTCCTGCAAGCCCGTACAAAAACACGGCGGCGGCCTTTATCGCTGCACGCTACGCACGCGAAAACAGTATTCCCTTCCTCGGTACCTGCGGCGGGTTCCAGCATGCGCTGATTGAGTACGCCCGTAATGTGCTGGGCTGGCACGATGCGGCGCACGCCGAAACGGATACCGAAGGCACAATGGTGATTGCGCCATTAACCTGCTCGCTGGTGGAAAAAACCGATGCAATTGAGCTGCGCAACAATACGCTCATCGCCAAAGCCTATGGCAAACCGGAAATCGTGGAGGGATATCACTGCAATTACGGTGTGTCGCCGGAATTTGCACGGGAGCTGGAGAGCGGTGAAATGCGCGTCACCGGCTGGGACGAGCAGGGTGAAATTCGCGCCGCGGAGCTACTGACCCATCCGTTCTTCGTGATCACCTTATTCCAGCATGAACGTGCCGCGCTGGAAGGTCGACCGGTGGTGCTGGTACAGGCAATGCTGCGCGCGGCGCGCGGATAAAAAAGGCAGACCTGGTGGTCTGCCATTCTACTAACGGGGCGTGGCCACCCGGG
>NZ_JASCAN010000010.1:0-112890 GCF_029967775.1 Enterobacter sp. V89_11 | reverse complement strand
GCTCGCAGGTTTTGCACCCGGTGCAGCGGCTGGAATCAATAAAAAATCCATACTGAGTGGTCATCACTTACTCCTTACGCCTTCTCGATCTGCACCAGATTGGTGTGCTGCGGGTTACCTTTGGCCAGCGGTGACGGGCGGTGCGTGGTCAGGGTGTTGATGCATGAACCGTGGTCGATACGATCGCCGTTCATATTGGCGTCATGCCAGGCTCCCTGGCCCATCGCGCTCACGCCGGGCATGATGCGCGGTGTGACTTTCGCTTCGATGCGTACCTCGCCGCGATCGTTAAATACGCGCACCGTATCGCCATTTTTGATGCCGCGTTGCGCCGCGTCCACGGGGTTAAGCCAGACCTCCTGACGGCAGGCGGCTTTCAGCACGTCGACATTGCCGTAGCTGGAGTGGGTGCGGGCTTTGAAGTGGAAGCCGAAGAGCTGCAGCGGGAATTTATGGCGTTCCGGGGCGTCCCAGCCGTCGAAGGTCGAGGCGTAGACCGGCAGCGGGCTGATGGTTTCGTCGTCGGCGAGCTCCCAGGTAGCCGCAATCTCTGCCAGCTTGCTGGAGTAAATTTCAATCTTGCCCGAGGGGGTGTTGAGCGGATGAGCCTGCGGATCATCGCGGAATTTTTTATAGGCCACGAAGTGCCCGGCCGGATCTTTACGCTTATAAATACCCCTCTCTTTCAGTTCGTCATAGGACGGCAACTGCGGATCTTTGTCGAGCATTTTGGCATACAGATACTGCAGCCACTGCGCCTGGGTACGTCCTTCGGTAAATCGCTGATGAATATCCGGGCCGAGGCGTTTCGCCACTTCACTCATGATCCAGTAGATCGGTTTGCGCTCAAACTTCGGTGCGGTCACGGGCTGAAGGAAAATCAGGTAGCCCATGTTGCCTGCATAATCGTTAGGAATAATGTCTTCCTGTTCAACGGTCATTAAATCGGGCAGCAGGATGTCAGCATATTTCGCCGACGAGGTCATAAAGTTGTCGATCACCACGATGGTTTCGCATTTACTCTCGTCCTGAAGAATATCGTGGGTTTTGTTGATGTCGGAATGCTGGTTGATGATGGTGTTGCCGGCGTAGTTCCAGATGAATTTGATCGGCACATCCAGCTTCTCTTTTCCCCGCACGCCGTCGCGCAGGGCGGTCATTTCGGGTCCGCGCGCGATGGCGTCGGTCCAGCTAAAGCATGAGATTTGCGTTTTCACCGGGTTATCCGGCAGTGGCATACGCTCAATGGTGATCGTGTAGGTCGATTCACGTGCGCCGCTGTTACCGCCGTTGATACCGACGTTTCCGGTCAAAATCGGCAACATGGCAATGGCGCGGGAGGTCAGCTCGCCGTTGGCCTGGCGCTGTGGGCCCCAGCCCTGACAGATGTAGGCCGGTTTGGTACTGCCAATTTCTCGTGCAAGCTTGATGATGCGCTCGGCCGGTATGCCTGTGATGCGCGAGGCCCATTCCGGCGTTTTGGCGATGCCATCGTCACCCTGACCGAGAATATACGCTTTGTAATGCCCGTTAGCAGGCGCACCTGCCGGCAGCGTTTTGTCGTCATAGCCGACGCAGTACGTGTCGAGGAACGGCTGATCGACAAGGTTTTCGTCGATCAGTACCCAGGCGATACCCGCGACCAGCGCGGCGTCTGTCCCCGGGCGAATCGGGATCCACTCGTCTTCGCGCCCGGCGGCGGTGTCGGTATACCGCGGATCGATGATGATCATGCGCGCGTGAGAGCGCTCGCGGGCCTGCTCGAGATAATAGGTTATCCCGCCGCCGCTCATTCGCGTCTCTGCCGGGTTATTACCGAACATCACCACCAGCTTCGTGTTTTCAATATCCGAGGTGCTGTTGCCGTCGTTGCTGCCGTAGGTGTAGGGCATTGCACAGGCTATTTGCGCGGTGCTGTAAGTGCCATAGTGGCTTAAAAAGCCGCCGTAGCAGTTCATCAGACGCGCGACCAGCGAAGCATAAGGGGAGGAGCGGGTGATATTGCCGCCCACAATGCCGGAGGAGTAGTTAATGTAGACCGCTTCGTTGCCGTATTTTTCGACGACATCTTTCAGGCTGCGGGTAAGGGTGTCCAGGGCTTCATCCCATGAGATACGCTCAAATTTTCCTTCACCGCGTTTCCCTACGCGCTTCATGGGGTAGTTCAGACGATCGGGGTGGTTGATCCGACGGCGAATGGAACGCCCGCGCAGGCAGGCGCGAACCTGATGATTGCCATAAATATCCTCACCGGTGTTATCCGTTTCGACCCAGTAAACTTCTTCATCACGGACGTGAAGGCGCAGCGCACAACGGCTCCCGCAGTTGACCGAGCAGGCACCCCAGACCACTTTGTCTTCAGCGGGCTTTACGGCGTTTTGTACCGCGGCAGCGGCGCGTTTGAGGCCAAAAGGCAGTGAAATCCCCCCGGCGGCAAGTGCCAGAGAGCCTATTGCAGTGGATTTAACCAACGTTCGACGGCTGATCCCGCCGTGATTATCGACATCGGACATAACTCACCCCATCATTTTAATTGCGTATTATTTTCGCCCGTGATTACAACCGGGCTAATGATGGGGTGAATGTTACTTATTTAGAGGTATTAAATATTAATCCTCATCAAGTCAAAGGGAATTGGCCGCGAGAAAGTGATTAAAATCACTGAGGTTCGCCCTGACCATTATCCTGCACCCCTGATGCGGCACCGCTACCGGTGCGGGTATAGAGAATTTTAAAAGTATCGTTCGCACAATGACCGACTACCTGTGCATCCGGCTGGTCAGCCTGATCGTTTGGCACAATATTTAACGTAAAGCCGGACTCGGGCACGCCGTTATTGATGATTTTCTGCTGAATGTTGCTTTTTACGCGCTCGCAGGAATCCGGGGCAGCCAGAGCCGCTGTAGAAGCGCTCATTAACAGCAGGGCGGTAATCCAGGGTAACCGTTTCATCTGTAGCTCCTTTTCTCTGTGTGTCGGTTAAGCTTAGCAGGGTTCGTGTAAGCTTTTGTTATTGGAGATAACTTTCTGAACAATCTTATACAGGCTTCCTGCGCTCATTTTCCCCAATTTCCATCAACACGTCCTGCGGGCGGTTATACCCGCCCGGCATCGCGACGCTAAGCGCGGTGCGTTTTGCTCTGCACCTGTCGTTCGCCGGAGTGATGCCGTAAGTCATCACACATCGCCTGTAACTCATTGAACAATCTTGCTACATGGAAACCATCGCACACGGAATGATGGACCTGCACGGCGAGGGGCAACAATACTTTTCCACCCTGGTTGACGTATTTCCCCATAGTGAACATGGGGGCAAAAAAGTTCTGCATATTGGCTACGTTGATATTAAAACTGGTAAAACTTGACCAGGGGATCGCCGACACAAAAAATACATTTTCCCGCGACTCTTCCTTCGGCCAATAAGAAAGGCTATTACCATAGCGAGCAACATCTTCCGAATAAACGTTCTGGAAATGATCAATATTGCCATCGAAGTGACTCCATAATGAAGAAAAGGTCTCCGTTTCATTATGGAAAATGGTATAGCTTGGATGAATTTCATTCCATATGACAAGTTCATTGTTCTTCATGGCCATACGGAATTCCGAATGGTTGTTGACGATTTTAGAAAGGAGGGAAATCATCGTCGGATAAAATTTCCAGCCCAATTCTTTTATATCCTTGAGCAATGCGGTGATGTCTATTTGAACAGTTTGATTAAATGTAGATTGAGCAAAGGACTGAAATACCTCGAAATGTTCTTTTCTGGCCCAACGTGATAAGTCAACAGGCGTATATTCAGGGATTGTTTTTTTCATTTTTTTAACCTTTGATGAGCAATCAAAAATCAGCGTTTTGCCTACGTTTTTTCATGAATAAAGAAAGCATAGAGATTCCAGGCGGTTTTGGACGCGAACGCATTTGTGAGGGTAGCGCATCCTTATAGAGGAAGAAAGGGGATGTTAAACATTTAATATATCAAAGAATAAAGTTAGATGGCGCAATCTGCCGGCGTTTTCATGTTGTTAATATGCCACAGAATATCCGTCATGCACTCAAAGCAGGTGTGTTTCCTGTTCAACAGCGGGCACAGCGCCTTCTCGTTCTGGCGAGGTTTTGCTGAGGGCAAGAGAGATTAATGCATTGATTGTACGTCTCTTTTCGCCTGACATTTTGCTATCGTGTGAACAACGGTATTTGCTAATATGATCGGGAATACTCTCCCTGATTCGGTAAATGATGTGAAGAACTACGCAGCGATAACGCTACTGGCAGCAACACTGGTGGGGTGCGACAACCCTTCCGCGCCGCTGTCGTTTACGCCCGAGATGGCGAGCTTCTCCAATGAATTTGATTTTGACCCTCTGCGCGGCCCGGTAAAAGACTTTACCCAGACACTGTTCAACGACAAAGGTGAAGTCTCCAAACGGGTAACCGGTACGATGTCGACGGAAGGGTGTTTCGATACCCTCGAACTGCACGACCTCGAGGCCAATACCGGCGTGGCGCTGGTATTGGATGCTAATTACTACCTTGATGCGGAAACCCAGCAGCGAAAAGTGAAACTGCAAGGGAAATGCCAGCTGGCCGAATTACCGTCGGCGGGCGTAACGTGGGATACCGACGATAACGGGTTTGTGGTGGCGGCGCACGGCAAAGAGATGGAAGTGAAGTACCGCTATGATGCGGATGGCTATCCGCTGGGGAAAACCACCGTCTCCGGGGACCAGCATTTATCCGTCCAGTCGACGCCGTCTAAAGATCTTCGCAAAAGAATGGATTACTCCGCCGTGAGCATGCTGAATGACAAGCCGCTGGGCAACGTCAATCAGAGCTGTGATTACGATCGACGCAATAATCCGGTGAGTTGCGATCTGACGATCACCGACAACAGCGTGAAGCCCGCCGTTGAGCGCAAGTACACCATTAAGAACAGTATTGAATACTACTGAGAAAAAGCCGCGCAGGTTACTGCGCGGTGGGTTTCAGCAGGCTGGCGCCTGACGGTTTGTGTCCGGCCAGGTGCTGATGCTGGAAGATGCACATGCGAATGGTGTTGCGGTATTCACCGTTGATAAAGAACTCGTGAACCAGTTCGCCTTCCACCATAAAGCCCAGCTTGCGGTAGATATGGATTGCTTTCTCGTTCTCTTTATCCACGATGAGATAAAGCTTGTAGAGATTCAGGACGTTGAATCCGTAATCCATCGCCAGCTTCGCCGCCCGCGTGGCAAGACCTTTCCCCTGATGCTCAGGTGAAATGATAATCTGGAATTCTGCCCGACGATGAACGTGGTTGATCTCAACCAGTTCCACCAGACCGGCTTTTTCACCTTCACACTCCACGACAAAACGGCGTTCGCTCTGATCGTGAATGTGCTTATCGTAGAGATCCGACAGCTCAACAAACGCCTCGTAAGGCTCTTCGAACCAGTAGCGCATCACGCTGGCGTTATTGTCGAGCTGGTGGACGAAGCGCAGGTCTTCACGCTCCAGCGGGCGGAGCTTAACGTCACACTGCACTGACATTATGGCGCGACCGTGCGGCCAGTACGACGATCCAGGCAGCGCAGGGTATTTGGCTCCCAGTAGGCGTTAACGTTGGCACTTTGCTGACACTTATCGCGCGCGTCGAAAGCGACATCTTCTTTGTCCCACTCTTTTTCAACACGTTTGTTCACCTTCTGGCGAAGGCTACGGGTGTCATTCCATTGTTCTTTGTCCATCGCGGCGTTCTGACGGCTTTGCGCGCTGTCACCAGACTCAATAATGAGTTTGCTGGTTTCGGCGGTGGCAGAGGCGGCAAAGGCGAACGATGACAGCGCCAGCAGGGCTGTCAGACAAAGGCGTTTGCTTAATGTAGTCATAGCGTTTCCTTTTAAATGGGCGCAGATAATTAAGTTATCCCGTTCAGATTCTACACCAAAGAGAAATAACGGCATACCCGCGGCACGGGTATGGAAAAGTAAACGATATCATCAGGTATGATGTCTAAATAAATCATCACATGACCGTAAATATGCTCAAAACCACTCTGCTTTTTTTTGCCACCGCGCTGTGTGAAATCATCGGCTGCTTCCTTCCGTGGCTCTGGCTGAAGAAGGGGGCAACCGTATTCCTGCTGATCCCGGCGGGCATTGCGCTGGCCCTGTTTGTCTGGCTGTTGACGCTGCACCCGGCGGCCAGCGGGCGCGTCTACGCCGCTTATGGGGGCGTTTATGTCTGTACCGCGCTGCTGTGGTTACGCGTGGTGGATGGTGTGAAGCTCAGCGCGTATGACTGGGCCGGGGCGCTGGTTGCGCTGTGCGGCATGTTGATTATTGTTGCCGGATGGGGGCGCGCCTGAGCGCCCGATTTTTTTGTGACCGTTCGCTGATTTTATGATCATTATACTTGTATGGTAGTAGTGCAGAGGAGTAAGTTTCCAGCATCACAATGAGCGATGTAAGGAAATGGATTATGAAGATTGTCGGGGCTGAAGTCTTTGTTACCTGCCCGGGGCGTAACTTTGTCACCCTTAAAATTACCACCGACGAGGGCATCGTCGGCCTGGGTGATGCCACCCTCAACGGACGTGAACTTTCGGTGGCCTCTTATCTGAAAGATCACCTCTGCCCGCAGTTGATCGGCCGTGATGCGCACCGCATTGAGGATATCTGGCAGTTCTTCTATAAAGGCGCCTACTGGCGTCGTGGCCCGGTCACCATGTCGGCCATTTCCGCCGTGGATATGGCACTGTGGGATATCAAAGCCAAAGCGGCCAATATGCCGCTCTACCAGCTGCTGGGCGGCGCATCCCGGGAAGGGGTGATGGTCTATTGTCATACCACCGGACACTCCATTGATGACGTGCTGGAAGATTACGCCCGGCATAAAGAGATGGGCTTTAAGGCGATCCGCGTTCAGTGCGGCGTGCCGGGTATGAAAACCACCTATGGCATGTCGAAAGGAAAAGGGCTGGCCTACGAGCCCGCCACTAAAGGTGACTGGCCGGAAGAGCAGCTCTGGTCCACCGAAAAATACCTCGATTTCACACCGAAGCTGTTCGATGCGGTGCGCAGTAAATTTGGCTTTAATGATCATCTTTTGCACGACATGCACCACCGTTTGACCCCGATTGAGGCGGCGCGATTCGGTAAGAGCATTGAAGCATTCCGTATGTTCTGGATGGAAGATCCTACGCCAGCGGAAAACCAGGCCTGCTTCCGTCTGATCCGTCAGCACACGGTCACGCCGATTGCGGTTGGAGAAGTGTTTAACAGCATCTGGGACTGCAAGCAGCTTATTGAAGAGCAGCTTATCGACTATATCCGCACCACCATTACCCACGCGGGCGGCATCACCGGTATGCGGCGCATCGCGGACTTCGCCTCGCTTTATCAGGTGCGTACCGGCTCACATGGACCGTCGGATCTGTCGCCTGTTTGCCACGCCGCCGCGCTGCATTTTGACCTGTGGGTGCCAAACTTTGGTGTACAGGAATATATGGGTTACTCCGAACAGATGCTGGAGGTCTTCCCGCACAGCTGGCGCTTTGATAATGGCTATATGCATCCGGGCGACAAACCCGGGCTGGGCATTGAATTTGACGAAAAACTGGCGGCGAAATACCCGTACGATCCTGCCTATCTTCCGGTTGCCCGTCTCGAAGATGGCACATTGTGGAACTGGTAAACGAGGAGCGAACGATGAAAAGCGTAGTGATTCAACAACCCAACGCACTGGTGATTGAAGATCGTCCACTCCCGGAACCCGCGGCAGGTGAAGTGCGCGTCAACGTCAAACTGGCCGGTATTTGCGGTTCAGACAGCCATATTTACCGCGGGCATAATCCGTTTGCCCGATACCCGCGCGTGATTGGCCATGAATTTTTTGGTGAGATTGATGCCGTTGGTGAGGGAGTTGACCCGGCCCGCGTGGGCGAGCGCGTCTCGGTTGACCCGGTGATCAGCTGCGGACACTGCTATCCGTGCTCCGTGGGCAAACCCAATGTCTGTACTTCTCTGGTGGTGCTGGGCGTTCATCGCGACGGAGGCTTTAGTGAGTATGCCGTCGTACCGGCAAAAAATGCCTGGGTTGTTCCGGATGCTATTCCAGATAAACACGCGGTAATGATCGAGCCGTTCACGATTGCCGCTAACGTGACGGGCCACGCACAACCCACCGGGCAGGATATCGCCCTGATCTATGGCGCAGGTCCCATGGGGCTTGTCACCGTCCAGGCGCTGAAAGGTGTCTATAAGGTGAAGCAGGTTATCGTTGTGGATCGGATCAATGAACGGCTGGCGATGGCGCAACGCAGCGGCGCGGATTGGGTGTTCAACAACGCAGAGCTGTCGTTACAGGCGGCGCTGGAAGAAAAAGGGATCAAACCGACGCTTATTATTGACGCAGCCTGTCATCCGACAATTTTACAGGAAGCCATCACCATTGCCTCTCCGGCGGCACGCATCGTGCTGATGGGGTTTTCCAGCGACCCAAGCCAGATTGTTCAGCAGGGGATCACCGGAAAAGAGCTGGCGATATTCTCATCACGGCTGAATGCCAACAAATTCCCCGTCGTCATCGACTGGCTGGAAAAGGGGTTGATCGACCCGGACAAACTGATCACCCACACTTTTGACTATCACCACGTAACAGACGCCATCGAACGGTTTGAAAAAGACCAGCGGCAGTGCTGCAAAGTCTTACTCACGTTCGGGCAATAATAATTCACGCGGTTAAGAGCCTGCGCAGACAGGCTCTGAGTGGTACGCATCTTACCTTGCAGAGATAGCCATTATGACGCAAACACAACCACAAAGAACGACTTCAGATCTGGTGAAAGCCGCCGTTTCCGGCTGGCTGGGTACCGCACTGGAGTTTATGGATTTCCAGCTCTATTCGCTGGGGGCCGCACTGGTATTCCATGAGATCTTCTTCCCGGAACAATCGGCCGCAATGGCGCTGATTCTGGCGATGGGGACGTACGGCGCAGGCTATATCGCGCGCATTGTCGGCGCCTTTATCTTCGGGCGAATGGGCGACAGCATTGGCCGTAAAAAGGTGCTGTTTATCACCATTACTATGATGGGGATCTGCACGACCCTGATCGGGGTCTTGCCGACCTACGCGCAGATTGGGATTTTCGCGCCCGTCCTGTTAGTGACGCTGCGTATCATCCAGGGGCTGGGAGCAGGGGCTGAAATCTCCGGCGCCGGAACCATGCTGGCGGAGTACGCCCCTAAAGGGAAACGCGGCATTATCTCCTCGCTGGTGGCGATGGGCACCAACTGCGGGACGCTAAGTGCAACGGCTATCTGGGCAATTATGTTCTTCGCCCTCGACCGCGAACAGTTGGTTGCCTGGGGCTGGCGTGTACCGTTTCTTGCAAGCGTGGTGGTAATGATCTTCGCCATCTGGCTGCGAATGAACCTCAAGGAGAGCCCGGTATTTGAAAAAGTGAACGAGGCTGAGACAACCGCACCGGTGACAAAACATGATTTATCATTTGCAGCGATGGTGAAAAGTAAGTCCTTCTGGCTGGCAACCGGGCTGCGTTTTGGTCAGGCGGGGAATTCGGGACTGATCCAGACGTTTCTTGCCGGGTATCTGGTTCAGACGCTGCTGTTCGATAAAGCGATCCCCACCGATGCGCTGATGATAAGCTCAATTCTCGGGTTTATCTCTATCCCGCTGTTGGGCTGGCTCTCCGATAAAGTGGGGCGTCGTCTGCCGTACATTCTGCTCAATATCTCCGCCATTATTCTGGCGTACCCGATGCTGTCGATTATCGTTGATAAGAGCTATGCGCCGGGTGTGATCATGCTCTCCATCATCGTTATCCATAATTTCGCCGTACTGGGACTGTTTGCCCTGGAAAACATCACGATGGCGGAGATGTTTGGCTCGCGTAACCGCTTTACCCGGATGGCTATCTCAAAAGAGGCGGGCGGGCTGGTGGCGGTAGGCTTTGGGCCAGTGCTCGCCGGGATCTTCTGCAATATGACCGGTTCCTGGTGGCCAATTGTCGCCATGATGATCGCCTACTCCGTGATTGGGCTGATCGCCGCCATCTGCATGCCAGAGGTCTGCGATCGTGATTTGAGCGTGGCGGAAGATGCGGCGGAGGGGCCGGCACGTGATTCCGTTGGCTATGGGGCGGTTTCATCGCGGCGGTAATGGTTTATATCTTGAGTGACCTGTCACACAACTTTATGTTCATGTCACACCACATGCGTAAAAGTTAATATAAATCAAAATCTCAAACTGCAGGATCAGTATGGTTAATGGCAGTTCTTTTTTACCCCGACTGCCATTCTAGTTGGTGTAGTCAGCAGGCGCTGCTGCTCGTTTAGAGCGGCAGCGAATCCCAGCGTACATAACTTAACGAGTCTTAATCATGGAAAACCGGTTATTACAGGCGAAAGCGACGCTTCCTCAGTACGATCGCGAACGCCTCAAGGCACGCATTGTTCATTTAGGGTTTGGCGCATTTCACCGTGCGCACCAGGCGGTGTACGCCGACATTCTCGCCGCGGAACACAACAGCGACTGGGGTTACTGTGAGGTAAACCTGATTGGCGGTGAACAGCAGATTGCCGATCTGAACGCACAGGATCATCTCTACACCGTGGCGGAAATGTCTGCCGATGCGTGGACATCGCGGGTGGTGGGCGTGGTCAGGAACGCACTGCATGCACAGGTTGACGGGCTGGAACGCGTGCTGGCCGCACTGTGTGAGCCGCAGGTGGCGATTGTCTCGCTCACCATTACTGAAAAGGGATATTGCCACTCGCCGGCGACCGGGAAACTGATGCTCGATCACCCGTTAATTGCCGCCGACCTGCAAAACCCGCATCAGCCGAAATCTGCGCCGGGTGTGGTCGTGGAAGCACTCGCGCGACGCAAAGCTGCTGGGCTGCCCGCGTTTAGCGTCATGTCCTGTGACAATATGCCGGAGAACGGGCACGTCATGCGTAATGTGACCTGCGCTTATGCCCGCGCGGTCGATGGCGAGCTGGCAGACTGGATTGAATCCAGCGTCACTTTCCCGTCCACCATGGTGGATCGTATTGTTCCCGCGGTTACACCGGAGACGCTGGATAAAATTGAACAGCTGACTGGCGTTCGTGACCCGGCAGGCGTGGCGTGCGAACCGTTCCGTCAGTGGGTAATTGAGGACAACTTTGTCGCAGGCCGTCCACAGTGGGAAAAGGCCGGGGCGGAGCTGGTTTCAGACGTCATTCCGTTTGAAGAGATGAAGCTGCGCATGCTTAACGGCAGTCACTCTTTCCTCGCGTATCTTGGCTATCTGGCGGGGTACCCGCATATCAACGACTGCATGGAAGACGCGCACTACCGTACTGCCGCCTATGCGCTGATGCTGAACGAGCAGGCGCCGACCTTAAAAGTGAAAGGCGTTGATTTAGGCCACTATGCTGACCTGTTGATTGCCCGCTACAGCAACCCGGCGTTACGTCACCGTACCTGGCAAATCGCGATGGACGGCAGCCAGAAGCTCCCGCAGCGTATGCTCGATTCCGTGCGCTGGCATCTGGTGCATCAAAAAAGCTTCCCGCTGCTGGCATTAGGCATTGCAGGCTGGATGCGGTATGTCGGTGGTGTCGATGAGCAGGGCAACGCTATCGACGTGAGCGACCCGCAGCTGGCGGTCATTCAGGCGGCGGTGAAGGGAAGTGCTGAGGGCGAAGACCGGGTGAAGGCGCTGCTGGGCATTGAGGCCATTTTTGGCAAAGAACTCCCGCATGAAACCGTCTTTGTGGATGCGGTAATGCGTGCTTACCAGACGTTAGTGCAAAAAGGTGCAAAAGCCACGGTCGCAGAGTACGCGGCGAACTGCTAAGTCATCACATGCCGCCGCGTGCGGCGGCATGATGTCGCATGAATCAGTGCATACCCAGGCGAATCAGTTCAATCGGTTCGAACTTACCTTCGCAACCTTCCACTTCTACCGTTTTGCTGCGACGCACCTGCGCGGCATCCAGCCCTTCGCTGTGGATCGCTTTAATCACGCCGGTGTGTCCTGTGCCATTGATCATTACACGGCTGCCGGTGGTAATTGCGTTACGGTTACGGTCGTATGTCATCATGGTATTTTCTCCTCTCTCACTTATCCGTTACGGCGCTATTTCAGGTTTCACCGTTCACGGGGCACTATAAATACGCCTGTCTGCATCTCATTTTTTTGTTTTTGATCAAACTCACACTTTTTTCTCAATATTGGTGGGTGCTGACGGTTCACGACAGCAATTTACAAAGCCCACATTTATTTTCCTTTATTGATAGTTTCTGCAGGCAAGCGTTTAGGGTTTGTTTATATTCCGGCTGTCATTCTTGAAGCAGGGAATACCCCTTTCACAGGAATAAGGAGTCAGGCTTATGTATAAGAAGATTTTAATGCCTGTTGATGTATTTGAAATGGAATTGAGCGACAAAGCGGTTCGCCACGCGGCCAACCTTGCAAAGGCGGAAGGTGCGTCGATTACGCTGGTGAACATTCTCCCCAACAGCAGCCGCTCGTTGCTGCGCGGATTCAACGCCGATATCAAAAAGTTTGAAGCGTTTATGACCGCTGAATCCGGGAAGAAAATGAACGAGCTAAAAAGGCTGTTTGATCTCCCCGGGGAGAATATCCACAGCCTGGTCTGCTTTGGCAACGTGCGTGACGAAATTATCAAACTGAGCAAAGAAGGGGAATATGACGTGATCGTCATCGGGTCGAAAAACCCGAGCATCAGCACCCATCTGCTCGGTTCAAATGCGGAATCTATCCTGCGCTATGCGAGTATTCCGGTGCTGGTGGTTCGCTAATCTCTTCGCCGCAACCGAAACGGGGGCGGCGTATTTTACTCTTCGCTAAACCAGTCGCTGTTTTCCTGACGAATTAACTGTACGGATTCGCTGATTTCCTGCAGGTGCAGCGTCATCGCTTTTTCTACACCGTCCTGATCGCGTTTTTCCAGCGCACTGAAAATATCATGATGCTGTCGTAGCAACATTTCCGGTGGTGAGACGTGGTCGAGGCTCATATAGCGCACGCGGTCGATGGTGGCTTTGATGTTTTCAATCGTGTCCCAGGCCAACTGACAGTCCGCAATTTGCGCCAGCTTCTGGTGAAACTCATCATCAAGCTGGAAGAAGTCGTTGAGCTGTTTGCGGTCAATCGCAATACGCTGCTGATGCAGGTTTTGCTCCAGCAGGTAGCACTGGTTGTCATCAATCAAGGATGCGGCACGGCGCGCCACCGCGCACTCAATGGCCTGACGGACAAAACAGCCGTTACGCACCTGGGAGAGCGAGATTTTGTTCACATAGCTGCCGCGCTGCGGGCGGATCTGAATCAGACCGTTTTCTGCAAGCTTGATAAACGCCTCACGCACGGGCTGGCGGGACACGTCAAACCGCACGGACACCTCTTTTTCAGAGAGCGGCGTTCCGGGTGGGATCAGGCAATGGACAATATCACGTCGCAAAATGCGATAGATTTGCTGGTTTACGGGCTGGGTAGGATTGAGTTGCGATTCAGCGGCCATGAGTTGTCATTTCTCAGAGAGTTAGCCTGAACATACTACCATTCTTTTATGGCCTGAAACAGACCCGGCCCGCAGGCCGGGAAGGGCAATGTTAGCCACGATGGACGCTAAGTCCGCCAAAACTCTGGCTGACTGGCATCATTTCTACCGTGTTAATGTTGACGTGTTTTGGCAGCGTTGCCACCCACCAGACCGCTTCGGTGACATCTTCCGGCGTCAGGGCGTTCGCATTCTCGTAGGTTTTGTCTGCTTTCGCGTCATCACCTTTAAACCGGACGTTAGAAAATTCGGTTCCGCCTACCAGGCCCGGCTCAATATCGGTCACGCGAATGGCGGTGCCGTGCAGATCGGTACGCAGGTTAAGGCTGAACTGACGCACGAAGGCTTTGGTCGCGCCATAAACATTACCGCCCGCATAAGGCCAGCTTCCTGCGGTCGAACCGATGTTAATAATGTGGCCGCGATTGCGCTCAACCATGCCTGGCAGCACGGCGCGGGTCATGTACACCAGCCCTTTGTTGTTCGTGTCGATCATGTTTTCCCAGTCTTCGACGCTGGCTTTGTGGGCAGGCTCCATACCGAGCGCCAGACCGGCATTGTTGACCAGCAGGTCAATGGCACGCCATTCGGCCGGCAGGTTAGCAATCATCTCTTCGATGGCGGCACGGTTACGGACATCAAGCTGCGCGGTCAGGATGCTGTCACCCAGCTCATCTTTCAGCTCCTGCAGACGCTCCTGACGACGACCCGTCGCAATCACCTTATGCCCGTTGGCGACGAAGCGACGCGTGATGCTTTCACCAAAACCTGCCGTTGCCCCGGTAACTAAAATAATCATCTCACTGTTCCTCAACGCTTTTTGTGTTGTACTAACATAGCACGGCCGCGAAGGATGCGTTAAGGCAACATTTGTATGACGGCATTGCAGGCAGTGGCGGCCTGGCCTACTCTGGGAAGATAACCGTACTCAGGAGTGAAAGATGTCGGCCACTAATCCCTTTTTTGAAAGCAGCCTGTTGCCTTATCAGGCACCCCGATTCGACGAAATCAACGACGGCCACTACCGCCCGGCATTCGATGAAGCGATACGCCAGAAGCGAGCCGAAATTGACGCGATTGTCGCGCAAACGGCCGCCCCCGATTTCAACAATACCGTGCTGGCGCTCGAAAAAAGCGGTGCCATGCTCTCGCGTGTCAGCAGTGTTTTCTTCGCCATGACCTCTGCGCACACCAATGATGACTTACAGGCGCTTGAGGAGCAGATCTCTACCGAGCTTGCTGCCCTGGCGAACGATATCTGGCTTAACGACACGCTGTTCTCTCGCGTGGAGAGCGTCTGGCAGGATTGTGCTGCGCTGGACGCCGAATCCCGTCGGCTGGCAGAAGAGACGTACCAGCACTTTGTGCTGGCCGGTGCGCGGCTGAATGATGCAGAAAAAGCGGAGCTGAAAGCGCTGAATACCGAGGCGGCTACCCTCACCAGCCAGTTTAATCAGCGTCTGCTGGCCGCCACCAAAGCCGGTGGGCTGGTCGTGGATTATGCTCATCAGCTTGATGGACTCAATCCTGACGAGATTGCGACGGCTGCCCATGCCGCCGCGGAGAAAGGGCTGAACGATCGCTGGTTGATTCCGCTGCTTAATACCACTCAACAACCCGCACTTTCCGCGCTGCGTGACCGTCAGACGCGGGAAAATTTGTTTAACGCGGGCTGGACGCGTACCCAGAAAGGGGATGAAAACGATACCCGGGCACTGATCCTGCGTCTCACCGCGTTGCGTGCGCGTCAGGCAAAATTGTTGGGGTTTGAGGACTACGCAAGCTGGAGTATCGCCGATCAAATGGCGAAAACACCTGCCGCCGCGTTGGCTTTTATGCGCGGAATTGTACCCGCTGCACGCACCCGAGCGACGCTTGAGCAGGCCGATATCCAAAAAGTGATTGATGACGAGCAGGGCGGGTTCACCGTGCAGGCGTGGGACTGGGCCTTTTATGCCGAGCGCGTGCGCCAGGCGAAATATGCCCTCGACGAGTCGCAAATCAAGCCGTACTTTGCGCTCAACACGGTGTTGCAGGATGGCGTATTCTGGGCTGCAAGCCAGCTGTTTGGCCTCCGCTTTGTCGAGCGTTTCGATATTCCGGTTTACCATCCTGATGTCCGCGTGTGGGAGATTTTCGACCACACCGGCGAAGGGATGGCGCTGTTCTACGGTGATTTCTTTGCCCGCGAATCGAAAGCCGGTGGGGCGTGGATGGGGAATTTCGTCGAGCAATCGTATGAGTTTGCCTCGCGCCCGGTTATTTACAATGTCTGCAACTATCAAAAACCGGCTAACGGTCAGACGGCGCTGATCTCCTGGGACGATGTGGTCACCCTGTTCCACGAGTTTGGTCATACGCTGCACGGTCTGTTTGCCAGCCAGCGCTACGCCTCCCTCTCCGGCACCAATACGCCGCGTGATTTTGTCGAGTTCCCATCGCAAATCAACGAGCACTGGGCGAGCCACCCGCAGGTGTTTGCCCACTATGCCCGCCACTATCAGACCGGAGAGCCGATGCCCGAGGCGCTGCGCGATAAAATGCTTAACGCGACGCAGTTTAATAAAGGTTATGACATGACCGAGCTGCTTAGCGCTGCGCTGCTGGATATGAACTGGCACGGCATCAGCGAACCCGTGGACGATGTTGACACCTTTGAAGCGGCAGCACTGCACAAAGAGGGGCTGGATCTGCCCGCCGTTCCACCGCGCTATCGCAGCAGCTACTTCGCCCATATCTTCGGCGGCGGGTATGCGGCAGGGTATTACGCTTACCTGTGGACGCAGATGCTGGCAGACGATGGCTATCAGTGGTTTGTCGAGCAGGGCGGTTTGACGCGTGAAAACGGGCAGACATTCCGCGATGCCATTTTGTCGCGCGGGAATAGTACTGATTTAGCTGAACTTTACCGGAACTGGCGCGGGCACGATCCGAGGATTGAACCGATGCTGGAGAATCGTGGATTGAGTGCTTAAGGGCTTTTTTAGTATGGGAACAGAACCGGGCGCGATGCCCGGTTTTTTTTGACCGATTTTTCTTCCCCAAAATCATTAACGCCACATAAAGTGCCTGGATAAAATCTGGAAGGATGCCCATCGTTACCAGAAAGCCGGAATCATGTTGGGTGACTCCTTCAGCCAGGGGGGGACCCCGCTCAACCTTTTCGATGAGAACGCGCCGTATGCTGGCAGCGAAAAGTTGATTGAGGTGCTCGATCACCTGAATGCGAAAGACGGGAAAGGCACGCTTTACTTTGCAGGGCATATAGCAGTATTGGCAGATGAAACGTGAAATGCTGTCGCCGAGATATACGACCAGATATTCAGATCTGCTAAGGGTCCGGTGATTTTCCCAATTTCCAGGGCCGTTATGTGCCAAGAGCGGACGTTACTAACATCTATCTGCATCAATCTGTGGGGAGCAGGTCAAATAAAACAATAAAGTGACCACCTCCCTGAAGGAGGACCCAAACTACTAACCTCAGCTTCTCTGGTGCGAATTTTTGAAAAAATTCATCTATAAATTTATTTTTATCCCATGACATTTAAACAAAGAATCAAAAAAACACTTTATTTTATATGAGGCATCGTCGCGATGAAGTTCGATACCTGCAAAACGATAAATATCATAACCTGCCAATTTTAAGCTACGATCACCTGCAACCAAATCTGCATATTTACTCCTACTCGCCCTACCTGTTTCATCTGAGTAATGTTGAATACCATCGATTTCGATCACAACCCTACCGCCATCAGGCATTAGCAAAAGAAAATCCATCCTATGATTGAGTAGTGCTTCAGCGCCTCTCTCTGATACGGTTTTGGGATCCCAGTGCAGCCAAACTTCAGGTAGCAATGCAGGTAAGTCATAAATTGCTGAACTATATTGTCGAAAGAATTCTTTGAAAAACTTTTGCTGAGGCGGAGACGAGTTAGGCAAACTTTGCTGCAATCGTCGATAAAGCGAATTTTTTGCCTGTTCGCTATTCTCTTCACAAGTAAAATCTGCCCACCATGCCTGCAGTTCACGCCAACTCAATCCCTCGGTACTTAATGGACGATCATAGATCAAAACCTCATTTGGGTTTGAAAGAATTTCAATTTCGTTATTAAGAGAGTCACTCAAACGAATATCAGGTTTGGTGAGAGAGGCGAAAATAATGTTCTTAGGGCGCCCACGAAACGCCCGCAATGATATCAGGCTAAAAACCGGATAGCCTTCAGCATCTGAGCTATGGGTAAGCCCGGCTCCACACGTCCTTAAAACTTTATTAATGGCCTCAACCTTTGCTACCTGCTTTTCGATACTGATCTGCACGTCCGCAGAGACTAAACCTTCGAGCCACCTACGGAAACGTGGAGCTGATTGTTCGACAATCTGCAGTTTTTCAAATAACCATACCACATCACCGTCTTCAGGATTTCGTACAAAATGTCGGTGAATTTCGCCAAGAATCCCTGTCTCATGCATCGAAAATATTTCACTTAAATCCACCGGAAAAACAAACAAATCATTTAATAATCGCTTGAAATTTTCCCAGTGGCTAAATAATTCAAATGGTTGCAGAGCCTCTGCTAGCTCGCGACGATGTCGCTTGGGTATATCGATGCAGGGCTCGTCCTCCCATAGGATGTCTTGGATATTGTTGCGTATACTTGGATTGAAAACCTTTCGCGACAACAGCGTTCTTGCCAACTCCGGCATATCTGCGTCATTAAGTAAATCAAAGGCTCCATGCAAGCGCTCGCGCTTGCATCCTTCCTCTCTGGGCACAGGTAGCCCCAACTGACGACAGAGATCAGGGATTTTTTCGTTAGTGCAATGATCTTTCAAGTTTCCCCCCGCAGGGCGAAGTACTTCTTTTAACGCTAAAATATCCATTGATTTCCTCTTATCTTTGCTACTCACCCGTTCTCTGTTGATTAATATACCGCTATGCCAATGATGTCATCATCACATTCGAGTATGATCGGCTACCAAAGTCGGCAGTTCCATGCCATCTTATATGGGCAATTTAAGGCCCTGCCTATGGCCTCGTTTTCTCGTATAACCGTACTTACGTCGTAGGCGTCAATATATGTACCCTGCGGAGCTCATGGTAGTAAAATCAAAAGGAACACGATGCCCGAAAACTATCGATTTCGCCGGCGCATCTCGAAGTGTTAAGCCACGGAGTGCTTAAGAAAGAGCAAAATGGTTAAAATGACTGTTGGACAACCGTACTCAGCTTGGCTCAAAAAAGCTGAACATAACGTAACCACTTCTGACGGCAATGAGGTAGAGGTATACGAGCTCGAATTCGATCTTGAAGCGGGGCATGTACTATCCGCATGGGCCAAACATTTCCGTGAGCATTACTGTCTGGACAGCCAAATTGATCGCCTGCGTAGAGGGACTAAAAAAACGCGAGCCGAGTATTTGAGAGACTTGGTGTTTCCTGATGAGTCTGAAGATTTTGGCCCTGCAACGCGCTCCGGCGATTTTGCTGAAATTCTTATCGCGGATCTACTTGAAAGCCATTTTGGTTATTGGGTTCCTCGTACTCGATATGACAACAAAATGGTTCGCAACGAGTCTCCAAAGGGAACAGATGTCTTAGCGTTTAAGTTTGATGACATAGGCGCATCACGGCCATCTACAAAAGACATCTTGATTTCTTTTGAGTCGAAAGCACAACTCAGTGGTAAGAAAGCAAAGCCGAGATTGCAAGACGCCGTTATCGACTCGATAAAGGATGTGTATCGAATATCAGAATCCCTTAATGCGATGAAGCGCCGTTTAATTGATCGCCAAGATGAAGAAGGTGCAGATCGGGTGGAACGCTTTCAAGAAGGGTTGGATGTCCCTTATGTACGAATGACAGGGGCAGCGGCTGTTTTTTGTTCAAGTCTTTATGATTCGGCTCATATATCTGAAACTACAGACTGCACTTCGCATGAAAATATTAAAAATCTAATGTTGGTTGTAATTCATGCTAAGACGCTTATGAAATTTGTTCACGCTCTCTATGGCAGGGCAGCAAATGAAGCCTAAAAAACGTGCTCGTTATGCAGCAGCAGTTACGCTATCAAAAGGGAAAATGTTTGAGTATGGCGTTCCAGAAGAAGATCATATTGATCTTCCTGAAGATCTCGACTTGGAGATGCAGTTTCCATTAGCTGTTGGTACCGTCGGCGACTTTGCATCAGAAGTGGTGGCTAAGGCCATCGGCAATTCGATTGAAGCTCAATCCCAAACCCCACTGGATGAGGTTATTTTTTCGGCTCAAGTCCTTCAGGCTTATGACAACTCCCTGCTGAACAAAGAACTCTCCTTCAATCTTCGCATACTTGCCGCTGCTGGTTTCTATCTTGGCGATGTACCCGGAAATGCTGCAGTCCAATTGTCTAAACTGGGCCAACTCGAGTTTCCTAAGCACGATACTTTAGCTATTGCAGTTAAAGCAGCGATGGATCGGCCTTGGGAGCAGACCAACGAGACATTAGTATCTTCACGTGCAAAAGATATTTTGGATGTATTGCGCCAACACTTCAGGTATGGCCGGAGTGGCGGACAGAAAGCCTATGATGCTATTAAATCACTGCGCGAATGGGCCTATAGCCATGCGTCTGCACATGACCTACTTATGGCCGATTTGCTAGGAGCGGTTAGTGCCACTCGCATCGCTAATTCTGCTTGGACATTACTTCCGCATTATAGCAACCTTCCGCCAGAAAAGTGGGAGTCATACTTATCGCGTTCTATGTCAATTAAGGAAATGTGGCCATCTCAGCGCTTGCCAGGAGAGGCAGGATTGTATAGCGGGGCATCAGGAGTCGTTCAGATGCCGACGAGCGCCGGGAAATCGAGAGCGACCGAGCTTATTATCCGGTCGGCATTTCTTTCTGCTCGTACGAAATTGGTCTTAGTTATTGCACCCTTCCGCGCACTCTGCCAGGAGATAGCCAACGATCTTGAAAAGGCATTTAAGGATGATGGCTATGACGTCAATCAACCCAGTGACGCGTTACAACCAGATGTCGAGTTCGATTTTTCTACCTTATCAGATTTTCTCGATGTGGAATCTGGAATATTTGACTCAGAGATAGAGGTCGAATCGAAGCCGCAGGTCATTATTCTTACCCCGGAGAAGCTTCTTTATATACTTCGACAAGAGCCAGACATTGTTCAGAAAGCTGGACTTGTAGTTTATGACGAAGGGCATCAGTTTGATACAGGCAGCCGGGGTGTAACTTATGAACTGTTACTAACATCCATTAAGCGAATGCTACACGAAAATGCCCAGAGCGTGTTGATTTCAGCAGTAATTCAGAATGCTGCTTCAGTTGCAGCCTGGTTATTAAATGACGGTTCAAAGGTTGTCTCCAGTAAATCCTTACAGGCTAGTAGACTCATTGCCTTTACCAGCCTTCCGAAAGGTAAAGATGGTCAGCTACAGTTCAATGTTGCCTATGATAGCGATCAGAAATTCTTTGTCCCGCGAGTTATTGTTTCAGAAAAAATGCCACGACTACCTAAGGAAAGAAAGGATCGTTTTTTCCCTACCCAGGAAAGTGGATCCATAGCGTTGTATCTTGGTTTACGCCTGCTAAAAAATGGTGGGGTTGCTATTTTCACAGGGAGGAAGGCTTCTGCTGCAAAAATTGTTCGTGAGGCCGCCGAAGATATTTTTCGTCGTGGAATTTCACTTGAACCACCTTCTGCTAATAGTGACCCTAATGAGATTCGTCGCTTTGTTTACCTCTTCGAACGTAATTTTGGTGCTAATGCATATTTGACTCAAGCAGCTACTTTAGGCATTTTTGCTCATCACGGCAATACTCCCCAAGGTGTTCGTCTGGCTATTGAGTATGCGATGAGGCAAAGCCTTATTCGATTGATCGTCTGTACCTCAACACTCGCACAGGGTGTTAACCTTCCAATTCGATACCTACTTGTAACAAGTGCAATGCAGGGGCGTGAATCGATCAAAGTACGCGACTTCCATAATCTCATGGGACGTGCTGGACGTGCCGGAATGTACGGTGAGGGCACTGTTATATTCACTGACCCCCGTCTCTATGACGAGCGTTTCGCAAAGACGCACCGCTGGAAAGATACAATCAATCTAATCAATCCTGATAGTGCTGAGCCAACGGGAAGTACATTGCTTTCTCTTTTCGATCCTCTGCGAAATGACCTCGGAACAGTTATTCTAAGCTCACCAAGCTCTGCTGAAGTAGCCACTTACATTGTCAATGACTGGGAGGCTCTTTTAAAGTGGGTAGAGAGCGTCCCTATCAATCTCCCTAAAGAGAATTTTTCGGTCGCTTCATTAATCGAACAACTTAAATCTAAGAAAAAGATTATTGAAGCAGTTGAAAGCTTCTTAATGACATATCGTAGTGATGTTCAGCCCGAAACTTTTGTGGGCAATTCTCGAGAATTGGTTACTGAAACACTTGCCTATTCGCTTGCCACTGAAGAGCAAAAAATACTCCTGACAGATATCTTCGAGTCTGTGGCGCGAAGGATCGAACTTTTTGTTCCAGATACAGCGATCCAGCAGCGTTTTGGTCGGACATTGTTAGGTATTGACCAAGCGTTGGTGATCGAATCATGGGTCACTACAAATGCAAACGCGCTCGAGGGAACAACCTCTGCCGATCACCTGTTTGATATGCTATGGCCGCTTTTAGTTCTCTTATCCAGTGAAAAACGGTTGAGTGATACTGTTCCTAATGGGGCTCTTATGACATTAGCATTGGGATGGCTGGCTGGAGATTCGTTTGCTGCTCTCCTTCAACGGTTTGACAAATTGGGTGCGTATTACCCCTATGGCACCAACCAAAGAAAATTTGATCTTGATATGGTTGTAGACCTGTGTGAACAAACATTTGGCTTTGAGTTTGCACTCTTGCTCGCAGCGGTAAAGGAATCATTTATCGCATCCTCTTCAGAACAGGCTGGTGATGTATTTAGAGGATACGCTGATCTTCTTCAGAAACGATTGAAATATGGACTTCCGAATCAGAGTTGCATTGCCTTTTTTGAAGCGGGATTTGCTGAACGCGTGATTGCCCAGTGTCTTGCAGAGGGAATGACTCAAGATGCTATTCAAGCCAGTTTTGACTCCAGAAACATGATTCGAGAAAATCCAGAGAGATTCGAAATAATACTGCAAGGCTTTCCATCTTATTTTTCCGATGTATTTAAAACAATCACTGCACCTTGACAATATTATCTTCATTGAGACTACCCAAGCCAGGAGCACACAGATTCTTTTAACTTAGAGACAATGACATATTAACTATTACCATCTATCCGTTGATTTAAGCCTTCGTCAGTTGCAGAACAACTTGAACTTCCGCTCCTCGCTCGTAGCGGACCTTTTCTGGTCAGTCCCCGGTCAGATAGAACCCAGATGCTGGCGGAGTCAGCATCTGGCCACAGGGGCATTAGGGGGGCTTTGCCTGTTGTCTGTAATACGCAATAATGGGGCGCATAACAGCAGCGAAAAAGGGGCACCATGCTTCATCACAGCCAGGCAATGTCACTGGACGACATCTACCTTGAGGACATCCCTCACATTATCCACCCGGACACTGCGGCAGGAGATCTTGCAGAAACTGCATTGCCCAATCGCATCATCCAGGAGTGGAATTTACCGCAGGGCTACACCCGGTTTGTCAGCCGCTATCAACCGTTTCACTGGCAGCAACCGTGGATGGCATACCGTGACACGCTTGCCGACATCAAATCCGGGAAGCTCATTCTGCTGAGAAAAGACATAACCGGGCATACTATTTCGGGTGTGCTGACGACATCCGGTGACCTTCGCAATGATCTGCCTCTGTTCCTTTATACCCGGCTCAGCTTCCTCCTGTCCCGGCAGCTGAAACGCCCGGGATATCACGTCCGCCCGGCGGCACCTGCGCAACATGCTCAGGCTGCAAAAACCATCAATAGCAAAGCAGCAGGCCGGTTGTTGGCCGCAGGTGGGATCTATAATGGCAATATTGATGGATTCCATCAGACCGCGCAGCAACTCGGTGGCGATGCGCCAGAGGGTTACAAGCAAGTTATGGACAATAAAGGGCTGATCATTGCTGGTGCTTCTGTTGCTGCGGGTCTTGGGCTCGGCAGAATAGGGGCGGCGAGTGAGCTTAACAATCTTCATGTTCTGGGAAAAATCGAGGGGGAATACTCGATGATAAAGCCCGGACCATTACCTAAAGAGCTAGCAGAAACTTTTTCCAGTGGTACATACAAAGAGATCACTCTATCAACAGATACGAGTTTCTATAGAGGGGGGGTTGAGGGGCGACCATTAGGTCAGTTTTTCGGGTATGAACGACCTCAAGGAGTGCTCCAAACCAGGATAGATAAGGCACTGCTACCCAAATGGCCTAATGGAAGTGAATCTCCTCTTGATAGCTATCACGAGATCCAAATACCCGCGGGAACGAAAGTATATGTTGGAGAAGTAGGCTATCAAACAGACCTTTTTTCCGGTGGCTCTGAGCAAGTTGTAGTACCTGCACCGTGGAAAATACCTGGCGTTAAGATACTTGGAAGTGGTGGTTTGAAATGAAAAATGAAATAAAGAAAACAGTAACTGACATCATTAAAATACTATCCTCAAATGAGGAGGGTTCATGGGCAAAAACATTTGAAAAACTGGCCATCGAACTCGATGTTGATTGTGAGTCATCCATTTACTCATTGAAAAAACTCTACGGCGGGATGGGGTCATTTAACGATATTGTTCTCCATAAAAATGGAATACCTCTAATTCGAGAAAATGACGAGTTAGATGATTTGAGACACAAACTCTATAAGCAACTTGACCATGCAATCGGCTTGTTAAAAGCAGGAGATTTACCCTAACGTCGTTACCGGTAGCGCCTTTGAGTTACTGGCGACGCTTACGATGAGAAAAGATAAAACTGCTATGTATTGACCCGGAAAACGACTGGAAACACGCCCGGTAAAATTTATCCGGATGCATGACTATGCAGCCAGCTGAATTACCACTCGGCTCGCCGAAACATGACCAATCGGCGGACAGCACTAAGGTCCGCTCCTCGCTGATAAGGGACAACCATACTCAAATCTCCCACATTGCAGGAGATTTGAGTATGAACACGTCACCGTGGAACAAAGACCGTATCATCGGCCAAAAAAGACCACTTCAAATATCTCATATCTGGGGGATCCTAAACCGGCTTGAACTGGAAGGTAAAACGCGCGATTTAGCTCTGTTCAATATGGCCCTGGACAGTAAGCTTCGAGGCTGTGATCTGGTTAAACTCAAAGTATCTGATGTGGCATATGGTAGCTTGTTTTCAAGCAGAGCAACGGTGTTGCAACAGAAAACCGGTAGTCCTGTGCAATTTGAGATAACCAAAGGAACAAGAGAAGCTGTTGCTGCATTGATAAAAATTGGCAATTTGCACAGTAAAGACTTCTTGTTCCGGTCTCGGGTCGGAACTAATCAGCACATATCAACCCGACAATACAACCGAATCTTTCATGGGGGGGTAGAAAAGCGTGGTCTCGAAGATTCGCTTTACAGCACACATTCCATGAGAAGAACAAAACCTTACCTGATCTACAAGAAAACCAAGAATCTTCGGGTGATCCAACTTCTGTTGGGCCATAAGAAACTGGAAAGCACAGTCCGCTATCTGGGCATTGAAGTAGATGATGCGTTAGAGATCTCTGAATCGATTGAAGTCTAAGGTTGTCAGGGCTGCAACAGCAGGCCTGTGCCAGAAGCGGACATTTCTCGCTGTTAGGTGCAGGAAAAATCGTTTTTTTAGGCTTAGGAAAAGGCATAGGGGTATGCCTTTTCTGAAAGCCTAAATCCTGATAGTTTTTCTCCAGTTGCCGCCACTAAACTAATTACAATTCCTGAGCCGTTGGTCTGAAAATAATTTCACTTACACCAACATCTTCTGGTTCATTAATTGCGAAGGCTACCATGCGTGCAAAGGTTTCTGCTGGTACGCCAACATTTTCAACGTAATCCTGGTTTGCAGCCTTAACATCTTTATCCGTTATATGCTCCAGTAGTTCTGTTTTAACAGCACCGGGGGAGACTAACGTGACGCGAATGTTATGTGCCGCCATTTCCTGGCGCAAACCGTCGGTTAATGCTCGAACAGCAAATTTTGTCGCCGAATAGACAGCAGAACTCTGGAAGACAAGGTGTGCAGCAACAGATGCGGTGTTAATGATATGACCTGTTTTTTGTGATTTCATATAAGGCAACACCGCAGCAATCCCGTGTAGAACCCCGCGCAGATTGACATCAATCATCTGATTCCATTCATCGACATTTCCCTGTTCAAGGCGGGAAAGTGGCATCAGGCCGGCATTATTGATAAGAACATCTACACGACCGAATTTGTTGACCGCAGTCTCAATGAGGTTGTTTACGTCATCAAGTTTCGTCACATCGGTTGCGACGGCGATGGCTTCTTTATTCTGCTTTTGGAGCTCACTCGCAATGGCCTCTATGCGGTCTATTCTCCGCGCTGCCATCACAACCTTTGCTCCTTTTTCAGCAAGATAACGTGCAGCCGCTTCACCCATACCGCTTGATGCACCCGTGATTACAATTACTTTGCCTATGATGTTATCTGTCATTTTTACTATTCCTGAATAGGTGATGGGCTGTTGTCACCACTATCAGACTGAGATCAGGTTCAATCTCTTCAGACTTCAGTGACACATTCCTGAACAGGGATAATCTTAGCAGCAGAGCATTAATTCGATAATGCGTATAAATTTATATTGATTATGAGTACAGCTCATTAATTGGAGATACGTTACGGGTAGTTCGTGTGAGCAGTAGGATCTGCAGCCGTTATTCCCGCGTCGATATTGCCTAGCTGAGAGCCGGTTGCGTCCCCCCTGGTTGAGCCTCCGCACGGGTTAAACTCCCTTCGCGGGTGACGGTAATGAAATAAAGGAGTTCATTCAGATTACGTTTCATCGGTGAGATACTCACAAAACATAACTATAGCTTATAAGCCCATTAAGCAATCATTAGCTAGTCAACATACATCTATCGTGTAGAATTTCCAGTAAGAGAGGAGTCCGGAGATAAGCATACGTATCTGAACCCATTTGATAAATTGACTTCTTTTTAAAAGTTTATCTAAAATAATCATTGATGCTGCACCTGAAAGGTGCAGCACATTTGCGGGAGAGAATCTGGATGAAAAAAATATTATTCCTGTTATTTGTTATCATCACGAGCTTTTTATTCCCGGTTCGTGCCAGTAATTCTTTGCAACCAGACAAGGAAAAAGCCGTGACCATTAAAATGACTATCAATCAGCAAACTTTTTACGTTGAACTTAAGAATAATCCAGCCGCAAAGGCATTTATTGAACAGCTTCCCCTGACTCTAACGATGGAGGAACTTAACGGGAACGAGAAATTTGCTGATCTGCCCCGTCCCTTACCGACCCACCAGGTCAAACCTGGAACCATTAATCAGGGCGATCTCATGTTATACGGCCATCGTACCCTGGTACTTTTTTATGAGACCTTTCAGACAAACTACGGATACACACCCGTTGGCAGAATAATAGCGCCAGAAAATCTTGGTAAAATTGCAGATGAAAAAGAAGTAATAGCAAGGTTTACAACAGATAAAAAAGGTTGATCTGTATTATCAAACACTGAATCTGGATTACCTATAGACGCAAATGCTGGCAGACGATGGCTATCAGTGGCTTGTCGAGCAGGGTGGTTTGACCCGCGAAAACGGACAGACATTCCGCGAGGTGATTCTGTCGCGCGGGAGCAGTAGTGATTGAGCTGAACTTTACCGGAACTGGCGCGGCCACGATCCGAGGATTGAACCGATGCTGGAGAATCGCGGGTTGAGTGCGTAGCGCTGATTCAGATCAGCCACAAAACCGGGCGTGAGGCCCGGTTTTTGTTTGATTATGTCTTACCCACAACTTTAATTATTTATGCCGTGTAAAAGGTATAAATATTGCTGATGCCGTATGAAACATTTTAATAATGGCCAAATGTGATGCAATTCGTAATGACCATTAATGTGGGATGAGATATAACATGTTTTGAAAAATTAACATTCTCATAACGTCATTAAGGTTAAGCAAATGAAGCAGGTTGGTATTGTTGGTTGGCGAGGAATGGTGGGCTCTGTTTTGTTACAAAGAATGGTCGAAGAGAACGACTTCGACAATATTTCCGCGCATTTTTACAGTACTTCCAGTGCAGGGGCTGCTGGTCCCGTCATTGGTGGCGTCAACCACACACTCAAAGATGCTAATTCTATTAGCGCTCTGGCCGAAATGGATATCATCATAACCTGTCAGGGCGGGGATTATACCAAAGCAATTTATCCTAAGTTGATTAGCCATGGCTGGCAAGGCTACTGGATTGATGCGGCCTCAGCGCTCCGGATGGATGAAAAAGCCTGCATTATTCTCGACCCGGTCAACCGCACAAATATCGATCGTGCCATCAAAGAGGGAATTAAACTTTTTGTTGGGGGCAATTGTTCCATTACGCTGAGTCTTATGGGACTGTCAGGGTTAATTAAAGCTGACCTGATAGAATGGATGAGTGTGATGACCTATCAGTCTGCATCCGGAGCGGGTGCTAAATATGTCCGGGAATTAATTGCTCAAAGCGCTTATATCAGTAAACATTTATCTTCTGATGAGCTGGAATCCTCAGGTTCAGTGCTTCCTTTAGTCAATAAAGTGAGTGAATTAATTAACAGTGCTAACATGCCCATCCAGAATTTCGGCGCGCCTTTAATGGGCAGTATTATTCCATGGATTGACAGCGATTTAGGGGATGGTAATAGCAGAGAAGAATGGAAGGGTGAGGCAGAAACGAACAAAATTCTTGGTCTTTCTCCGGGTACAATTGCGGTAAATGGCTTGTGTATTCGGGTCGGTGTGATCCGTTGCCATAGTGCTGCAATAACCCTGAAGCTCAAGCGTGAAGTCAGCGAAGAAGAATTTGCAGAGCTTGTGACGCATTCCCATCCATGGGTTAACTATGTGCCCAATAATAAGGATGACAGTGTCAGTAAATTGACTCCCTCTAACATTAGCGGTTCGCTGCAGGTGGGTATTGGCCGTTACAAGAAAATGTCGCTTAACAATGACCCTATATACTCGGTTTTGACGGTCGGCGATCAGCTGTTGTGGGGCGCTGCGGAACCCTTGCGACGGATGTTGAATATTCTGTCTGGCAAAGTCTAATCACGCTCACACGGTCATGGCGCGCTGCGCGTAAGGCGTGGGTTTAACGAGAAGCTGGAGACTTAACTCCAGCCTCTAGGAATGGGTTTCAATCTGAGGCCGTTTCGCCTGGGGCTTCCTTTAACGACTCGATACTTATCTCTGAGTCATTAGTTTCGAGTAGCTGGGTTAATAAAATCAGGTTATTGAATTCGTTCAGTAACATTTCAGCGTCGGATTTGAGCGGCGTATCTGCTGCTTCAAGCGCCGCGTTGATCGCTTTTCTGACATTCTCGAGCATTTCGTTCATACCGCCATTTTTACCAATGGTCAGTAACAACGCGCCTATCAACAAAGACTGTGCTTCTACTTTGGCCGCCAGCTCTTTAGCTTCAGCGTCCATTTTGGAAATTTTTGCGATAACACTGAGTATCAAGTTTTTCATAATGCCCCCTTATTTTCTTTGCGAGATTAACTCCTTAATAAATTTTGAGCGAGGTTTATTTTATGGCGACAGCAATTGTCTTTGTTGATGAAGCAGGGCACGGTGCCAGCAGTGATCAACACCGTGCGCTTCCTGTTAACGGAAGAAGTCTGCCAGGGCCTCACTCAGGGCCTGAGGTTGTTCATCCGGAATGAAATGACCGCAATGAGCAAGCGTAATGCCACTCACCGTCTCTGCAAACTGGCGAAGCGGGGCAGCCATATCGGCAATCGAACCCTGATCGGCACTGACGGCCAGCAGCGGCACCCGAAGTTTTTGCGTTTCAGCCAGCGTCCGGTTCTGAACAGCGGAGACCGCCGCTTCTCTGTAAGGGGCCAGCCCGGCACGCAGCGCGCCGTTTTGCTGCATCAGGCGGACATACCGGGCGATATCCGCATCGCTAAAGGCCATCGGACTGGCGGTTTTTCGCCGCAGGAACCATTCGAGGTAAATCTCTTCACGCCCGCTAATTAAGGCTTCCGGCAGGTCGGGGAGAAGATGAAACGCGAAGTGCCAGGTTTTCCAGGCTTTTTCTGGCGTCGCGGGCAGGGCGTCCGGCAAAGTAATACCCGGGATACCGGCATCAAGCAGAGCCAGCTTGATTACCTGCTGTTCATAACGCAGGGCATACGGCCAGGCAACCCATGCACCTACATCGTGGGCGGCCAGGTAATGTCTTGTGATCCCGAGTGTCTGCACCAGCCCAAAAACCGAACTGGCAAGCGTAAGGGTATCGTAGCCAGACTGTGGCTTATCGGAGTCGCCCTGGCCCGGGAGGTCGAGTGCAATGATATCGTAACGATCGGCTAAAAGAGCCATCACCTTATGCCAGGCAAACCCGCTTTGCGGGAAGCCTGCAAGCAGCACGATTGTTTCACCTTGCGTCTGTCCGCCTCTGACATAGTGCAGACGAACCCCATCAACCGTTGAGTAATAGTGCGCAAAATCGGGCAAGCCCGCGACAGGCTGCGACCACGGAAGGGGGATTGAATTCTCAGACATGACTACCTCCAGCTATTTAGGAAATGATCATTTCCTTTATGGATAAATTTTTTAGGCGAGTAGCGCCATCACCGTCTCTACCAGCCGTTCGCGTGCCGGTAATTCTCCGGCTTTGCCCGCCACACGCATGCCCAGGACCAGGCACAGCAAAACGCCGCTCAACGCCTGCGCGTCGTGTCGCGAATTAACTGAACCGTCATGCATACCCTGTTCGATCAGCTGGAGGATCGCGTGCTGATTTCGCGCAAGCGCGCTCTGCACCAGCCCGGCAATTTCGCCGTCAAACTGGCTGAGTTCAAGGGTGCTGCCGACCACCAGGCAGCCGCGGCGTCCTTCGACAGCGCTGGCCGATTCAAGATAAAAGTTCAGCAGCTCGGCTATTTTGGCCCGGCCATCAGGTTGTCGCGCCAGACGCTCGCGCAACGATTGATTGCGCAGGGAGGTATAACGCGCGAATACCTGCAGGAACAGGCCACGTTTATCGTGAAAGGCTTTATAAATACTGCCCGCAGTGAGCTGCATCGCGTCGCTCAGGTCACTTATCGACGCGCTGTGGTAACCCTTTTCTCTGAATACCGGCATCGCCAGATCCAGGGCCGCATCGAGATCAAACTGCCGCGGACGTCCGCGCTCGCGTGCGTTCTGTAGCTTCTCAGACATTGTGTTCATCATTTAGGAAACAATCGATTCCTAAATACTCCCATAAATGGGCGTATCTGGAAAGCGTGAAGTTCTATAAAAAGAGTTTGCCGCGGCAGAAGAGTGGAGAGGTCATTTTAGCTTCAACACGCTCCGGTATACTGCATCGTGATTTTAACAGGGCGTCGAACGTACAGGCCGTCGCTAACAGAGCCAGCCAATATGCAAAAGGCAGGAAGTATGTCTCTTCGTTCACTGCGGGCGTTGTGCCTGACAAGTTTTTTCATTGCTGATGTTCGCGATGGCCTCGGGCCCTTTCTCGGCATCTTCCTGACGGAACGTCACTGGACCCCGGATGATATCGGCATCCTGATGACCGCCGGGGGGCTGGCGGGATTACTGGCAACGCTGCCGGCGGGATTTATTACGGATACCTCCCGCAATAAGCGTTCGGTTCTGGCACTGCTTTGTATCGCCATTACGCTGAGTACGCTGCTGCTCTGGTTTAGTCAGCAGAGCGGCGTCGTCGCCGTCTCGCAAATTATCACCGGTATCTGCGCGGCGTTTGTGGGGCCACTGATTGCGGGTATTACGCTGGGTCTGACGGGCCCGAGCGGGTTTAGCGCGCAGATGGGGAAGAACGAGGCGTTCAACCACGCCGGCAATTTCCTGACGGCGGTGATTGCAGGCGGCATTGCCTGGTTCTGGGGCGTCGGGGGCATTTTCCTGCTGATGACCTGTACGACGCTTCTGACGTTGTGCGCGCTGCTTGCCATTCGTCATACAGATATCGACAACGATGCGGCGCGGGGGCTGACCTCTTCAGACCGTCAACCGGTCCCCGGCGTCGCGGTGCTGATTAAAAACCGGGCGCTGTTGATAACCGGGCTGACGCTGCTGCTGTTCCATCTGGCCAATGCCGCACTGCTGCCGATGCTGAGCATGAGGGTTGCTGCGGCACCGGCAACCATCAATCCCGGATTATTTGCGGCGGCCACCGTCATCATTTCTCAGGCGGTGATGATCCCCGTCGCCATGGGGGTGGCAGGTCGAATTGAGCGCTACGGTTACTGGCGTTTCATCATGCTGGCCCTGCTTATTATGCCCGTTCGGGCGGCACTGGCAGCCTCCACAGACGCCCCGTTGATGATGATCCCGGTACAAATTCTTGATGGTCTGGCCGCGGGGATCCTGGGCGTTGTCGTGCCGTCGTTTATCGTGGTGCTGTTGCGCGGGAGTGGGCACGTGAATGCCGGGCAGAGCGTGGTCATGCTGATGCAGGGTGTCGGGGCAGCAATGAGCCCGGCGTTAACCGGCACGATTGCCGGTCATTACTCTTTTGCGACGGCCTTTAGCGTGCTCAGCGCCATTGCGCTGCTGGCTGTCCTGCTCTGGTGGCGCTTTGCTCACCGGTGCTGGAAACCAGACCGGGCGTAGCTGGCCGGGCAGGGCAGAGCCGCACCCGGCATATAGATTTACACGATAGCGTTAGGGCACTCTTCACCCTTTTCCAGCTGCTGCAAGTTCCCCAGCGTGGTTTCTGAAATGCTGATCAGCGCTTCGGCAGTCAGAAACGCCTGGTGTCCGGTGAACAGGACGTTATGGCAGGCAGACAGACGGCGGAATACGTCGTCCTGGATCACGTCATTAGATTTGTCTTCAAAGAACAGATCGCGCTCATTCTCATACACGTCCATCCCCAGCGCGCCAATCTTCTGGGTCTTCAGCGCTTCAATAGCGGCCTGGGAATCAATCAACCCGCCGCGGCTGGTGTTGATGATCATCACGCCATCTTTCATCTGGTCAAACGCCGCCTGGTTGAGCAGGTGGTAGTTTTCCGGCGTCAGCGGACAGTGCAGGGAGATAACGTCAGACTGTGAAAACAGCGTCGGCAGGTCGACATATTCCACGCCCAGATCCAGCGCGGCAGCGCTTGGGTAAGGATCAAACGCCAGCAGACGCATACCAAACCCTTTCAGAATGCGCAGGGCGGCGACGCCAATCTTACCGGTACCGATAACGCCCGCGGTTTTACCGTACATGGTAAAGCCGGTCAGCCCTTCCAGAGAGAAGTTGGCGTCACGGGTACGTTGATAAGCACGGTGAATACGACGGTTCAGTGACATCATCATACCGATGGCATGTTCCGCGACCGCTTCCGGAGAATATGCCGGGACGCGGACCACCTTCAGCCCCAGCTCTTTTGCGGCATCAAGATCTACGTTGTTGAAACCAGCGCAGCGCAGGGCGATATATTTCACGCCCTGTTTTTTCAACTCTTCCAGCACCGGACGGCTGCCATCATCATTCACAAAAATGCAAACGCCTTCACAGCCGTGCGCCGTTTTGGCGGTTTTTTCGGACAGCAGAAAGTCGAAAAATTCAAGCTCAAACCCGTAAGCCTCGTTAACATGTTGCAGATACTTTTTGTCGTACTGCTTTGTGCTATATACCGCGAGTTTCATAAGACTTTCTCCAGTGATTTTGCATTCACGTTAGCATGATTAAAATTATCTTACAATTTCTGAAATATTATTGAATTCAATTAGTTCTATCAATTATTTTAGAGCATCTTTACCCGTTAACTCTATGATATTCAATCTACAACCCTGCTTAAGTATAGATTTGATGCACCCTGGGGCGGAGGTGTCAGAAGGTGGGCGAAGTGGAAGCGTTACAGGATGGCAGATGTACCAGATTGCTAAAGAGAATTGATTATGTCACCACAACTTGAGTTATCCCTAAACCCACCTATGTGGCCCGCTTTTTGCTATTTTATTGTATCTATTGCAATTTTTGTCCTCCTGTATCTGGGGAAGATAAAAATCAATCGACTCCGCAAATACCCTCTCTTCATTGCTTATACATTGCTCGTGATTGCAGTCGCTGCCGTACAGATAAACATTTTTGCGAATGGGCATGAGTTTGTGAATGGATTTTTGCACATAGATTTTGATCCTTTTCTATATGACTCGGTGTACTGGGGTTCCCTGGTTTTTGCGATGGTTTACCTGCTGGCAATGCCGCGCAACAAATTCTAACTTTTGACGCTACAACGCTGAAGGTCGTCTTGAAATATAGCCTAACCCATTGAATTTAAGATGACTTATTGACGTTAAGTATAATAAAATTTTTAGCGCATACGGTCAGAGCATCTATCCTTAAATTTGGCATTCTCTTCAACTGACTGGCTAAACATGCGACAATGATCGGCACTGTCGGCTTAATTCTTTCGCTAAATCAGGATATTAACTGCCCATGAGGGGTACATACAAAGCCGCAATTGCGCTCTTACTGCTGTTCATTCTGGTGCCGCTGACGCTGCTGATGACCCTTGCCCAATGGGTACCAACCCTTGCCGGGATCTGGCTTCCTGTCGGGACACGCATCGCCTTTGAACAAAGTCCCAGACTCACGCGTCATGCCCTGATCATCCCCGATCTTAGCTATCTTGTGGATGACTGCGAAATTGCCCGAGTCGATAACGCGACCCTGTCGCACCCCAGCCGCTGGAAACTGGATATCGGCGCGCTCGAACTGAACTCCGTTTGCCTCAATAAAATTCCCCAGTCCGCACCGTCCACGGTCGCGCCCAAAACGCTGGTGCAGTGGCAGGCGGTGTTACCGAATACCTGGCTTACTGTCCATCGTCTGACGCTCTCGCCCTGGCAGCAGTGGCAGGGAGAACTTCAGGCGTCGCTGACGCCCGCGCGTCAGGAGATTGCCTACAAAGGTGAGCAGGTCAGTATTAAAGGGATGCTCCGCGGTCAGACCCTCTCTGTCACCCAGTTCGATGTACAACTTCCCGACCAGCCACAGCCGATAAAACTGGTGGGACAATTCACCCTGCCGCTGGTGCCGGACGGCGTGCCGGTTAAAGGCCATGCGGTTGCGACCTTTAACGTGCCACAGTTAACCTCGCTGGTCGATGCCGATCTCGACTGGGAAGCCAATCAGGGGCAACTGGTGGTCATGGCGCGGGATAACCCCGATCCGCTGCTCGATCTGCCTTGGCAAATAACCGCGGAACAGCTGAATATCAGTGACGGACGCTGGAACTGGAACCTTTCCGGCATGCCGCTGAGCGGGCGCGTTGGCCTTCGTGTCGATAACTGGCAGGCGGGGCTTGAGAAAGCGACCCTGACCGGGCGTCTGAATGTGCTCACTCAAGGGGATGCGGGGAAGGGCAACGCGGTACTGAATATCGGACCGGGCAGGCTCAGTATGGAACAAAGCGACATGCCGCTTCATCTGAGCGGCGAGGCGAAACATAACGACCTGGTGCTCTATGCCAGACTGCCGGCAAAACTGACCGGAAGCCTGTATGAACCGCAGCTCTCCTTTGAGCCGGGCGCGCTGCTGCGCTCACGTGGTCGCATTATCGATTCACTGGATATTGATGAAATTCGCTGGCCGCTGGCGGGCGTCAGGCTGACCCAAAAGGGTGTCGATGGACGCCTGCAGGCCATTTTGCGGGCGCACGAGAACGAGATGGGTGATTTTGAACTGCATCTGGATGGCCAGGCCAGTGACTTTTTACCCGACAACGGCCTGTGGCAGTGGCGCTACTGGGGCAAAGGGGGCTTCACCCCAATGAATGCGCGCTGGGATGTTGCCGGAAAAGGCGAATGGCGCGACAAACTTATTGAGCTGACCGCGCTTTCAACCGGTTTCGACCAGCTCAAGTACGGTGCCATGGAGGTCAGTAAACCCCGTCTGGTGCTGGATAACCCGGTGCGCTGGTATCGCGATCCTGACAAGCCGACGTTCAGCGGAGCGCTGTCGCTGAATGCCGGGCAAACCCGTTTCAGCGGCGGCAGCGTATTGCCGCCGTCGGTGCTGACCTTCAGCGTAGACGGAACAGACCCGACACTGTTCCAGTTCAAGGGCGATCTGCATGCCGATGCTATCGGACCGGTACAGGTGAACGGACGCTGGGACGGGGAACGCCTTCGCGGGCAGGCCTGGTGGCCGAAACAATCGCTCACCGTGTTCCAGCCGTTGATCCCGCCAGACTGGAAAATGACGCTGCGTGACGGCGAACTGTATGCGCAGGTGGCCTTCTCGGCCGCCGCGGGTCAGGGCTTTGAGGCGGGCGGTCACGGCGTACTGAAAGCCGGTAGCGCCTGGATGCCAGACAACCAGATCAACGGCGTCGACTTTGTCCTGCCGTTCCGGTTTAGTGAGGGCACCTGGTCGCTGGGAACGCGCGGCCCGGTAACCTTACGGATTGGCGAGGTGGTAAACCTGGTGACCGCGCGGAATATCACGGCGGACCTGCAGGGTGACTACCCCTGGAGTGAGGCGAACCCGCTTCTGCTCACCAATGTGAAGGTGGAAACCCTCGGCGGAAAAATCACCATGCAGCAGTTGAGGATGCCGCAACACGATCCGGCGCTGCTGCGGGTAGACAATATCTCCTCCAGCGAGCTGATCAGTGCCGTTAATCCTAAGCAGTTTGCGATGTCTGGCCCGGTGAGCGGGGCGCTGCCGTTCTGGCTGGACAATGAAAAATGGATCATCAAAGATGGCTGGCTGACCAACCCCGGCCCGATGACGCTGCGTATCGATAAAGACACGGCGGACGCCATCGTAAAAGATAATATGGTGGCGGGAGCCGCAATTAACTGGCTGCGCTATATGGAAATTTCTCGCTCGTGGACAAGAATCAATTTAGATAATCTGGGTGAATTAACCATGCAGGCGACCCTTAAGGGAACCAGCCGGGTAGAGGGTAAAAGCAGCTACGTTAATCTGAACTATACCCATGAAGAGAATGTCTTTACCCTCTGGCGCAGCCTGCGTTTTGGAGACAACCTGCAAACCTGGTTTGAGCAACACGCGGCAATACCTGGTATCCGCAGTTCGACTGGCAAGGAAAGTGAGGAACAACAATGAAAAAGATGGCTGGTGTGCTCACCGTTGCCGTTGCCGCGCTACTGACCGGCTGTACGCCGCGCATTGAAGTCGCCGCGCCGAAGGAGCCGATTACCATCAATATGAATGTCAAAATCGAACATGAGATCCACATCAAGGTCGATAAAGACGTTGAAACCCTGCTGAAATCACGCAGCGATCTGTTCTGAGGATGCCATGAAACGATTAGCTCTGATGTTACTGGCGCTCGGCATGAACGTGCAGGCGGCAACGCTGACCTTAAATGACGCCCGGACGCAGGGGCGCGTGGGGGAAACCCTGAGCGGTTATCTTGCGCCAATCAAACAGGATGCGGAAACCCTGGCGCTGGTCAATCGCATTAACGCCGCGCGCACGGAAAGCTATCAGAAGCTGGCTGACAGCAACAATCTGCCGGTGGACGAAGTGGCGAAAATGGCAGGGCAAAAGCTGGTTGCCCGCGCCCAGCCGGGCGAGTACGTGAAAGGCATCAACGGGAAATGGCTGAAGAAGTAGTTAGCGAAAGCGCTTACGATATTCGCCAGGCGAGACGCCAAAACGCTGCTTAAAGGCGGTTGAAAAATGGCTATGGTCGGAAAAGCCCCAGCTGTAGCCAATGCCCGCCAGCTTTTCATCATCGCTGGCGGAGCGCAACACTTGTGCGCACAGGTCGAGACGGCGGTTTTTAATGTACTGGGCGACCACCAGCCCCTTATCAGCAAACATGCGGTAGAGGCTTCGCACCGACATCCCGCTCTGTGCGGCAATCCATTCTGGTCGCAGTGATTCAGACTGAATATGATCGTCAATCAATGACAGCACATTGCGGAACAGGCGTTCTTTACGTGGCTGAGCCACGTCGCGCTGCTGGAACGCGGGGCGAAGCAGACAGATCATCGCTTCCAGCGCCGCTTCACTCTCCCGGTCACTCAGATCGGCATTCCCCATACTTTCCATCAGCAGGTGGTGGCTTAACTGAACGGTGGGCAGCGTGCGCGAAAGGGGGAGCGCGCAGCTTACCTCCTGAAAACGACACTGTTGCTCAATAATCTGGCGCGGAACCAGCAGCGAAATCTGGCGGGATTTTTCATGCCAGGCAATGGAGCACGGGCGGGAAGCATCAAGCAGCGTGATATCGCCGGTCTTCAGCACCGCGCGGCGGTCGTCCTGTTCAATCTCCGCGCTGCCCTCCAGCTGAAATACGGTGTAGAACCAGGCATCGTTACTGTCGTTAATCTCATGGCGGGAGCGGAACAGGTTAACGCCACCTGCGGTTACGGTGCTTAACTTCAGGCTACGGGCATAGCTGGTTTCCAGCTCGCCGACGAATTCCCCCTCCAGCGGACGCGCATTAAAACGCCCGCAGACCTGGTTAATTTGTGCCAGCCACTGTTGATACTGTTCCTCTTCGCTTGCACACGCCATCGCTTATCTCGCTGCACCGTCAATGTTTTTGCATTGTTGCATTTGTGTTGCATTTTGTCAGAGCTATGAGGCTGACTATAGGAAAGAACACTCACCGGTAACAGCGTTATAAGACGGAATTATCACGATTTGCGGAGCCTGTCACAGGTGGCAAAGCGAATGTCACAGAGACAAAAGCGAGAATCCAAAACCCCTCTTAGACTGCATTAACACCCTGCGAATAAAAACGAAGGAGTACCCTATGTCTGAATCTCAGGTAGCCGTTCAGCCTGCCGTACAGCAGTTTTTAGACCGACATCATGGCCTGTGGATTGAAGGGCGTCAGGCCGCGTCGGACAGTGAAAAGCGGCTCAATGTCTATAACCCGGCAACGGGCGACGTCATCGCCTCCACCGCCGATGCCAGCGTTGATGATGTCGACCGCGCCGTGATGTCCGGCTGGCGTGCGTTTGTTGCCCGTAGCTGGGCCGGAAAATTACCGGCAGAGCGTGAGCGTATCCTGCTGCATTTCGCCGATCTGGTTGAGCAGCACAGCGAAGAGCTGGCCCAGCTTGAGACGCTGGAGCAGGGGAAATCCATTCATATCTCCCGCGCCTTTGAAGTGGGCTGTACCCTGAACTGGATGCGCTATACTGCAGGGCTTACCACGAAAATTGCCGGTAAAACCCTCGACCTCTCCATCCCCTTACCGCAGGGGGCCCGCTATCAGGCGTGGACGCGCAAAGAGCCGGTTGGCGTGGTGGCCGGGATTGTGCCGTGGAACTTCCCGCTGATGATCGGGATGTGGAAAGTCATGCCTGCGCTGGCGGCGGGGTGTTCCATTGTCATTAAGCCTTCAGAAACCACGCCGCTCACGATGCTGCGCGTGGCGGAACTGGCAAGTGAAGCGGGCATCCCCGACGGGGTGTTTAATGTGGTCACGGGAAGCGGTGCGGTGTGCGGTGCCGCGCTGACCTCACATCCGCATATTGCCAAAGTGAGCTTTACTGGCTCAACGGCGACAGGCAAGCAAATTGCCCGCGCGGCGGCGGATACGCTCACGGGGGTGACGCTGGAGCTGGGGGGTAAAAACCCGGCTATCGTGCTGAAAGATGCTGACCCGGCCTGGGTAATTGAAGGCCTGATGACCGGCAGCTTCCTGAACCAGGGGCAGGTTTGTGCGGCGAGCTCCCGTATCTATATTGAAGCGCCGCTGTTTGACACGCTGGTCAGCGGGTTTGAACAGGCGGTGAAATCCCTGAGCGTCGGGCCGGGCATGTCGCCGGAGGCGTTCATCAACCCGCTGGTCTCGCGCGCGCACTGCGATAAAGTGCAGACCTTCCTCGACGAGGCAAAATCGCGCAATGCGGAGTTGATCACCGGTAACCGGGGGCCGGATGGCAAAGGTTATTACGTGTCGCCGACGCTGGTGGTGAACCCGGATGCCGCGCTGCGACTCACCCGCGAAGAAGTGTTCGGCCCGGTGGTCAACCTGGTGCGCGTCGCGGATGGCGAAGAAGCGCTGGCGCTGGCCAACGACACCGAATATGGGCTGACGGCCAGCGTCTGGACGCAAAATATCAGCAAGGCGCTGGAATACACCGACCGGCTGCAGGCGGGAACCGTCTGGGTGAACAGCCATACGCTGATCGACGCCAACCTGCCGTTTGGCGGCATGAAGCAGTCCGGCACCGGGCGCGATTTCGGCCCGGACTGGCTGGATGGCTGGTGTGAAACCAAATCGGTGTGTGTACGGTATTAAAACAAAGCGTGTCGGGCTGGCGCAACGTCCACCCGACACGGCTATCGTGACCAGCGGTCCCGTCCGGCCGCTTTCGCCCGGTACAGCGCCTCATCGGCGCGGGCGATAATCTCCGTCCCCGCCAGACCCTCTGCCATTCCTGCAATGCCCATGCTTACGGTGACGCGATCGCTGACTTTTGAGGCATCGTGCGCAATTGCCTCCGCGCGCAGGCCGTCCTGAATACGCATGGCAACTTTTTCGGCTGTGTTTTCCGGGCAATCAAAGAGGATCACCACAAACTCTTCACCGCCGTAGCGAGACACGACATCGTCAGGTGTTCGCACCGACTGCCGGAGCACCTGCGCCACGCGGGTCAAGCATTCGTCACCGGCCTGGTGACCATAGGTGTCGTTGTAAAGTTTGAAATAATCTATATCCAGCATAATCAGCGAGAAGGCTTTTTTCTGCTCAACGGCATTCTCCAGCACCACTTCCATCTTGCGACGGTTGGCGGTCTGGGTTAACGGATCCTGATGCGCCAGCGCTTCCAGCCGCGAAATCAACAGCTGGTTTTGCTGGTTACGTCGCCAGGCTTCATCAAACCAGCTTATCAGGATGAAACGCCCGCAGAGCAAAATCAGCGTAAAGACGGTCCAGACGGCGGCAAAGTGAAGGTTGACACCATCATTGAGTACCCAGCTTGCGACCGGTAGCGTGACCCAGAGCGGGATCACGAAGGAGAGTAACCCACGGGGGTAAAAGTAGAGCGCCGTCAACCCGGCGAGTAACAGAATCGCGCACAGGGGCCAGACGTGAGGCAGCAACAGATCGGTGATAAACCAGAAACAGGATATCGACCAGATGACGCTACAGAAAAAGAGCACCACGCTGATGCCGGCAATACGTCGCCAGGCCATGATGATTAACGCGGCTGACAGAATAATAATGCCGAACATCGAGGCATCGATAAACTTCAGCAGAGGCAGCGACCGGAGGTAGAGGGGGTCGTCGGGCTTAAGCGAGACGTGGCGCAGCAGGATCATCACGGCGAAGCTGATGTTGACGAATGCCAGCCACGGCAGGTTCATCGCCAGCCCGTGCATGACCATCGCCTGACGCGTCGGCCAGGCAGCCCGCTCTGGCGTCGTTTTTTTTCTTTTTTCCATAAATGCTCTTTACCCTTTCCTGGGAGCAAGTGAAGCAGGAACGGGCGGAAGGACCGCCCGTCTGTTTTGCACCGTTACGGTGTCACAATATTAAACCAGAAATCGAACTTATCCATATAGCCAAGCATGGCGTCCAGTTTGGCACTGTCACCGCTGATCTTGATATCGCCACTGTCCTGCGCCTGTTTCAGCGTGACTTCTTTCAGGATAATTTTATTCAGGGTATCACGGTTCAGGGTAAGCGTAGCGTCAGCGTCTTTCGCTTCGGCATTTGGCGTGTGGTTCAGCACGCCGTTTTCCAGTTCAAGTTTGTATTTGCCGCCATCGCTGCCCAGATCGATGTTAAACACCGATTTGGCATCGCCGGCTTTTTGGCCATTGATATGAACGGCAAGGTAGTCGAAGAACATCTCTGGCGTCATCGCTCGAACGGTATCCGGGCTGGCGGTGTTCGGTGTCGGGCCTTTCACCACGCCGTTACGCAGCTCTTGCGCGCCGGTCAGGTAGAAGTTGCGCCACGGGCCGGATTCCGCCTGATAACCCAGCTGTTCCAGCGCATCTGCTTCCAGATTACGCGCGGCCTGATTGTTCGGGTCGGCAAACACCACTTTACTCACGACCTGCGCCACCCAGCGATAGTTGCCCTGATCAAAGTCAGTTTTCGCTTTGTTCAGAATGGCCTCCGCGCCGCCCATATACTCAACGAATTTCTTCGCAGCCTCTTCAGGAGGCAGTTCATCCAGCGTGGCGGGATTACCGTCGAACCAGCCCAGATAGAGTACATAGGTGGCTTTAACGTCATGGCTGACAGAACCGTAGTAACCGCGGTTAGCCCAGGTATGGGCGAGGGAATCCGGGAGTTTGAAATTAGCGGCGATTTCATCACGCGTCAGGCCTTCATTCGCCATGCGTAACGTCTGGTCGTTGATGTAACGGTAGAGGTCGCGCTGGCTCTTCAGCAGTGCGACGACATTATCATTGCCCCAGGTTGGCCAGTGATGCTGTGCCATGATGATGTCGGCTTTATCGCCCCAGCGCACAATCGCCTGGTTAATATATTTTGACCAGGGCAGCGGTTCACGAATTTTTGCGCCGCGCAGCGAGTAGGTGTTATGCAGCGTATGGGTCACATCCTCTGCGGATTCAATGATTTTTTTCTCTTCGATAAACCAGAGCATCTCTGAAGGCGCTTCAGAGCCGGGGGCCAGCATAAAATCGTAGGTCAGCCCGTCAATGACCTCTTTTTGTCCGTCTTTTTCAATGATGTTAGTCGGCGCGATAAGGGTGACGGTACCGGCGGACGTGGTCGTCCCCAGACCCGCACCCACTTGTCCTTTTGCATCAGGCTTCAGCAGGTTGCCATACATATAACTGGCGCGACGACTCATAACGTTGCCCGCCATGATATTTTCCGCAACCGCCGCCTCCATAAATCCGGAAGGGGCATAAACTTTTACCTTGCCAGCCTTCACGTCTGCTTCATCAACCACACCCCGCACACCGCCATAGTGGTCAACATGACTGTGGGTATAAATCACCGCCACGACCGGTTTTTGGCCGCGATTTTTGTAATAAAGATCCATGCCGACTTTGGCGGTTTCTGCTGAGACCAGCGGATCGACGACGGTAATCCCTTCTTTGCCTTCGATGATGGTCATATTTGACAGATCGAGATTGCGGATCTGATATACCCCTTCGGTAACTTCAAACAGACCGCTGATATTAATCAGCTGGGATTGACGCCATAAACTGGGGTTTACCGAATCCGGCGATTTATCACCTTCTTTAATAAATGAATACTGTTGGGGATCCCAGATGACATTGCCTTGTTCGCCTTTGATAACGTCCTGAGGAAGTGGAGCGATAAATCCTTTATGGGCATTGGTAAAATCAGTGTTATCGGAGAAAGGAAGCTGGTTAAAAAGGGCATTGTTGGCTTGTTGTGTTGCGGCAGACGCGTCCTTTGGTGCTTCCGCCGCATAAGAGGGACTGTTGGACATGATCATTCCAGCCAGCACGAAACTTCTGACAATCAGATTCAATTTCATTTAAAACCTCTCAGAGAAAGTACTACGTCGTTTGTGAAAACTTCGCGTCCTGGCTGAAAATGTTTCAAAAGATGCAATCGGAATGAGTGGAGTAAAATAACTATAATCAGGATGAGATATTCAGCAAATAAACGAATAAAAAACCGGGCATTACGCCCGGTCTGTTTTTATTTCTGCGCGTCTTTTTTCCTGCCGAGTGTCGGCGTTTCGTCGAAGAAGTTCCACGGTTTGAGCAGGGTATGCACCCATTCCGTAGGCATGATTGGCCACTCTTCGGCGCGCGCGACGTGGGTTGTGCCGGTGGTCATCCAGACGACGTCATCCTGATCGTTTAGCGACTCGTTATCTTTGCTGTATTTGCCAAGCCCCGTATCGTGGGTTGAGCGGTTTGGGAATTTGCCCTCCGGGTACATCTCATCCGGATGGTAACGCGTGACCCACAGCTGTTTATCCATAAAGCTCAGGCGGTGATAGATCCACTCGTCCGGGGCGAACTTCGCGCCGGTCGCCACCGGGTGCGTCCCCCCGGCGTAAGGGATTATCTGATACGAAATTGGGTTCCCCATGCGGTTCTCTTTGCTGGTGTTGCTCAGCAGACGAATGGTGCCCGGGTCAAATTTCTGCGCCGCCTGCTGCTCGGTATCAATAGCGTACTGATTGATCTGCATGGTGCTGGTTCGCGGGCCGCCGGCGGTGTTCGGTTTCACCTGTGGATCCATTGCCACCAGCGTGTTGTTGATGCCATCCACATCCATATCGAGACGGAAGTTATAGATGTGCTGGTGGGTGGTCCCGACGATGTTGTGATCAATTAATGTGCCGTATCGGGTATCGTCTTTGGCAGTAGGGTCATGCATCGTTTTCGCCTGTACGCCTTTCACCGCCTCAATCCCCGTTGCACCGGCATCAATCCCGATGGTGCCATTTTCGTGGAATACCCAGTCGAAAATGTAGTCGTAGTTGCCAACGGTGCTCACCCAGCGAACCACCAGCTCGCGCCGCTCGGTACTGACGTTAGGCTGACCCATCTCCTGGTGTTTATATTCCGGTCCTGCGTAGCGTTCAAAAATGGCGATGGCGCGGGGGATCTCCATCGGCGCACCGGTGTAATCGGCAATGGTTTCATTGAGCATCACGGCGTTGGACGGCACGTCTTTGCCGCGCACCAGCGGAGAGGTCAGGGTGCCCATACCATAGTCGCCGGAATCCAGATAGGCTTTAAAGTACCAGCCCACGTCAGGGTCACCGTAAGGGACGATCATCCCGCCCAGGGAGCCCTGATACATAATCTGGCGTTTTTTGCCGTTATCATTGTAGGTGACGGTCGAAATCATTGGGCCCACGCGGGAATCCAGACTCAGATGGAAATCCCAGTTCTGCCAGTGAATCATATCGCCGGTGATGGTGTAGTTTTTGCCTTCCGGCTCAATGATGTCGAGCGGCTTTTTCGGCGTGTTGATGCGGTCACGTCCATCATACGGACGCGGCGTCATCGGCACCGGCACAACGGCACCTTCTTCAATCTTCTGAATCTTCTTCTGCTCAAGGTCGACCACTGCCACCAGGTTCTCAATCGGGTGCGCCCAGTAGTTGCCGTCGCCCACGTCCAGATAGCTCACCACTTTCAGCAACCGGTCTTCCTGTTTCAGGCCATCTTTGCCGTCAAAATAGCCGACGGTCAGTGGCGTGGTGATCACTTTCTTCGTATCGGTAATGCCGCGCTTTTTCAGAACCTCGGCAAACTCTGCACTCTCGTTGATGATCTGCTGAACGGTCGCAAAATCATCCAGCAGCACCATGCCGTGGGCATCTTTAACGGCGTCCCAGCGCAGGATCTTTTTATCCTTCAGGTCCACCAGACTTTCAATAACGTGTTTCCCTTCCAGCATGGTGATGTTCGCCTGGCGGGGAGAGTCGACCGCCGTGCCGTTGAGCACAAAGTCCCACACTTTGGCTTTCTCGGGTTCGGCCAGGGCTATCTGGGTAAAGCGGGTGTTCGGTTTAAAATCCGCAGAGCCTTTCACAATCTCCACGGCTTGCTTAATTTCGTCAGCCGTTAGCGCGTTTAACGGGTGAGGGCGTTTTTCAACCTGGAAGGTCTGGTCGAGACCCGACTGGAAAACGTCGTTGATGAAGGTCTCGGAGATGAACGCTTTTTTGCCTTTCATGACCACCGGCACCTGCAGCGTGAGGGTTTTGCCGTTCACAATAGCGGTTTTCGCGCCGGGCTTGACCTTCACATATGCCCCGTCCTTTGCAATGGTGGACATCTGTGCGTAATCATCCCACTGCACATCGGCGCCAAACGCCTGCAGCGTTTTGTCCATCGGGACCATATGCGCCTCACTGCCGTGTGCGAAAACAGGTGATTGCCAGGCGCAACACAGCGCAACGGCCATAGCCAGTGCCGTTCTACGGGCAGAAAAAGAAGAATTGCTTCCCATCGTAGACCTCATCTTGTTGTGTTTATTGTGTTGTGACAGCCTTATCCTGACAGGCGCCCGAGAAAAGCGTTTGCCTGCATCTGCCAGGTTATTTGTTGGTCTTGCCAGGTTAAAAAAAGACCGGGGCAATATCACACCCCGGTCAACGTGCGAGAGAGGAACGTGTCAGAAGTCGCCGTGCTGGCGAGCCACCAGCGTCAGGATGGAGTAGAGCGCGACCGCCTGCTGGTGCTGGTTAAAGATCTCAACGGCCCATTCGACCACGCCGGTCGGCTTCTCATCGGCGGTCCGTTGTTTCTTGAGCGTTTTACGTTTACAGGTGAGGCGCACCTGAATGGTATCGCCCGGCTTAACCGGTTCGATAAAGCGCAGGTTTTCCATGCCGTAGTTGGCAATCACCGGCCCAACGCCGGCATCAACAAACAGACCCGCCGCGGCAGAGATCAGGAAGTAACCGTGTACCACCCGTTCGCCAAAGATGGATTCTGCCGCGCCGATTTTGTCCATATGGGCGTAGAAGTGATCGCCGCTCAGGCAGGCAAAGTTAACGATATCGGCTTCCGTCAGGGTGCGGCGCGGGGTCAGCAGGCTGTCGCCCGGCTGCAGTTCTTCAAAGTATTTCCGGAACGGATGAACGCGATCTTCCTGAACCGCAGCACCCCGTACCCACTGTTTGCCGATGGCGGCAAGCATGGTCGGGCTGCCCTGAATGGCGGTGCGCTGCAGATAGTGCTTCACCGCACGCAGTCCTCCCAGCTCTTCACCGCCACCGGCGCGGCCAGGACCGCCGTGCACCAGCTGCGGCAGCGGAGAGCCGTGTCCGGTGGACTCCCTGGCGGATTCGGCGTTAAGGATCTGAATTCGTCCGTGCGCCCGCGCCGCGCCGGCAATAAACTGGCGGGCGATAGCCGGGTCGGCGGTGACCAGCGTACCGGCCAGACTCCCGCCACCCGCCCGTGCCAGCTGCATCGCGTGGTCTGAATTGCGGGAGGGCATCAGCGTGGCGACCGGCCCGAAGGCTTCGGTGCAATGCACGGCGGGGGTTTCATCTGGCTGTGGGCAGAAAAGCAGCGTCGGCGGGAAGAATGCCCCCGCAGCCTGCAGATCGGCTTTTCCGCCGAGTCTGACCTGGCAACCCGCCGCAATCAACAGATCGACTTTCTCCTGCACGTCCGCGCGTTGCTCGCCGTTCACCAGCGCGCCCATCTTCACCCCGTCCTCTGCCGGGTCGCCGACGACCACGTTTTGCAGCCGCGCGATCAGCGCCTGGCTGACGGCATCCATCTGATCCTGAGGCACAATTATGCGGCGGATGGCGGTACATTTTTGCCCTGCCTTGGCGGTCATTTCGCGTACCACTTCGCGAATAAACAGCGCGAATTCTGGCTGTTCCGGCGTCACATCCTCACCCAGAACGCAGCAGTTGAGGGAGTCGGCTTCCATGGTAAAGGGAATGGAGTTCGCCACGATATTCGGGTGAATGCGCAGGCTCTGGCCGGTGCTGGCGGAGCCGGTAAAGGTCACCACATCCTGGCTGTCGAGATGATTCAGCAGATCGCCCGCGCCGCCGCAGACAAGGCTGATAGCACCGTCCGGCACCAGACCGCTCTCCACAATCGCTTTCACCATCGCCTGCGCGACCTGCGCGGTGGCGGTGGCGGGTTTGATAATGGCAGGCATCCCCGCAAGCCAGGTGGGCGCCAGTTTTTCCAGCATTCCCCAGCACGGGAAATTAAAGGCGTTGATATGGACCGCCACGCCCGATTTTGACGTCAGTACGTGACGCGCAGCAAAGCCGCCTTCCTTCGACAACGGGATCAGCTCATCTTCCGGCCAGAGTGTGTCATCAGGCAGCTCGCGACTCCCCAGGCTGGCATAGGTGAACAGCGTCCCGATCCCACCCTCAATATCCACCCAGCTATCCGCTCGGGTCGCCCCGGTCTGGGCAGACAGGGCATAGAACGTCTCTTTCTCACTAAGCAGATGTTTCGCCACCGCCTTCAGCATGGCGGCCCGGTCGATAAAGGTCATGGCGCGCAGGGCTTCGCCGCCACGCGCGATCGCATAGCGACGTGCATCCGCCATGTCCAGCCCTTCGCTGGTCACGGACCACAGCGCTTCGCCACTGATGGCGTGATGGATAGTACGTTCGCGGCCCCGGCCAGACTGCCAGGTGCCGGACAAGAAGCTGGCTAACTGCTGCATCGCTTATCTCCAAGTGTTACGTAATTTCACTATCAATAGTTTAATCATGAATCATAAAAAGCAAGCTGAGTTTTAATGAATTGTTAACATTGTGATCCAGCGTAATGAAGTGGAAGGCCGGAAGCCCCGTTGTGCAGGCCTTGTGCAAAAAGCCTTGCGAGCACCATCACAAAATAGGGAAACATTTCTTGGGGTTATATTTAACCTTTGTGTAACTTTTAAAAAATGAAGTGATTCAGTATTTCACTTTAGGTGGCAAATAATCGAATCATAAAGGTGATGACGTGACGCAAGAACAACGCTTTGAGCAGCGCATAGCGCAGGAGACGGCGATTGAGCCTCAGGACTGGATGCCTGATGCCTATCGTAAGACGTTGATCCGCCAGATTGGTCAGCACGCGCACTCCGAAATTGTCGGCATGCTGCCGGAAGGAAACTGGATCACCCGCGCGCCGACGCTGCGCCGCAAAGCGATCCTGCTGGCGAAAGTGCAGGACGAAGCCGGGCACGGTTTGTACCTCTACAGCGCGGCCGAGACGCTGGGCTGCGCGCGGGAAGACATCTACCAGAAGATGCTCGACGGCAAGATGAAATACTCCTCCATCTTCAACTACCCGACCCTGAGCTGGGCGGATATCGGGGTGATCGGCTGGCTGGTGGACGGTGCGGCGATCGTCAACCAGGTGGCGCTCTGCCGTACCTCATATGGCCCCTATGCCCGCGCGATGGTGAAAATCTGTAAAGAAGAGAGTTTCCACCAGCGTCAGGGCTTTGAAGCCTGTATGGCGCTTGCGCAGGGGAGTGACGCCCAACGCCAGATGCTGCAGGACGCCATTAACCGCTTCTGGTGGCCCGCTCTGATGATGTTCGGCCCAAACGATGACAACTCGCCGAACAGCGCTCGCAGCCTCGCCTGGAAAATCAAACGCTTCGGCAATGACGAACTTCGCCAGCGCTTTGTCGACAACACGGTTCCGCAGGTAGAAATGCTGGGTATGACGGTTCCGGATCCTGACCTGCGTTTTGACGAAGAGAGCGGTCACTACCGCTTTGGCGAGATCGACTGGCACGAGTTTGATGAGGTCATTAACGGGCGCGGTATCTGTAACCACGAACGTCTGGCTGCCAAACGTAAAGCCTGGGAAGACGGGGCGTGGGTGCGTGAAGCCGCACTGGCGCACGCGGAAAAACAACACGCCCGCAAAGTGGCTTAAGAGGAAACACGATGAGCAATGTCTACTGGCCGCTGTACGAAGTGTTCGTACGCAGCAAACAAGGGTTGTCCCACCGTCATGTGGGAAGTCTGCATGCCGCCGACGATCGCATGGCGCTGGAAAATGCGCGTGATGCCTATACCCGTCGCAGTGAAGGCTGCTCTATCTGGGTGGTGAAGGCGAGCGAGATTGTCGCCTCTCAGCCGGAAGAGAGCGGCGAGTTCTTCGACCCGGCGGAAAGTAAGGTTTACCGCCATCCTACGTTTTACACCATCCCTGATGGCATCGAGCACATGTGAGGTCAGGGATGAAAACATTATCCGCATATGCCCTGCGTCTGGGCGACAACGGTCTGGTGCTCTCCCAGCGTCTGGGCGCCTGGTGTGGTCACGCGCCGGAGCTGGAAATCGATCTCGCGCTCGCCAACATCGGTCTCGACTTGCTGGGGCAGGCGCGCAATTTCCTGACCTATGCCGCAGAGCTGGAAGGTCAGGGCGATGAAGACACCCTGGCGTTTGGGCGTGATGAACGCCAGTTTCACAACGTGTTGCTGGTGGAACAGCCTAACGGCAGTTTCGCCGACACGCTCGCGCGCCAGTACTTTATGGATGCCTGGAACGTAGCGCTGTATGAACGCCTGACCCACAGCAGCGACAGCCAGCTTGCCGCCATCGCCGCGAAAGCCATTAAAGAGGCGCGCTACCACCTGCGCTTCAGTCGTGGCTGGCTGGTGCGTCTGGGTGACGGAACGGAAACATCTTCACAGCGTATGCAGCAGGCGGTCGACACCCTGTGGCGGTTTACGGCCGAGCTGTTTGAAGCCGATGACGTCGAGCTGGCGTTGATTGCCTCCGGCGTCGCGGTTGATCCGCGCGAGCTTCGTCAGCCGTGGGAGCAGGAAGTGTTTTCCGGTTTGCAGGAGGCCACCCTGAGCGTGCCGTCGGAAGTGGCGTATCGCACGGGGGGCAAGCGCGGGCTGCATACCGAACATCTCGGCCCAATGCTGGCAGAAATGCAGTATCTCCAGCGCGCCCATCCGGGTCAGCAGTGGTAAGTACGGAGGTTAAGATGCAGCGTTTTGCCGGGATTGCACCCGCGGAGATCCCTCAAATCTGGTCGTTGTTAAGCCAGATCCCGGACCCGGAAGTGCCGGTGTTAACCATCACCGATTTAGGCATGGTGCGTAGCGTATCGGCGCAGGGCGAAGGCTGGGTTATTGGCTTTACGCCAACCTATTCAGGCTGCCCGGCGACGGAACATTTGCTTGGCGCGATTCGCGAGGCGATGACCGCACACGGCTTTACGCCAGTGCATATTGTGCTTCAGCTCGAACCGGCCTGGACCACCGACTGGATGGCGGCGGATGCGCGTGAACGCCTGCGCGCATATGGCATCAGCCCACCGGTGGGCCACAGCTGCCACGCGCATGCCCCGGCCGAGGTGAGTTGCCCACGCTGTGCCAGCACACATACCTCGCTTATCAGTGAATTTGGTTCGACGGCCTGCAAAGCGCTTTATCGCTGCAACGACTGCCGTGAGCCTTTCGACTATTTCAAATGTATTTGAGGTTGCCATGACAACGTTTCATTCATTAACAGTGGCAAAAGTGGAACCCGAAACCCGCGACGCGGTGACCATCACTTTCGCGGTACCGCAGGCGTTGCAGGACGCCTATCGCTTTCGTCCCGGACAACACCTGACCCTGAAAGCGAAGCTGGGTGAGGATGAGCTGCGTCGCTGCTACTCTATCTGCCGCAGTACCGCGCCGGGTGAGATCAGCGTAGCGGTGAAAGCCATCGAGGGCGGACGTTTTTCCCGCTATGCCCGGGATGAGATCAAACAGGGCATGGTGCTGGAGGTCATGGTGCCGCAGGGCCAGTTTGGTTACCAGCCGCGCGCCGACCGGGAAGGGCACTATCTGGCCATTGCCGCGGGTTCAGGCATTACCCCAATGCTGGCCATCTTATCCGCCACGCTCGCCACCGAGCCGAACAGTCATTTCACCCTGATCTACGGCAACCGCAGCAGCCAGAGCATGATGTTTCGCGAGGCGCTTGCCGATCTGAAAGACAAATACCCGCAGCGTCTGCAGCTGGTCGCCATCTTCAGCCAGGAGGTGCTCGACAGCGATCTGCTGCATGGACGTATCGACGGTGAGAAGCTGCAGGCGCTGGCAAAAACCCTGATCAACTTCCGCCAGTACGACGAAGCCTTTATTTGTGGCCCGTCGGCCATGATGGACGATGTGGAAGCGGCGCTGAAAGCGATGGGGATGCCAGAGAAATCGATTCACCTTGAGCGTTTTAATACGCCAGGCTCGACCGGCAAACGCACGGTCAGCGTGCAGGCTGAAGGGCAGAAAGTCACCGTGCGTCAGGACGGTCGCGACCGGGAAATTACCCTCACGGCAAACGATGAAAGCATTCTTGATGCCGCCCTGCGTCAGGGCGCCGACCTGCCGTATGCCTGCAAGGGCGGCGTATGCGCGACCTGCAAATGCAAAGTGCTGCGTGGCAAAGTTGATATGGCGACGAACTACAGCCTTGAGCCAGACGAACTGGCAGCCGGGTATGTGCTGAGCTGTCAGTCGCTGCCGTTAACCGCTGACGTGATCGTCGATTTCGACTCCAGGGGGATGGCATGAGCGAACTGATGGTCACCCGTCATGGTCGTGTCCTGCAGCTGACGCTCAACCGTCCGGCGGCACGCAACGCGCTGAATAACGCCCTGTTAGAGCAGATTGCTGACGCGCTCGACGCCGCTGCGGCCGATCGCGATCTCTCCGTTTGCGTGATTTACGGCAACGCACGCTGCTTTGCTGCCGGCGCAGATCTCAACGAAATGGCGGAGAAAGACCTGCCTGCCACCCTGAACGATATCCGTCCCCAGCTGTGGGCCCGGATCAACGCCTTCAATAAACCCCTGATTGCCGCCGTCAACGGTTTCGCGCTGGGCGCGGGCTGCGAGCTTGCGCTGCTGTGCGACGTGGTGATTGCCGGGGATAACGCCCGTTTTGGTCTGCCGGAAATTACGCTCGGGATCATGCCCGGGGCGGGCGGTACGCAGCGCCTGATTCGTAGCGTGGGCAAATCGCTGGCCAGCAAAATGGTGCTGACCGGGGAGAGCATTACCGCGCAGCAGGCGCAGCGCGCCGGGCTGGTCAGCGATGTGTTCCCGGCTTCATTGACGCTGGAATATGCCCTGAAACAGGCGGCGCTGATGGCTCGACACTCACCGCTGGCGCTCCAGGCGGCGAAGCAGGCGCTGCGCCAGTCTCAGGAGGTTTCCCTGCAGGCCGGACTGGTCCAGGAGCGACAGCTGTTTACGCTGCTTTCAGCGACTGAAGACCGGCGAGAAGGCATCGACGCATTCTTACAGAAACGTACCCCCGACTTTAAAGGACGCTAATCGTGGAATTTATTCTCAGTCATGTAGAACAAGGCGTGATGACCCTGACACTGAACCGTCCGGAGCGTCTGAACAGCTTTAACGACGTGATGCATCAGCAACTCGCTGAGTGCCTGAAGCAGGCCGAGCGCGATGACACCATCCGCTGTCTGCTTATTACCGGGGCGGGGCGCGGCTTCTGCGCGGGTCAGGATCTTAATGACCGCAACGTCGACCCTAACGGTCCGGCGCCGGATTTGGGAATGTCCGTGGAGACGTTCTACAACCCGCTGGTTCGCCGTCTTGCGACGTTGCCGAAACCGGTGATTTGCGCGGTCAACGGCGTGGCCGCCGGGGCCGGGGCCACGCTGGCACTGGGGTGTGACATGGTCATTGCCGCCCGTTCTGCCACCTTTGTGATGGCCTTCAGCAAGCTCGGATTAGTGCCGGACTGCGGGGGAACATGGTTCCTGCCGCGCGTCGCCGGGCGCGCCCGCGCAATGGGACTGGCGTTGCTCGGAGACAAACTCAGCGCCGAACAGGCACACGCCTGGGGGATGATCTGGCAGGTGGTGGATGACGAACACCTCTCCGCCACGGCCCAGCAGATGGCGCTGCACTTTGCTTCTCAGCCCACCTTTGGTCTGGGGCTGATTAAGCAGGCGATTAACGCGGCAGAGACCAACACCCTCGACGCCCAGCTTGACCTGGAGCGGGATTATCAACGTCTGGCCGGTCGCAGCGACGACTACCGGGAAGGGGTCAGCGCCTTCCTTGCCAAACGCGCACCGACATTCACGGGGAAATAAGATGGCGATCACGGTTCGTACTGTCGCCGTCATTGGAAGCGGCACGATGGGCGCGGGAATTGCGGAAGTCGCGGCGAGTCATGGGCATCAGGTTCTGATGTATGACATTGCTTCAGACGCGATTTCACGCGCGATTGACGGGATCCGCCAGCGTCTCGCCTCCCGGGTGACTCGCGGAAAACTTTCCGCCGATGCTGGCAGCCAGATACTTGCCAGGCTGCTGCCGGTAACGGATATCGAAGCGCTCGCCGCGGCAGATCTGGTGATTGAAGCCGCGTCTGAGCGTATCGACGTCAAAAAAGCGCTATTTGCGCAACTGGCTCAGATTTGCCCACCGCAGACCTTGCTGACCAGCAATACCTCCTCCATTTCTGTTACGGCGATTGCGGCGGATGTTCACCATCCGGAACGCGTCGCGGGGCTGCATTTCTTTAATCCTGCACCGGTAATGAAGCTGGTCGAGGTGGTGAGCGGGCTGGCGACATCGCCCGAAGTGGCCGATGCGCTGTGCGAGCTGGCGCTGAACTGGGGGAAACAGCCCGTTCGCTGTCAGTCAACGCCAGGGTTCATCGTCAACCGCGTTGCGCGTCCGTTCTATTCTGAAGCCTGGCGCGCCCTGGAAGAGCAGGTCGCCGCGCCAGAAGTGATTGATGCCGCGCTGCGCGACGGCGGCGGTTTCCCGATGGGACCGCTGGAGTTGACCGACATGATTGGTCAGGACGTCAACTTTGCGGTGACCTGTTCCGTGTTCAATGCCTTCTGGCAGGAACGTCGTTTCCTGCCGTCGCTGGTGCAGCAGGAACTGGTGCTGGCGGGGCGGCTGGGCAAAAAAAGCGGGAAGGGCGTTTACGACTGGCACGGTGAGATACCGGCTGTGCCGTGGCTTGATGCAGTAAACGACAGCTTTACCCCCATGCGTGTGCAGCGAAGAGGTGACGGTGTCACGGAAATAGATGAGCTCCTGTTGATTGAAACCCAGGGGGAGACCGCTCAGGCGCTGGCCCGGCGTTTTCACTGTCCGGTCGTGGTGATTGACCGCATTGAACGCGACGTGGCGGTGATCGCAGCCGCATCGGATAACCCGCATACCGCCACGCAAAAAGCCGTCTGGTACCTGCAACAGCAGGGACACCGGGTACTGCGCATTGCCGATTACCCCGGTCTGCTGGTCTGGCGGACGGTGGCGATGATCGCCAACGAAGCGCTGGATGCGCTGCAAAAAGGGGTGGCCAGCGAGAAGGATATCGACACCGCCATGCGCCTCGGCGTGAATTACCCGAACGGGCCCATTGCCTGGGGTGAGCGTCTGGGCTGGCAACGGCTGTTAACGCTGCTGGAGAATTTGCAACGCCATTACGGCGAAGAACGCTATCGCCCTTGTTCACTGCTGCGCCAGCGTGCGCTTCTGGAGAGTAGCTATGAGTCATAACGCCTGGCATAACGCCCGCACTATGTATGAACAGGACGCCTGCGCCCAGGCGCTGGGGATCGACATCATCGACATGGACGATGGCTACGCGGTAGTGACGATGACCATCACCCCGCAGATGCTCAACGGCCACAAAACCTGCCACGGAGGACAGCTGTTTTCACTGGCCGATACCGCTTTTGCCTACGCCTGCAACAGCCAGGGGCTGGCGGCAGTGGCGTCAGGCTGTTCAATCGATTTTCTGCGCCCGGGGTTTGCCGGCGACACGCTGACCGCCACCGCGCGGGTTAAGCATCAGGGCAAACTGACCGGCGTGTATGACATTGAAATTCAGAACCAACAACAGAAAACCGTTGCCCTGTTTCGCGGAAAATCTCACCGCATCGGCGGCAGTGTGACAGGAGAAGCCTGATGCGTGACGCTTTTATTTGTGATGGCGTTCGAACCCCGGTGGGGCGCTATGGCGGGGCGCTGGCCAGCGTTCGCGCCGACGATCTCGGCGCGGTGCCGCTGCGTGCGCTGCTGGCCCGTTATCCGCAGCTCGACCTCGAGCGGATTGATGATGTGATCTTCGGCTGCGCCAACCAGGCGGGGGAAGATAACCGCAACGTGGCGCGTATGTCGCTGCTGCTGGCCGGACTGCCTCAGACGGTCTCCGGCACCACGCTGAACCGCCTGTGCGGTTCGGGTCTTGACGCGATTGGCTTTGCCGCGCGGGCAATCAGGGCGGGCGATGGCGACATGCTGCTTGCAGGCGGCGTCGAGTCAATGTCCCGGGCGCCGTTTGTAATGGGTAAAGCCACGGCGGCGTTCCAGCGTCAGGCGGAGATTTTCGACACCACACTCGGCTGGCGATTTGTGAATCCGCTCATGCATCAGCAATTCGGAACTGACAGCATGCCGGAAACGGCAGAGAATGTAGCTGAATTGTTAAATATCAGCCGGGCCGATCAGGATGCTTTCGCGCTGCGCAGCCAGCAGCGTACTGCTCAGGCGCAGCAGAACGGCATTCTGGCGCAGGAGATTGTGCCGGTGCAGGTGCCCGGCAAAAAAGGAACGATTACGGAAGTTTCGGTAGATGAGCATCCCCGTGCTGATACCACGCTTGAACAACTTGCCGCGCTGAAAACACCGTTTCGCAAGAACGGTGTCGTGACGGCGGGTAACGCCTCCGGTGTAAACGATGGCGCTGCGGCGTTGATTATCGCCAGCGAGTCGATGGCGCACGCGCAAGGGCTTGTCCCGCGCACGCGGATCGTGGCGATGGCTACCGCTGGCGTGGAGCCACGTCTGATGGGCTTAGGACCGGTGCCAGCCACCCGCAAAGTGCTGGAACGTGCCGGGCTCAGCATCAACGATATGGACGTGATTGAGCTTAACGAAGCTTTCGCTTCTCAGGCGCTGGGCGTGTTACGTCAGTTGGGATTGCCGGATGACGCTGAACACGTCAACCCGAACGGAGGGGCCATTGCGTTGGGCCACCCGCTGGGCATGAGCGGTGCCAGACTGGCGCTGGCCGCGAGCAATGAATTGCATCGACGCAACGGGCGCTATGCGCTGTGTACGATGTGCATCGGTGTGGGTCAGGGCATTGCCATGATCCTTGAGCGTGTTTGAGCGAATAACAGTGTGAGTACCCTACAATGACAAATACAACAAAGCTTGATCCGATCGAAACGGCCTCCATTGACGAATTACAGGCGCTGCAAACCGAGCGTCTGAAATGGACGCTGCATCACGCCTATAACAACGTTCCGATGTACAAACGCAAGTTTGACGCCGCGGGCGTTCACCCTGACGATTTTAAAACGCTGGAAGATATCCGTAAGTTCCCGTGCACCACCAAGCAGGACCTGCGTGATAACTATCCGTTCGATACCTTTGCCGTACCGATGGAGCAGGTGGTGCGTATTCACGCCTCTTCCGGCACCACCGGAAAGCCAACCGTCGTCGGTTATACCCAGCATGACATCGACAACTGGGCCAACCTGGTGGCCCGTTCTCTGCGCGCCGCGGGCGGCAGTGCGAAAGACAAAATTCATGTGGCCTATGGATATGGCCTGTTTACCGGAGGACTGGGCGCGCACTATGGCGCAGAGCGTTTAGGGGCGACTGTTATCCCGATGTCCGGCGGCCAGACGGAGAAACAGGCGCAGCTGATCCGCGATTTCCAGCCGGACATGATCATGGTGACGCCATCCTACTGCCTCAATCTTATCGAAGAGCTGGAGCGCCAGATGGGAGGCGATGCCAGCGCCTGCTCCCTGCGTGTGGGGGTATTTGGCGCAGAGCCGTGGACGCAGGCCATGCGCCGCGAAATCGAGAAACGTCTGGGGATCACCGCGCTGGATATCTATGGGCTTTCCGAGGTCATGGGGCCAGGCGTGGCGATGGAGTGTATCGAAACCGCCGACGGTCCGACCATCTGGGAAGACCATTTCTATCCGGAGATCGTCAACCCGAACGACGGTACGCCGCTTAATGATGGCGAGCAGGGCGAACTGCTATTCACCACGCTGACCAAGGAGGCGCTGCCGGTTATTCGTTATCGCACCCGCGACCTGACGCGCCTGCTTCCTGGGACCGCCCGCACCATGCGTCGTATGGACAGGATCAGCGGTCGCAGTGACGATATGCTCATCATCCGCGGCGTCAACGTCTTCCCGTCCCAGCTGGAAGAGGAGATCGTGAAGTTCGAACACCTCTCCCCGCACTACCAGCTGGAGGTCAATCGCCGCGGTCATCTTGATTCACTTTCCGTGAAGGTGGAGCTCAAAGAGAGCAGTCTGACCCTGACCCACGAGCAGCGCTGCCAGGTGTGCCATCAGCTGCGCCATCGGATTAAATCGATGGTCGGGATCTCCACCGACGTGATGATTGTCAACTGCGGCAGTATCCCGCGCTCAGAGGGCAAAGCCTGTCGGGTGTTTGATTTGCGTAAAGTTGCGGCTAACGGTTGAGCTTCCCTCATCCTAACCTTCTCCCCAGAGGGGGGAAGGGACGTTGTCTCCCTCTCCCTTTGGGAAAGGGCCGGGGTGAGGGGAATATGCTATGATTCATCCAGACCAAAAATAACAACAGAATGAATCACATGAATAAACTCGATGCCTTTATCCAGCACGCGGTTAGCTCGGTTCCCGTTAGCGGAACGTCGCTTATCTCCTCATTATACGGTGACGCGCTTTCACATCGCGGCGGCGAGATTTGGCTTGGTAGCCTCGCCGCCTTACTGGAAGGCATGGGGTTTGGCGAGCGTTTTGTGCGCACTGCGCTGTTTCGTCTTAACAAAGAGGGCTGGCTGGATGTGTCGCGCATCGGACGACGCAGCTTTTACCGGCTGAGCGACAAAGGGCTGCGTTTGACCCGCCGCGCGGAGAGTAAAATCTACCGGTCTGAACTCCCCGCATGGGACGGCAAGTGGCTGTTGCTGCTTTCGGAAGGTCTGGACAAAACCACCCTTGCTGACGTCAAAAAGCAGCTGATCTGGCAGGGTTTTGGCACCCTGGCTCCCAGCCTGATGGCCTCCCCGTCGCAGCATCTGGCGGATGTGCAGTCGCTTTTACACGACGCAGGCGTGGCGGAAAACGTCATCTTCTTCGAGGCCCATTCGCCGCTGGCGCTGTCCCGCGCGGCGCTGCGTGCCCGGGTGGAGGAGTGCTGGCAGTTGACCGAACAGAACGCGATGTACGAGACGTTTATCCACTCGTTCCGTCCTCTTCTGCCGCTGCTGAAAGAGGCCGCGCCGGACGAATTAACGCCGGAACGCTGCTTCCAGATCCAGCTGTTGCTGATCCATTTTTACCGTCGCGTGGTGCTGAAAGACCCGCTGTTGCCGGAAGAGTTATTGCCTGCACACTGGGCCGGACAAAGTGCGCGACAGCTGTGCATTAATATTTATCAGCGTGTGGCACCGGGGGCGCTGGCGTTTGTCAGCGAGAAAGGTGAAACCTCCGTCGGCGAACTGCCTGTGCCCGGCACGCTCTACTATCAACGCTTTGGTGGTCTTACTATCGTATAAGGAGTGGAGATGCCCGTTTATCAAATTGACGGTCTGACGCCGGTGGTGCCTGATGAGAGCTACGTTCACCCGACGGCGGTGCTCATCGGCGACGTGATCCTGGGCAAAGGCGTGTATGTTGGCCCGAATGCCAGCCTGCGCGGCGATTTTGGCCGGATTGTGGTGAAAGACGGCGCGAACATTCAGGATAACTGCGTCATGCACGGTTTCCCGGAGCAGGACACGGTGGTGGAAGAGGATGGCCATATCGGCCACAGCGCGATTCTGCACGGCTGTATTATCCGCCGTAACGCCCTGGTAGGGATGAACGCAGTGGTCATGGACGGCGCGGTGATTGGCGAAAACAGCATTGTCGGCGCGGCGGCCTTTGTGAAAGCGAAAGCGGAGATGCCCGCCAACCATTTGATCATTGGCAGTCCGGCAAAAGCGATACGTGTGCTGAGCGAGCAGGAAATTGCCTGGAAGAAGCAGGGCACGCGTGAGTATCAGGTGCTGGTGGATCGCTGCAAGCTGACCCTGCATCAGGTCGAACCCCTGCGCGAAGTGGAGCCCGGTCGAAAACGTCTGGAGTTTGACGAGGATCTGCGACCAAAATCGGCGTCATGAAGGGGCGCGCACCTGCGGAAGTAAAGCAGCGCATCGAAAAAGGCCCCGTCAGGGGCCTGTGAATGTTTACGCTGGCCTGATGCGTTGCGCGAAATCAGAACCGGTATTGCAGACCGGCGGTAACGGTATAGTTTTTGTTGGAAATGCCCGCCGCATCACCGCCAATTGACCCGGATTCGCCCGTGTTAGTATCAATAATCTGCGTGCCGCCTTTGCCCTCTTTGTAACGGCTATACGCGAACTCGGCAAAGACTTTGGCGTGTGGCGTGACGTAATATCCTGCATCCACTGACGCACCATAATAGCGAGAGTCTGAGGTTTTCTCGCGAAAGGTCAGGTCGCGCATATAGTGCTCGTCGTTATCATGAGCGCGCACCCAGTCACTGAATTTAAACAGGCCATTAAATTCGAAATTATTAATACGATACTGCCCCACAAGCCCAATATAAGGCATTGAGAAGCGCTGGCTATAACCAATACCGCGTTCGCCCGCCGGGAAATTCCCCGTGTTGGTACCGTTATCATAATTATAAGAGCCACCGGTGGCCGTCCAGCTAAAACGGGTTTCCTGATAACCGGCAGTCACGCCCGCTTTATAACTTTCGCCCTGCAATATCCAGCCTTTTACATTGAGATCGTATTCATTGGCATAATTGACGTTAGTTGCCGGATGCGTCGAATGATCTGTCCAGCTGGATTGTCTTTCGTTCATCCAGTCATAGTCATCCATATGACCCGACCCGGATGCCAGCGAGGTCCAGCCGCGTGCGTTCAGGGTCAGGAAAGGGTACGCATCCCAGGAAATATCGCCTTTCAGGATGGCGACGTTTTTAATTTTCCAGTCCAGCTGGCTGATTTTTCTGCCTGTGACGTCGTCATACACCATTTCATGGGATTTCCCGCTGAGCATTCCGCCCGAGGCTGAAACGGTGACGCTGTCAGGTGAGAAATTCGGCGTAAATTGCGTTTCCCCTGCGTATACTGCGCCTGAAAAGGCGGCCATCATTGTCAGTAAAAGCGTATTTCTTGTCATTTTTATGTCCCTAATTAAAATTTAATAAATACCTTGCAATTAAATTTTAAAAGCCACGCAAATAACAATCAACTGCCAGTTTTAGTCATTATTCGCATTTGCGCTGTATATTCCTTTCACAAGAAACGTCCCTGAACGAGATAATATTGCCGTCCGGCCTCCGACAATTAGCGTGAATATCTTTAGCAGGATATTAATCAAAGTACGGTTTTAAAATGACTTCCGTCCAGTGCATAAAAGCTCTGACACGCTGCGATAAATTGCGCCGATGGGCGACCACAAAAGCGGCATTAAGCGGTTCAGGAGGCAAATGGGGAAGCACTTCAACCAGCGCGCCGCGCTGGATATGGGGCGCCAGCGCGGAATACCCGCCCTGAATTAAGCCCAGACCCGCCAGCCCGGCTTCATGATAGGCCGGTACGCTGTTGACCCGCGCGGCGCCGGGTAACATGACGGACCGGTAGCCATCACCGTCCGGGTATTGCCAGCCATCAGGCCGGGCACCAAAATTTCGCATGTAATGCACCATTCGGTGTCCCTGACGAAGCAGGTCGTCAATCGTCTCGGGCACCCCGACGCGCTCCAGATAGCGTGGGCTGGCGGCGTTAATCATCCGTAACTGACCCAGCGGTCGGGCAATGAGGGTCTCATCAACAATGGGCCCAAAACGAATTACGCAGTCAAAGCCTTCCTGAACCAGATCGACTCGCCGGTCTGTGCTTGAAAGTTCTATTTCAAGTTCAGGATGCGCGTCCAGCAGTTGTGGCAGGGCGGGAATCACTACGCTTTGGGCCAACACTGCTGGCATATCGACGCGTAAACGTCCCCGCAGTGACATGCCGCCAGGCGCGAACATGGACTGTAGATCTTCAGCATCTGACAACAAATCCCGGGCGCGGGAATAAAAAGCCCGACCGTCTTCGGTCAGCTGTACCGCACGGGTAGTCCGGTGCAACAGCGTCGTCCCGAGGTCATGCTCAAGCTCACGTACGACCGTTGAAACGCGGCCTTTCTTAATGCCCAGGCTCTCTGCCGCCTGAGTAAAGCTCTGCATTTCTGCGACACGCGCAAAAATAGTCAGTGCATGCAGGTTTTTCATTGTTCACCTTCCGGGTAACAGTGCGTTATTTTTTGGGTGATTTATTCCCTTATTGATGACTAATAGAGTGTCTTCATACCGCGTAACGCTGTCAAATAGGTTGATGCGTTTTACACCACCGGCAACAGTCCTCAGGAAGGATAAAGAAGATGAATAAAGGTTATTTAATCGCCCACGTGACCGTCACAGATCCTGCTGCCTATGCAGAATATGCGAACGCTGCTGGGGAAGCGCTGCAGGGGTTCAACCCCCGGGTCATCGTCTGGTCCGGGGAATATGAAAACCTGGAAGGGGAAGCGCATGAACGCCATGTCGTTTTAGAGTTTGATTCGTATGCTGAGGCCAAACGTTTTTATAACAGTCCCGGGTACGTGGCCGCCAGAAAGTTGCGCGCGGGGGCGGCAACCGGGACATTTGTAGTGGTTGAAGGGGCTTAATCCTGCGCCAGCGGCAGGAAGGCGTCAGCAAATATGTCCGGCTCATACCCGGCTGAGGTAAAGAGATGATGACGTGATTCATCAATGGCCTCGCGAAGGCGGGTGATGTCTACCCCCAGCACGTTGCCGTCTTGCTTCACGATTCGTCCGGCAATCATGACGGTATGGATGTTGCTGCGCTCTGCCGCATGGACCACCGTGCCAAATGCATTGCCGGACGGATAGAGGTTGAGATCGCCGGCGTTAATCAGAACCAGGTCGGCCTGTTTACCCGGCGTCAGGCTGCCGATGCTCTCCTGTAACCCTGCACAGGCCGCACCATCGACGGTGGCTGCTTTCAGGAGCTGTTGGGTATGAAGCGTATTTACGGTGTGCGCTGAACCACAGCAGCGCTGCTGATGCATGCCCATGACGCGCTGGAGGTAAAAAGCCACGCGCATTTCCATAAACATGTCGCCGCTGTACGACGTTTCATTGTCAACGCTGAGGCCGGGGCTGATGCCGTGGCGCAGCGCGGACTGAAGGGCAAACATGCCGTCTTCAATCCCATAGTGCGCATCGGAACGGGGGCAGACGTTCACGCGTACGCCCGCATCCCGCAGGATTTTCCATCCGTCGTCCGGCAGTGCGGTGCAGTGATTAAAAATATTGTCCGGTCCCAGAAGCCCCTGCTGATGCAGCGCCTCAAGCTGCGACGCCATTTCACCCCCAAAGAATTCGGTCACGATTGGCAACCCCAGCCTGCGGGCCTCCAGCCATCTCTCCGGTTCCAGCTGGGCCATGACCGCCAGCGAAACAAGACTTTCAGGGTTATTCTGGAAATACTTTTCTTGCAGGCGCTGCCAGTTACCGCGCCAGTGCGTGCGGTCCCATTCTCCGGACACCGGTACACCGGAAGCGTGTACGGCGCGGATCCCCGCATCCAGCAGGGCCTCAACGGCCGCGTCCGAATGCGCAGCGGTGCGGCTGTTATGGGAATTATCAATCACCGTAGTGATACCGGCATCAATACACCCCAGGGCAGTGAGCAGGTTGCCGATATAAATATCGGCAGGGCGATAATACCTGGCGAACGAGAAGTGCGTGGCGTTGCAGTAATCTTCAAGCGTTTTGGCGTCGGGGTTAATGCGGCGCAGTTGTCCCTCCCAGGCATGGCGATGGGTATCCACCAGGCCCGGCATGGCAATCATATGTGTGGCATCTATTATGCGGGCGCCTTCTGCTGCCAGATTTTCACCAATGGCGACGATCTTTGCGCCTTCGATAAGGATATCGCCGCGCTCAAAATTACCCACCCTGTCATCCATGCTGAGCAGGGTTGCGCCCTTAATCAACGTGGCGGGTGGGGTTATGCTCTGATTGTTAATCATATTTCTCAGGTAATCGCTCATCTTCTTGTCCTTTGTCTCTTCATGGGTGAGAAATTACGCCACCCGATTACGGCGAAAAAGATGCTTAACGTGTTTTCATTATTCATAATCTACGAAGAATAATGTGAGCGACGGTCGGGGGAGAAAAGATGGATCGTATTCAGGCAATGCAGATCTTCATGCGGGTAGCGCAGGCCGGAAGCTTTGTCCGCGCAGCCGAAACGCTTTCTCTGCCTTCGTCAACGGTCACCAGCAGCATAAAAAATCTGGAGAATTACCTCCAGGTGCGCCTGCTTAACAGAACGACAAGGCGGGTGAGCCTCACCGCTGAAGGTGTGCAGTATCTGGCGCAATGCCAGGAAATACTGGCGCTAATCGATCATGCCGAAACGAGCCTGACGGCGTCAGTCCGGCGCCCGCAGGGACGCTTGCGGGTGGATATGCCGGGCGGGATCGCGGATTTCATCGTGATGCCTCACCTGAAAGATTTTTACCGGCTTTATCCGGATATCTACCTGATGTTGGGCGTCAACGATCGGCAGGTTGATCTGGTGCAGGAGGGGGTGGACTGTGTGATCCGAACGGGTGATCTGAATAGCTCGACTCTTGTTGCCCGTCCTCTGGGCCGGTTTCGCTGGGTGACCTGTGCCTCACCGGACTATCTCAGGAAGTTCGGTACTCCCCGCTCGCCAGACGACTTATCACAGCATCGGGCGATACACTATTTTTCCGATCAGACCCGACGGGCGGATGCGTTACGCTTTGTCCGCGGGACTGAGACCGTCTCCATCCCTGTCCGCGGCGAAGCGGCCGTAAATGCCACCGGGCTTTATATCAACATGTGCCTTGAAGGTTTCGGGCTGGCGCAGCTGGCTGAGAGCATTGTCTCAGCGCATCTGCGGGAGGGAAGGCTGGTTGAGGTTCTGGCTGACTGGCAACCGCCTTCGGTGCCCGTCACGTTGCTTTATCCCCATCAGCGTTTTCTCTCTCCCGCAGTGCGTGCCTTTGCAGACTGGATTGCCGGGCTTATCCCGGACGCCAGCCCGGCACCGTCAGGCGGCGGGCTTGATCCGAAACCAGATCGCATACATCGCTGGCAGGAAGACGAGGGTAATAATGGTTCCCCCTAGCGTTCCGCCAATCAGCGTGTAGGCCAGCGTTCCCCAGAACACGGAGTGCGTCAGGGGAATGAACGCCAGCACGGCGGCCATGGCCGTCAGTAAGACCGGCCTCGCGCGCTGTACGGTCGCCTCAACCACGGCGTGGAACGGATCGAGACCGTCCTTCTGGTTGTGATCGATTTGACCAATGAGAATCAGCGTGTTTCGCATCAGGATCCCCGAAAGCGCGATCAGGCCGACGAGGGCATTGATGCCAAACGGCTGATTGAAAAGCAGCAGCGTAGGAACCACACCAATAAGCCCCAGCGGTGCGGTCAGGAATACCATGACCATGGCCGAGAGTGAACGCACCTGCAGAATGATTATCAGCAGCGTCAGGGCAATCATGATGGGGAACAGCGGGGCCATGGCCTGGGTGGCTTTGCCGGATTCCTCAATCGATCCCGCCATTTCGATGCGATAGCCAGGTGGAAGCGAATCAACAATGGGTTGCAGCTGTTTCATGATGGCGGTTGACACATCCGGGGGCTGAAGGTTTTCGGCAATGTCTCCCCGCACGGTAATCGTGGGCGTACGATCGCGGCGGCGCAACAGCGGATCTTCCATTCGGATCTCAATCTCCCCGATTTGTGACAGCGGAACGCGTTGTCCGGCGTTACCCACCAGGGTAAAGCCCTCTATCTTCGCCGGATCAAGACGGATATCACCCGCGGCGCGGCCTGTAACCTGTACCGAGCGAATATCTTCCCGCACGGAGGTGATGGGAACGCCCGACAGCAGGAACTGAAGCTGCTGGGCAACGGCGTTCGACGTTAAGCCGGTAGCCTGCAGGCGGTTCTGATCGAGGGTGAAATGCAGGGTCGGTACGCGTGAACCCCAGTCGGTATTGACGGTTCTCATCATCGGACTGGCCTGCAGCACACCTTTAACGTTCTCTGCAATGTCACGCAGTTTATCGACATCCGGACCCATTACACGCCAGGCGACCGGGAAGGGAGAATAAGGCCCGAACACCAGCTGCGTGACCCGCACGCGAGCCTCCGGAGCCAGCCCGCGGGCGACCGCTTCGCGAAGGCGGAACTTAAGCGCTTCGCGTGACTTCTCGCTGTCCGTCATGACGACAACCTTCGCGAAAGAGGGATCGGGCAACTCAGGGGCCATCGCCAGATAAAAACGCGGCGAACCCTGGCCAATGTAGGCGGTGACGATGCTGGCTTCAGGCTGTTTGCGCAGCCACGCTTCGATTTTCGCGGTGGCGGCGCTGGTTTGCTCAATCGATGTGCCATACGGCATCTGCACTTCCACCAGCACCTCGGGGCGGTCGGACGTCGGGAAAAACTGTTTCTTAACCAGCCCCATCCCCAGTACTGCGAGGGTGAAGATGGCCACGACGGACGCGGCGACGATCCATTTTCGGGCGATCACGCGGCTCAGGGTATGACGAAAACGGTTATAGCGCGGGGTGTCATAGATGGCGGCATGACCGCCTTCGACTTTTGCGATGTCCGGCAGGATTTTGACGCCCAGATAAGGGGTGAACACCACCGCCACAAACCACGAAGCTATCAGGGCGAGGCCGACTACCCAGAACATATTACTGGTGTACTCCCCGGCGGTTGACTGCGCAAAACCATTCGGCATAAACCCGATGGCTGTCACCAGGGTTCCGGCCAGCATTGGCGCGGCGGTATGGCTCCAGGCGTAGGCGGAGGCTTTAATTCTGTCGTAGCCTTCCTCCATTTTTACCACCATCATTTCGATGGCGATAATGGCATCATCAACCAGTAAGCCGAGGGCAAGAATAAGGGAGCCCAGGGTAACGCGGTCGAAGTTTATACCGGAGGCTTCCATCACGACAAAAACGACCGCCAGCGTCAGCGGCACTGCCGCCGCGACAACGATGCCCACGCGCCACCCCATACTGACAAAACACACCACCATCACCACCAGCAGGGCGACGAAGAACTTGATCATAAACTCATCGACCGACGAGCGGATATTCACCGACTGATCGGTGACTTTCGTCAGGGTCATCCCCAGAGGCATATTGGCATTGATGTTTGCCGTTTCAGCATCCAGCGCTTTACCCAGCGCCAGGCCGTTCCAGCCTTCACGCATCACAATACCGAGCAGCAGGGTGGGTTCTTGCTGGTTACGGATCTGCAGGGTCGGTGGATCTTCATACCCCCGTTCAACCGTTGCCACGTCGGACAGCCGGAGCGTTTTGCCCTGTGCGATCAGGGGCGTATCGCGGATCTTCTGCAATTTATCGAAAGCGCCGTCGAGGCGGATAAAGATTTGCGCCCCGCGCGTTTCAATCGAGCCCGCCGCGGTTAATGCGTTCTGGCTGTTGAGCGTGGTGAAAATATCCTGCGGCGAGAGTCCCAGTGTCGCCAGACGGTCATGCGAGAAGGAGATGTAAATCCGCTCGGCCTGTTCCCCGATGATGTTCACTTTCTTTACGCCCGGAACGTGCAAAAGCTGCTGGCGCAGGGCTTCGGCGTCACGCACTAACAGACGCTGTGGTTCGCCTTTCGCTTTCAGTGCAAAAAGGGCAAAGGTGACATCGGAAAACTCGTCATTGATCATCGGCCCCATGACGCCCGCCGGAAGGTTTTTGGCTTCATCCCCCAGTTTCTTTCGCGCCTGGTAAAACTCTTCCTGAACCTGAGAAGGCGGGGTTTTGTCCTGCAATGACAACGTGATAAACGCCATACCGGGGCGGGTATACGTTTCCGTACGGTCATACCATTTGAGCTCCTGCAGACGTTTTTCCAGCGGCTCGGCGACCTGATCCTGAATTTCCTGTGCGGTTGCCCCGGGCCAGACGGTGATAACCGTCATTTGCTTAACCGTGAAGGGCGGATCTTCCGCGCGGCCAAGGCCAAAAAACGAGAAAATACCGGCAAGGGTAACCAGAATAATCAAGAACAGCGTGACCGAGCGCTCGCGTACCGCAAGCGCTGACAGGTTGAAACGACCTCCACTCATGGTGTCATCCCCGCCTGAGTGGCATCGCGCTGTTCCGCCAGTCGGACCGCTTCGCCTTCGTGCAGAAGATGGACACCTAACGCAACAATCTTCTCTCCGGGCTGTACGCCGCCGGTCACTCTGGCGATATCATCCCCTACGCTAAGCACCCTGACAGGCTGCCAGACGACTTTTGTCGGCTGAGCGGAAATACGCCAGACGCCAGGCCCTTTCCCCGCATCGTAGAGAGACGCCAGAGGAACCTGCATCACCCGGCTGTCGCCTTTGCCGTGTTCGATGCTCAGCGTCACGGTTGCCCCCAGCGGCGCGTTCGCCAGCGCGCCATCCAGCACGTATCGGGCCTCAAAGGTACGGGTGGTCGCATCGGCTGAATCAGACAGCAGGCGCAGCTTCGCGCTAACGGGCTGTTTTTCGTTACCGTAGAGCGTTGCCAGGGCTGTACTTCCTACGGCAGGGCGCAGGGTTTCCGGCAACTGGACCAGCGCCTCGCGCTGCCCCGCGCGGGCCAGACGGACCACCGCCTGCCCGGCGCTGACCACCTGTCCAGGCTCGGCAAGCGTCTCCATCACCACGCCGTCTGAATCGGCAAGTAGCACGGCATAACCGGTGGCGTTTTGCGCCACGCCTGCCTGTGCCCGGGCAGCGCTGAGCTCCGCTCTGGCGCTGTCGGCTGCGGCTTTAATCTGGTCGTATTCCGACGCCGACACTGCACCGGATGCCACAAGGCCGCGATAACGCGCCTCATCGCTGGACGCTTTACGCGCGCGCGCCTGGGCAGCATCCACCGCTCGCTGCTGGGCCTGCGCCTGTAATTTCAGATCAACAGGATCCAGACGCATTAAAGGCTGGCCCTGCTTAACGGTCTGACCCGTATCGACAAGACGTTCGAGAATTTTGCCCTGCACCCTGAAGCCTAAATCACTTTGCGTTCTTGCCACCACCACGCCGGTAAAGGCGCGTGACGTCTTGTTCGCAGGGATCACGGACGCAGACCTGACAAGCGGTGGCTGCGTGCGCGGATCGTCACTGGCGTGGTTATCGCCGCATGCCACCAGGGCAAACGGCAGGAGGCATACGGCAAGGCGGGCTGAATGAAGCCTGAGCATGGGAACCCTTATTACATTAACAGGACGGTATCCGCATTCTCATTCTGGTGACCAATAAAGTCAATGGTCACTAATCAGGGGGCCAGGCTTCGCAAAATCAGAGAGGAGAGGACAACCGCCGCGGTCGGGGCGGCTTCGAGGTTGTACTGCAGCTGAACAGGGTTAATGAAAGGGCACATCACCATATAGATCGCCAGTGTAGCTTCGTCCAGAGGGGTTTTTCTCTCGAACTCACCGGCTTTTCTGCCCTCGACAACAATGCTCTCAATCAGTTTCAGCAGACGTTCGGAATACCTTTCGGTTGAAGGCCACTTGTCCCGCGCGGCAACGGCGGCGATGTCGTAAAGTTTACGCTCATGGAAAAACAGTTCACTTCCCGCCTCGGTGAGCGCCCTGAACAGACGACGCAGCTTTTCGCTTGCGGATGGCGCATCAGCGATGGCTGCATTGACCGCCGCCATGATCATATCAAGACGGTTCGCGCAGATGACCTCGCCGATTGCCTGCTTGGAATCAAAAAACTTATAGATATAGGCTTTTGAAAAACCGATGGCTTTGGCAAGTTCAGCGACGGTGGTTTTTTCATAGCCGTAATGGCCGAAGTGCTCATACGCAGCTTCGACGATTTGCTCTCGGACCGTGTGATCGAGTGGACCACGTGTGGATGGGGTGTTCATGTCTTTAGTCATTATTTCAGCTTAGCGTGACAGGCTCCGATTGACAACGTGTGACCATTTGGTAATTAGGTCACATGGTTGAGTGGGCAGATGGCACATGCACAGTCGTCTGTGGAACCCGAGGGATAATACTCGTTAGCCCTGAGCCGTTAAGACTGCATCATCAACCAGGTCGGCTAAGTGTATCACTGTTTTTCGCGGGATATTGTCAGTCTTTGCGAGAGGTTGCGCGCGTTTCAGTGCAATTGCGCGGCACTGAAACGTCACGCTTTGACCTGAACGGGATTATGCGTCTGAACGCGCACCCTGACCGGCGGGCTTAGGTCGTAATACTTTTTCAGCAATGATCGCCAGACGTCGGCGGGTGACAAACCGGTGTAACTGGCCCAGCAGCCAGTTACCGCAGCCGGGGATCAGCGTGTTGCGTTGCGTATCCACGGCCCGTAACGCCAGCGCGACCACGTTCTGCGCTGGCATTCTTTTGCCCACTGACGCTTCCTCGGCGTTCACCACCTCAAAAAAGGCGGTATCCGTTGCGCCGGGGCAAAGCGCCAGCACGCGGATGCCGTGAGCGCGGTATTCTCCCCACAGCGCGTTCGAAAAGGAGAGTAAAAATGCCTTTGTTGCCCCATAAATTGCCATATACGGATCCGGTTGCATGGCAGCGGTCGAGGCCACGTTAATCATCACGCCTGAACCTTTACGCAGCATCGCGGGCAGCAGGGCGTGCGCGAGTGCCACGGGGGCGACGCAGTTGACGTTGATCTCTTCACGCTGGCGCGCCAGAGATAGTTTTTCAAATCGCCCGTAGGTGGCAAACCCCGCGCTATTAATCAAAATATCGGGATAAAGCCGTAACGCTTCCAGCCGTTCCACAATGTGGGTAATGGCCTCAGGCAGCGTTAAGTCCTGCACGATAACGGTGAGTGATACGCCGTGCGTTTTGTGTAGCTCAGCCGCAAGCGCCTGCAGCGTTGCCTCGGAGCGGGCAACCAGGATCAACCCCACGCCACGGGCCGCGAGCTGGCGGGCGAACTCCCGTCCGATGCCCGAGGATGCACCGGTAACCAGTGCTGTTTTTCCTGTATAATCAAAAGAATTCATAACATAAATCCCGTTTTCCCTGTCTGTGCGGCACAGGATAAACCGTGTACTCAGGTACACGGTCAAGCGTGATTTTTACAAGGTGAGAACGACGCGATGAGGATCGGCGAGCTGTGTGCCAGAACGGGGTTATCGAAAGAGACGGTGCGTTATTATGAAAGGGCGGGCTTGCTGGAAAAAATTCCGCAGCCAAACGGCAGTAATAACTACAAAGTCTACTCGGCTGTGGATTTACAACGGCTGAAGCTGATCGGGCATGCAAAAATGCTGGGGTTTACCCTGGCTGAAATCGCCGATGTTCTGGCGGTCTGGGTTGATGACCGCTTTACCGCGGAGGAAAAAAAGGCCGCTTTGCGGCGCAAACTGGCGCAACTGGCGGAGAAAGAAGTGGCGCTGAATGAACTTCGGACCCGCTTGACCGATGCCCTTCATAAAGTCGGTCAGCCGTGTGTTGATGTATTTTAAACGGCTGACGCGGGCCGTTTAACGCAACAGGCGGCTTCACGACGTCATCAGCTCACCGCGTTCAGTCTTTTTAAGCCAGTCGATAAAAAACTGGCTAAATGCGGTGACCTGAAGCGGCTGGAGTTTCCGTTGCGGGTAGACAAACTGTAGCCCGACATCTTTGCGATCAAACCGGCTAAAGCCGGTGAAGCTCCCGGCAAGTAACACTTTCAGCCTACCTTTCTCGACATCGTCCTTCACGTCCCACCACGATTTGCCCGCAATGCCAGCCCCGTCGAGGGCCCACTGACGAAGCAGCGCCCCGTCATCACAGACCATGGCAGGCTCTACGCGAACGACGCGCGCTTTCCCCTCAACCTCAAACCGCCATTCATTCATCACCACCCCTTGCGACTCCAGCGCCAGACAGCGGTGGTCCGTCAGCGCGTCACAGGAGGCAGGGATACCCTGGTCGTTAAGATACGCTGCTGACGCGACCAGCACCCGGTGATTGGGACGGATATTTCTGACCACCAGGCTGCTGTCCGGCAGGTTGCCGAAGCGAATGCTCATATCCAGCCGGTTAGCGACCAGATCCTCTACGTGTTCTCTTAAGTAAATGAAAAATTTGATTTCCGGATGCAGGCGGGAAAATGCCATGACGGCGGGGCTGAGATACTGCCTGCCAAAGTCAGAGGGGGCGGAAAGACGAATGTTGCCGCTGAGCACGCCCTCTTTTTGTGCCAGTAACGACTCGGCATGATGCATCTCTTCCAGCACGCGCCGTGCTGCATGATAAAACTCTTCGCCCGCCCGGGTGAGGGAGATAGCCCGCGTGGAACGGTGAAACAGGCGCGTCTGGTAGCGTTCTTCAATCGCCTTGAGGCGGGCGGTCATGGTGGCCGGGGAAAGTGACAGGCGGCGGCCAGCGGCGGAAAGCCCGCCAGCCTCGGCCACTTCAACCAGCAGCGCCATATCTTCGAGTTTACCCATTATTCATATTTTCCGAAAAGTGCATCTGATTTTAGTGTAATTATCAAAATCAGATGCCGCCTGTAAAGTGATTTCATCGTAACCACAAGGGACGTCCAGATGAACCAGACCTCACTTTTTGAACGCTACAGGTTAGGGGATCTCAACCTGAAAAATCGCATCGTCATGGCACCCATGACCCGTGCCCGCGCTCTTCAGCCGGGAAATATTCCCTCGACGCTGATGGCTGAATATTACCGACAGCGGGCCAGCGCGGGCTTAATCATCACCGAAGCCACGCAGATCTCGCCTCAGGGCCAGGGCTATTCATGGACTCCGGGGATCCATACGCCAGAGCAGGTTGCGGGGTGGCAACTCACTACCGGCGCGGTCCATCAGGCGGGAGGGGTGATTTTTTCCCAACTCTGGCACGTGGGGCGGATGTCTCATGCCCGTTTTCACGAAGACGGACTGCCCGTCGCGCCCTCCGCGCTGGCACCCGATGCGAAAGTATGGGTGGTGAATGAACATGGCGAAGGTCAAATGGTTGACTGCCCGACGCCACGCGTGCTGTCGCGAAAAGAGATCGCGCGCGTGGTCGAACAGTACCGACAGGCGGCGCTCAATGCCGTTCAGGCCGGGTTTGATGGCGTGGAGGTGCACGGCGGAAACGGCTATCTGATTGATCAGTTCCTGAGATCCACGTCAAACATCCGCACGGATGAGTATGGCGGCAGTCTCGTGAACCGGATCCGCTTCGCGCAGGAGGTGCTCGATGCCATTGCGCAGGCCATTGGCGCTGAGCGCACCGGTATCCGGCTTTCGCCGTTTATTACACAGCGGGGAATGAACGATCCGCAGGTCATCGAAGCCATTCTCGCCCTCGCGGCCTGGTGCCAGCAACGAGGCATTGCGTTTATTCACCTGGCGGAAGCCGACTGGGATGATGCGCCACAGGTTCCGGAAAGTTTCCGCAAAAAACTGCGCGAAACATTCCGTGGCACCCTGATCGTGGCAGGAAATTATACCCCCGAAAAGGCGGAAAAAATCCTCGCAGCAGGGTATGCCGATTTGATTGCGTTTGGACGCCCGTTTATTGCCAACCCCGATTTACCACAGCGGCTGGCGCATCACTGGCCGCTGAATGACGTCAGCGATCCCGCCACGCTCTTTGGTGGTACAGCGGTGGGGTATACCGATTACCCCACTTACAACCTGTGTGAGGAAAAATGATGACCCGTAAAACGTTAATTATTGGCGGCGCGTCCGGTATTGGTTTTGCTGTAGCCCGTGCCCTGGCAGCACGCGGCGACGACATTATTCTCGCGGGACGCAATAAAGAGAAACTGAGCGCTGCCCGCGCGCGGCTCAGTTCATCTCCCGCCTCTGTTGAGACCCTCGTCCTCGATATTAGCAATGAAGCAGAGGTGATCGCGTTAAGCGAAACGCTGGGTCAGGTCGACAATATTATTGTCACGGCCGGCTCTCAGGCACCGGGAGGGGCGCTTTCCAGCCTCGACCCTGGCGCGGCGAAACTGGCTTTTGATACCAAATTTTGGGGCAGCATGCATGTCGCCAGGTATCTGAGCGGGAATATTTCGCCCCGCGGTACGCTGACGCTGACCAGCGGATTTGTTGCACGCCGCGTGGTAGTCGGTGCCATAGTCAAAACCACCATGAACGCCGCCATCGAGGCGGCAACAAAAGTGCTGGCAAAAGAACTTTCACCGCGTCGCGTAAACGTCATCAGCCCGGGTCTGACCGATACCGAAGCCCACGCCGGGATGGATGCGGCTGCGCGGGAAAAAATGCTGACTGTTGCAGCACAGACGTTGCCCGCTAAAGCGTGGGGACGAGCGGAAGACGTTGCTCAGGGCTATCTCTTTGCCATCGATAATGCCTTTGTTACGGGCTCGGTGATTGATATTGAGGGCGGGGCATTAATTAACTGACCCCGTGTTGATCCGAATTGATTCCGGCAGTGAACATGCTGGCGGAAAACGTAATCACAGGTTGTAAGCGTTTATGCAATATTCAACATATGCACGTCCAGCTGTGCTGGCGTTAATTCTGGCTGGCGTATCCGGCGTGGCTTATTCGGCCCAGAGCGACCGGGTGAAACCGAATCTTCTTATCGTGGATAACACGCTGTCGCAAACGCAATTAACGGCGAGCGAACATGCGGCCGTTACGTATGCCACGTTCTGGGATACCGGCAAAGAGTCTCTGGCGCGGGAAGCGCTGGCGGTTAATTTTGTGGATAAAACCCCACCGGAAGGCCGTAAACAGGGGCCAGAGGGCGCCATTATGGCCTCGAGGGCATTTCGCACCGCGGTGCCGGATTTACGCTGCGAGGTGGAACAAATGATCGTTACGGGGAATCGTGTCGTGTCCCATTTGCATTTCCACGGTCATTTCAGCGGGACATTTGGCAAAATAAAAGGGCAGGGTCAGAACGTGGATTTTATCGCGACGGATATCTATGAGATCGGCAACGGTAAAATAGTGTCCAACTGGCATATTGAAGATAACCTGACGCTGATGAAACAGTTGGGTGTGATTTAAATAATAGTCTGCCTCTTTTTCGTGGTGTAAAAGATAAGCCCGCCCGGGTAACCGAAAGGTTACCCGGAGCGTATAACCCCCCGTAATGGCGAAGCATGATCCTGATGAAACCTACAGCCCCAGGTCGCTCAGTGAAGGGTGGTCATCAGGACGTCTGCCCAGCGGCCAGTGAAACAGGCGCTCAGACGCTTTTATCGGCATATCGTTGATGCAGGCGAAGCGGCGCTTCATCAGACCATCCGGCTCGAATTCCCAGTTTTCATTACCGTAAGAGCGATACCAGTTGCCAGAATCATCATGCCATTCATAGGCATAGCGCACGGCGATACGGTTTTCCGTAAATGCCCACAGCTCTTTGATCAGACGATAATCCAGCTCTTTTTTCCATTTGCGCTCCAGGAATGCCTGTGCTTCCTGACGGTTAGTGGCATACTCCGCGCGGTTTCGCCACTGGGTATCCAGCGAATAGGCAAGTGCGATTTTGGCCGGGTCGCGACTGTTCCAGCCATCTTCTGCCAGTCTGACTTTTTCGATGGCACTTTCACGCGTAAAAGGCGGTAAAGGGGGGCGTGTGTTCATTTCGGCTACCTCTGGTTGGTATTAGGTAGACAGGTCTGTCTACTGGTGTTAATCTAGGCCTGAAAAATAACGCTGTCAACCTGTCAATTGAGGCCGTCGATCTGTGAATACAGTCAACTTGAATAACGATAAAACAATCAGTGTGAGGGAAAAAATCTTGCTTACCGCGCACGATCTGTTTTATTCCAGCGGATTTAAAGCAACGGGCGTGGATACCATTATCAAGCAGGCTAAAGTCACTAAAGTGACGTTTTATCGCCATTTTCCTGGGAAAAGTTTACTGATTGTTGCCTATCTCCACTATCGACACGAAATATGGATTGACTGGTTTGAAAGCACGCTGCTTCGACATCTTGCTGCGGGCAAAACCCCGGCCAGTGCATTATCTGACACGCTGTATGAATGGTTTATTTCGCCGTTATTCCATGGGTGCGCCTTTATTAATGCCAGCGCAGAAGCAAAATCTGAAGAAAATGAAGGCGAAATAAAAGATATTTGCCGCAATCATAAAACCGAAACAAAGGCAAAAATAGCGTCCCTGACCGGCATAACCGATGAGAAAACCGTTAATGAAATCATGATGCTGATCGACGGCGCGATTATTCATGCGCAAATGGGGATCGCAGCGGATGAGGTCATAAGCTCATTGAAAAAGGGAGTAGAACGGCTGACAGAACACGCCGCCTGACCCGGGGCACGATCGGCCGTCGACGAAATACGCTTAGCATGGAAGGGCTGGCGCTGAGCCTGGCAGTGAATGCCAGGCTCCTGCCTTTAGTCATCATCTTCTGCCCGTTCCGCCAGCGCCAGCGAGCTGGCACTGGCCGGATCAAACAGGGAAATACTCTCAATCTGATTCAGCATGATCACCTTTCTGAAGTCCATTGCGCTTCCGGGTTCTGAATCCAGAGTAATGTCGTGGCGGGCATACCATTTGCTGTAATTATTTTCGATGCAAATCCGCATTGTCTTTTCATCGCGATAGCCGCTTAGCATGGGGATCAGCACGATATTGGCGGTTTTTTCATACTCGAGCGTTGCGGTGTGGATCATGCCGACATAAATCCGTCTCGAGCGCAGCGTCACCTGCGCCAGCTCCCCTTGCTCCATACACTGATACAGCAGTTGTTCGATACCGCTCGACTGCGCGAGACGTTTGTAGAGCTTCTTCCTGCCTACACCGTCCAGCCTGGCGCTGCCTGCCCAGTTAGAACGATAAAGACAAAACAGGATGGCGAAGGCCAGCATGACGACGACCGGTGCCTGAATACCTAAAAAGCTCCAGTTCATAAAATCTATTTGCCAGTCGGCATAGGTCTGCGCCGTGAAGTGGAAGGTGTTGTCGGCGGCAGAAAGTGCATAGAGCAACAGCCAGAGCAGCCCCGTGGCGATCACCCCTTGCAGGACGAAGATACAGCCATACAGGGCAACGAGAAAATAGACATCCCAGCCGAAAGATCGCTTGATTTTAAAACGGGTCGACAGGTCACGGCTGGTGTACCAGTACCCACAGACCATCAGCACCATAAAGATAGCCGTTCCCATATCAGGCCCTCTTCAGCGCGTTAACATGACGCAGGAAATCCTGTCGTACCTCGTTGCTCTTGTAGTTCACCGAGGCGTTTCCGTCCTGGTCGATGATGATGCGATCGCCATCCTCCACGGCTTCGATAATTTCCTGCTGGCTCATCACCTGGAGCAATGATTCCGGACTGGAGAAAAGTGACAGAAAGAAACGTTTCATCGCGGGGTTTCCTCATCCTTATGATTAAAAAGGATAAGTCTGGAAGAAGAAGGGGAAATTCGCCTTAAGGTAAAACTGAAAAGCAAAACGGGAAACAGGTGCGTCAGAAAATGCTCTGAAAAAAGCATCGGCAACACAGGTGTAACTTTTTGAAAAATAATATAAATAAAAAATAGTTTTACACAAACTTGGACAAATAACGTTAATTGTGTAAGTTTTAATTATGCGATTACGCCACGTTGTTTACCGCCAGGATGTGACCCATGAGCACTTTGCCCTCTGTCGTGAGTCGGTTTGTTGAGTACTACACCGCACTGGATAGCCAGCCGCCCTCAGCGCTGGTTGGGCTTTATCATTCGGATGCCACGCTTATCGATCCGTTCGGCGAGCATGACGGGATTTTCGCGCTCCAGCGCTATTTCACCCATTTGCTGGCCAATGTAGAAAATTGCCGTTTTACCATTGATCCTCCGCTGTTCGGTGACCGCCGTTTCGTTGTCACGTGGATTATGCACTGGTCGCATCCGCGCATTGCCGGAGGCGAGCCGCTCGACCTGCCGGGATGTTCGGTGGTGGAGACCGAACATGGGTTGATTACTCGCCAGCGTGACTATTACGACGCCGGAGAGATGATCTACGAACACCTTCCGCTGCTCGGTTGGGCAGTGCGCGGCGTGAAGCGGAGGGTGAACGCATGAGCACTGTTCTGATTACCGGAGCAAGTTCGGGCATCGGCGCCGGGCTGGCGAAATCCTTCGCTGCTGACGGCCACACGGTTATCGCCTGCGGGCGCGATCCGGCGCGTCTGGACGCCCTGCATCAGCACAGCCCCACTATCACGGTTCGCCTGTTCGATATGACAGACAGGGACGCCTGTCGCCAGGCGCTGACGGGCTGCTATGCCGACCTGGTTATTCTCTGCGCCGGTACCTGCGAATACCTTGAGCAGGGCGTGGTGGATGCAGCGCTGGTAGAGCGGGTGATGACAACCAATTTCCTCGGGCCAGTGAACTGTCTGGCCGCGTTACAGCCGCAGCTGGTTTCAGGCAACCGCGTGGTGCTGGTCAGCTCCATGGCGCACTGGCTGACGTTCCCGCGCGCAGAGGCTTACGGCGCGTCCAAAGCGGCGCTGAGCTGGTTTGCCGACAGTCTGCGGCTCGACTGGGAGCCGAAAGGGGTCGCCGTGACGGTGGTATTCCCGGGCTTCGTTGATACGCCGCTGACGCGAAAAAATGACTTTGCCATGCCGGGCAGGGTGAGCGTTGAGGAGGCCGTGCAGGCCATTCGGGCCGGGCTGGCGAAAGGGAAAATGCATATTGCGTTTCCGGTGGGGTTTGGCCTTATCTTGCGGTTGCTCTCAGGGCTTCCCGCATTTCTTCAGCGCACACTGCTGCGCAGGATGGTGCGTTCATGAAGATTGCCATTATCGGCAGCGGCATCGCCGGGTTGACCTGTGCCTGGCGTCTTGCCGGTCATCATGAGGTGACGCTGTTCGAAGCGGGGGCCACTCCCGGCGGGCATACCGCGACGGTTGACGTGCCGACGCCACAGGGTACTTTCGCCATCGATACCGGTTTTATCGTCTACAACGACCGTACCTACCCGCGATTTATGGGCCTGCTGAGCGAGCTGGGTATCAGTGGGCAAAAGACGCAGATGAGCTTTTCGGTGCATAACCCGCAAACCGGGCTGGAATACAACGGACACACCCTGACCTCGTTATTTGCCCAGCGACGAAACCTGGTGAACCCATCGTTCTGGCGGCTGCTCGGGGAGATTGTCCGCTTTAATCGCCTGGCGAAACAGGCGCTGGAGAGCGAGCCAGATCCGCACGCGACGCTGCAGACGTTTCTGGACAGGCACCGCTTTACGCCGTTTTTCGCACGTCACTACATTCTGCCGATGGGGGCGGCCATCTGGTCATCGTCGTTGCAGGAGATGAAACGTTTTCCGTTGCCGCTCTTTTTGCGTTTCTTTGACAATCACGGCCTGCTGGATGTGACGCATCGTCCGCAGTGGTACGTCGTGCCCGGAGGTTCGCGGGAATACATCCGCGCCATGCTGGATAAACTCGGTGACCGCCTGACGCTGCACCTCAACGCCCCGGTGCAGCGGGTGATTCGTCAGCAGAATGGGGTAACGATCCAGCTCGACAACGCGAGCCACAGCGTTGATCAGGTGATTTTTGCCTGTCACTCAGGGCAGGCGCTGGCGATGCTTGACGCGCCGAGCGCGGCTGAGCAGGACGTGCTGGGCGATATCGGCTGGCAGCGTAATGAGGTGGTGCTTCACAGCGATCCGCGCTGGCTACCGGTACGTCAGCGTGCCTGGGCGAGCTGGAACTACCGTCTGAGCCAGCAGGATCAGGCCAGCGCCTGCGTCACCTACAACATGAATATTTTGCAGGGGTTGCCTGCGGGTAGCCCGCTGTTCTGCGTCACCCTTAATCCGGACATCCCCGTGGATGAACGCTTCGTTCTGAAACGCTTTGTCTATGAACACCCGCTGTTTAACCCCAAAAGCTGGCGTGCACAGGCGCGTCGCGGTGAGATTAACGGCCACCAGCGTAGCTGGTTCTGCGGTGCTTACTGGTACAACGGCTTTCATGAAGATGGCGTGCGCAGTGCGCTGGACGTGGTGAATGCGATAGCCGCCGGGGAGGGGAACTGAAATGAACAGCTGCCTCTATCACGGTGTCTTACGCCATCGTCGCTTCCGGCCGAAAGCGCACCAGTTCCGCTACAGCGTCTTTATGGCCTGGCTCGATCTCGATGAGCTGGAGGCGTTGCCCTCGGTCGGGGTCCGGCGCAATCGCGTTGCCGCCGCCTCGTTCCATGATGCGGATTATCCGCTGGGCACGCCGCTTAAAGAGAACGTCCTCACCAGGCTTGAAAGCCTGACCGGAGAACGGCCGCAGGGGCGGGTTATGCTCCTGACGCAGCTGCGCTACTTCGGATTCCATTTTAATCCGGTCAACTTTTACTACTGCTATGACCGGGCGGAGACGCTGCGCTGGGTGCTGGCGGAAGTTCGCAATACCCCGTGGAATGAGCGTCATTACTACGCGGTGAATGGGCAGGATGCGCGTCCCACAGAAAAAGCGTTTCATGTTTCCCCTTTTAACCCGATGGACATGGTTTACCACTGGCGCTTTAACCCGCCTGACGACTCGTTGCATATGCACATTGAAAACCATCAGGAAGAGAAGGTGTTTGACGCCACGCTGGCGCTACGCCGGGAGCCGCTTACCCGGGCGGCACTGCGGTCGCTGCTGCTGCGCATTCCACTGATGACCCTCAAAACCGTTTTCGCTATTTACTGGCAGGCGCTGCGGCTGTGGCTCAAGCGCGTGCCGCTGTATAACCATCCCGTCAGCAGGAGTGAACGCTCATGACCGATCCCGTCTTTGCGCTTGAACCCGATATCCCGCGCAACGTCCGCATCGCGCGCTGGCTGCTGTTTCGTCTGTTAAGCGGTATCCGCGGCGGCTCGCTGACCCTGCGTGAGGGTGCGCAGACGTTCCATTTCGGCGAGACATCCGCTGCGCTGCATGCGGACGTTCAGATCCTGAGCCCGGGCGTGTACTGGCGTGTCTTAACGGGGGGCAGCCTCGCCGCCGCTGAGGCCTGGATGGATGGCGAATGGGAAACCACACAGCTCACACCATTGCTTGAGATCCTGGCGCTTAACGGGCAGGTGCTTGGCCGGCTGGAAAAGGGATTTCGTCTTTTCAGCAGGCCACTTGAACGGCTTCGTCACTGGACGCGGCGAAACTCACGCGCCCAGGCCCGCGAAAATATTGCCGCGCATTACGATCTGGGTAACACCTTCTATGCCCATTTTCTGGACAACGAGTTGCTTTACTCCAGTGCGCTGTTCACCGCAGATGAGCAGGATCTCACGGCGGCTCAACAGGCCAAAATGGCTCGCCTGTGCGATCAACTGGCGCTGAACGCCAATGATCACCTGCTGGAAATTGGCACCGGCTGGGGAGCGATGGCGGAATATGCCGCCCGTCATTATGGCTGTCGGGTGACCACCACGACGCTGTCGCAGGAGCAGTATCTCTGGGCGAAAGAACGGATTGTCCGCGCCGGGTTGCAGGATCGCGTTGAGGTACTGCTGTGCGATTACCGCGACCTCACCGGAGAGTACGACAAGCTGGTCTCGATAGAGATGATTGAGGCCGTGGGGCAGCGCTATCTGCCAACCTTCTTCCGCACCTGTCAGGCCAGGCTGCGACCGGGAGGTCGTATGGCAATACAGGCCATCACCATTCAGGACCAGCGCTATCGCGACTACAGCAAAAGCGTCGATTTTATCCAGCGCTACATTTTTCCCGGCGGTTTTTTACCAAGCATCACCGCCATGAATGAGCTTATGACGCGCCACACCGATTTCGTGATGCGCAATCTCTTTGATATGGGGCCCGACTATGCCCGCACGCTGGCTCTCTGGCGCCAGCGCTTCGTGCATGCATGGCAGGAGATTGAAAAGCTCGGGTTCGATGAGCGGTTTCGTCGGATGTGGCTGTACTACCTCGGCTACTGCGAAGCCGGGTTTAACGCCCGCACCATCAGCGTGGTGCAACTGACCGCCGAGCGCGTATGAAACATTATTTGCAGGTCTTTCTGCTGGCTATCGCGTTCGATTTTTATTGGGCGCTGGTGGTGCTCTTTCGCGAGCAGGGCCTGATTATCTGGATCGTGCTGGCGGTTGTGGCCTGCCTGCTGTTGCCGTCCGCGTACCGACTTTACGCCATTGCGCTGGCCGCGGCAGGGAGCCTGCTGGATGCGCTCTGGGCGTTGACGGGCCTGCTTGCGTTTACGGGTGAGTCACTGATGCCGCTGTGGATGGTGGCACTGTGGCTGATGTTCGCCACCGTCTGGACTCAGCTGACGCGCACAACAACATTACCCGGCTGGCTGCTGACCCTGCTGGCAACCGTGGGCGGGCCTGTCGCCTATCTGATTGGCGAACGGCTTGGCGCCATTACTTTTCTGGAGCCAACCTTTATTGTCATCAGCTGGATGGCACCGGGCTGGCTGGTATTGATGCTGTTTTTCCATCTGCTGGTGGGGAGACAAAAATGAGAGCTGCGGCACTGCTTCTCTGCTTGATAATCCTGTCCCCCGTGGCTCAGGCTGCCGACTGGCTGATCTGGCGCAAGGTCGGTGACGCCACGCTGACCTGGGGGCCGTTCACCGTCTATACCTCACAGCTTCGCACGCCGGAGGGGCGTTACAGCGGGGAGAACGGGGATCGGGCGCTGATCATCACTTACGCGCGTGAAATCGACCGTGACGACCTGGTTGAGGCAACGCGCGATCAGTGGCAGGCGCAGGGGATCCTCGAGCAGGAGCCCCAAAGCGAAGCCTGGCTGCGTATGCTCCAGTCGCTCTGGCCCGATGTTGGGCCGGGCAGCCAGCTGGCGTTTGTGGTCACCGACAGGCAGGGGCAGTTCTGGTACCGCGCTTCGGCGGCGCAGAAAGACTTTATTCCACTGGGACCACGTCAGTCCGCCGCGTTCAGCACGCGCTTTCTGGCAATCTGGCTCAGTCCCCGCACGCAATATCCCGCGCTGCGTCAGCAGCTGACAGGAGGGCAATAATGAAACGTATTCTGGTCATCGCGCTGGCGGTAACGATGCTGCTGGCCGGCTGCAGTACAGAGGTGACGGAATACCGTCAGCAGCAGCCGAAGCTGGATATCTTCCGCTATTTTCAGGGGAAAACCGAAGCGTGGGGCATGGTGCAGGATCGCAGCGGTAAACAGTTGCGCCGGTTTCACGTTGAGATTGCCGGGGACGTTATCGGCGATACGCTGACGCTCAATGAACATTTCGTCTATGACGACGGCGAAAAGCAGCAGCGGGTATGGCATATCCGACGGATGGGGGGCGATCGCTACGAAGGCACGGCAGGGGATATCGAAGGGGTGGCGACCGGGCAGGCGGCGGGAAACGCCTTCAACTGGCATTACAGCATGCAGGTGAAAGCCAATGGCAGCACCTGGCTGCTGCACTTTGACGACTGGATGTACCTGCAGGATGAAACCCATCTGTTCAATAAAACAGAGCTGAAGAAACTGGGCGTCACCGTCGCCACGGTGACGCTGTTCTTTACCCGCAAGGCGTGACGTTACTCGCTCCCGGGCACCGGTTCGGTGGGGGTTTTGCTGCTGAGGTAGATGAAGATCAGCGCAATGGCCAGGCAGACGATGGCCCCGAGACGGCTCAGCGAAAACGGAATGACGGCGTTACCCAGCCAGCCAAAGCTGTCAATCAACATACTCATGGTGAGCTGGCCGAAGATCACCGCGACCGTGGCGACGGCGGTACCGATACGTTGTACCGCCAGTACCATTATCACAATGTAGGGCACGCCGAACAGGGCACCGAGCAGCTGCCATTTGGGCACGTCCATCAGGGTAACGGCCTGTTTGGGTTCAAAGAAGAAGATCAGCAGGGCGGTGACCAGCGCACCAACGGAAAACGTCAGAAACGCGCTTTTAAAGACGCCCACGCTGCTTCCCAGCTGTCCGTTGATGGCGGCCTGGATGCTCAGCGTCGCGCCGCCACACACTGCCAACATAATCATAATCAGTGTCATTTTGTTACCCCTGTGCAACCAGAACCAGCGCGGCAATGATGAAAAGCAGCGCGATGATGCGTTTACCGTTAATCTTTCTGGGCGTGGTGCCCAGCAACCCATAGTGGTCAATGATAAGACTCTTAAAGACCTGACCTGCCAGAATGCCAATCATCGTCAGGGCAATGCCGATGGCCGGCGTGGCGAGGGTCAAAATGACGACGTAAACGGGCCCGAGTACGCCGCCGAGCAGTTGCCATGCGGGCTGTGCGAAAAACGACGGGCTGTTACGCGGGCTGAAAAACAGCATCAGCAGAAACGTCAGCGCGGCACCTGTACCGAAAATACTGAACGTGGCCCATAAATCGCCGACTTCCCCACCCAGTGGCCCCAGTAAGCCAGCCTCTACGGAGAGGCCCATGCCGCCGAGAATAACCAGTAAAATTAACATCCATTGCATATTCATTATCTCTACGTTCTGAAGGCGAAACAGACTAGCCCTGAACATCGATGAGAAAAATGCCATAATGCAGGAAACACCTTTGCAGGAAATGCACTAATGGTTGATGCCGGAAATATGAACATCCGCTCGCTGCGGGTTTTTATTGCGGTTTACGAAGCGCAAAACTTTTCTGTGGTCGCCCGGCGGGAGGGGATGTCTGCCTCGCAGGTTTCACGCGTTATCCATCAGCTTGAGGACGCGCTCGGCCAGCAACTTTTCTATCGTAATACCCGGGCGGTGATCCCAACGGAAAGCGGCCACCTTTTTATCCGCTACGCCAGAGCGATGGTGGAAAGCCTGGAGGAGGCGCGTCGGGAGCTGGATGAGCGTTCGACGGAGCCTTCCGGCACGCTGCGCATTAATGGCCCGGTGTACTTTGGGCAGCGGCACGTTGCCCCTGGCCTGCCTGCACTGGCGGCGCGGTATCCCCGGCTGAATATAGAGCTGACGCTGACCGATGACTTTATCGACCCGCACAAAGATGCCGCCGACGTTATCTTTCGCATCGGCATGCTGACGGATTCAACCTTTCACGCGCGGGTTTTTGGCCAGCAGCGTTACCATCTGGCCGCGTCGCCAGACTATTTGCGAAAACACGGTGTGCCAGACGGGCCGGATGACCTCAGTCGTCACCGGTGCCTGGTCTACCGCGGGTCGTCAGGTCCCAATCGCTGGCTGGTGCGAGGTCAGGGGGACGCCTGGGTGCATTACCCCGTGGTGCCGCTGATGACCTCCAATAATGCGGAGTCGCTGCTCATTGCCGCGCTGGGCGGGATGGGGATCGTGCTGTTTCCGGACTGGCTGATTGGCGACAGACTGCAGAAGGGGGAACTGGTCGCACTCCTCGCGGAACGGGAGTGCGCCATAAATACCGAGCCGCTGAACATTGCGGCGATTTATCCTCACGCCCGTCATCCGCCCCTGAACGTCAGGGCGGTGATTGATCATTACGTGGCGCTTTTCGGCACCCCGCCTTACTGGCAGACGTAGCGATTACGCGCCGAGCTCTTTACGGATAATGTCGGCGCCGGCGCTCAGGGCGTTGAGTTTTCCGTTGGCTACCTGACGTGAGAGCGGGGCCATCCCGCAGTTTGTTGATGGCCACAGCTTGTCGGCATCGACAAACTGCAGCGCTTTACGCAGCGTATCGGCCACTTCCTCTGGTGTCTCAATGGTATTGGTCGCCACGTCAATGGCACCCACCATCACCTTTTTGCCGCGGATCAGTTCCAGCAGGTCCATCGGTACGCGGGAGTTGTGGCACTCCAGCGAGATGATGTCGATATTGGACGTCTGCAGTTTAGGGAAGGCTTCTTCATACTGCCGCCATTCTGAACCGAGCGTTTTTTTCCAGTCAGTATTGGCTTTGATGCCATACCCGTAGCAGATATGGACCGCGGTCTGGCAGCGCAAACCTTCGATGGCACGTTCCAGCGCGGCAATACCCCAGTCGTTCACCTCATCAAAAAACACGTTAAAGGCCGGTTCATCAAACTGGATGATATCAACGCCTGCCGCTTCTAACTCTCTCGCTTCCTGATTGAGAATTTTGGCAAATTCCCAGGCCAGCTTTTCGCGGCTTTTATAGTGAGCGTCATAGAGGGTGTCGATCATGGTCATCGGGCCGGGCAGAGCCCACTTGATCGGTTTATCCGTGAGCTGGCGTAAATACTTTGCATCATCAACGAACACCGGTTTTTGACGCGCGACGGCATCCACCACGGTCGGCACGCTCGCGTCATAGCGGTTACGAATTCGCACGGTCTGGCGGTTCTCAAAATCAACGCCGCTGAGGTGTTCAATAAAGGTGGTGACGAAGTGCTGACGAGTCTGTTCCCCGTCGCTGACAATATCAATGCCCGCACGGATCTGCTCATCCAGAGATAAACGCAGCGCATCCTGTTTACCGGCAAGTAATTCCTGATCCTGCAATTTCCATGGCGACCAGAGCGTTTCGGGTTGCGCAAGCCAGGTTGGCTTAGGCAAACTGCCAGCCGTTGAAGTCGGGAGCAATGTTTTCATAGTAGAAGACCTTTATTATCGATTAATTAAAGCGTGTTGTGACCTGACCACTGCTCAAGAAGAGGTTTATAGGGCTTGATGAAATACGCTTCCGTAAATTTGCCCTGTTCAATTGCCAGCCGGCTGCGTTCTTCACGGTCATAAACAATTTTTGTTAATGAATGATCCTCATGATTCAGATCGGGCTGGTAGCATTCTCCGGCGGTCGAGTTCGCATTGTAAATTTCAGGGCGATAAATTTTCTGAAAAGTCTCCATGGTGCTGATGGTGCTAATCAACTCCAGGTTGGTGTAATCCCGTAATAAATCGCCGGTGAAATAAAACGCAAACGGCGCTGCGCTATTCTCAGGCATAAAGTAACGAACCTGCAGACCCATTTTCCCGAAGTACTGCTCGGTTAAGGATGTACCGTCCGGACGATACTCGATGCCCAGCACCGGGTGCTGGTTGCCCGTGCGGCGGTAGGTGTCTTTGCTGGAGACGCTCAGGCAGATCACCGGTGCCTTTTTGAAGTTCTCTTTGTATTCAGGTGAGTTAACGAAATGCCGGAAAATAGTGCCGTGCAGCTCACCAAAATTATCCGGGATCGCGAAGCGGGACTGATTTTTATTGTGCTCCGGCAGCAAGACGCTGAAATCATAATCGCGGACATAGGACGAGAAATTATTTCCAACGATACCGTCGATGCGCTCATGGGTCTTTTTATCAACGATCGTTGTTTGCAATATTTCGATGGCCGGGAAGGGCTTCTCAGCGCCGATATGTAAATCCACAGAAATAATGTCCAGTTCGAGCGCATAGCGATCGGCTTTTGGGTTATCCCAGCGCGCTAACGCGTTAAAACGGTTATTCATCATCACCAGCGTATTACGCAGGTTTTGCTGGCGTTTTTCGCCACGGGCCAGGTTGGCGAAGTTGGTGGTGGTACGCGTATTTTCTGAAGGGTTATAATTTTCATCAAAGCAACTACGCTTAAGGCTAAATGTAAAAGCATTACTCATCGTCGTTATACATCCTAAGTTCTTGTTGCTAAGAAGTTACCAATGCATAATTTATGCCTGAGCCCGTGACGGAGGGGAAGTGACTTAATTTCACTGCAACATGAGCTATCTTCATGAACAGCGCCTTTCCAGGTATAATCCCCAAAATTTCAATACGGTTTAGAAACGATCATGACAAAACTCACCCTACAAGAGCAGATGCTGAAAGCAGGCTTAGTCAGCAGTAAAAAGATGGCTAAAGTTCAGCGCACGGCCAAGAAATCGCGCGTTCAGGCCCGTGAAGCAAGGGAAGCAGTAGAAGAGAATAAAAAAGCGCAGCTCGAGCGTGACAAGCAGTTGAGCGAGCAGCAGAAGCAGGCGACGCTGGCGAAAGAGTTTAAAGCGCAGGTCAAGCAGCTGATCGAAATGAACCGCATCACCGTGACCAGAGGCACCATCGCCTTTAACTTTACCGACGGCAATCTCATCAAAAAAATCGAGGTCGACAAGCAGACGCAGGCCCAGCTGATCAATGGCCGCCTGGCGATTGCGCGTCTGGTGATTAATGCCAATGGCGACTGCGACTATGCGATTATCCCGGCAGTGGTGGCCGATAAAATCGCCCAGCGCGATGCCGAGAGTATCGTGTTAAACAGCGCCCTGAGTCAGGAAGAGCAGGATGAAGACGATCCGTACGCAGATTTCAAAATTCCTGACGATTTGATGTGGTAAGCAGCGCTCAAAACGGTGCGGCGTGACGGGCGTTAATTGCCTCTGCGCTCACCGGATGCACAAAATCCAGCTCGCTGGCGTGCAGCATCAGCCGTGGTATCTGTTCGGTACCCGGCAGTGCAAGACCACCATACAGATCGCAGCCTAAAATAGGGTAGCCCAACTGCTGGCAGTGAATACGCAGCTGGTGGGTTCGCCCGGTCTCCGGGGTCAGTCTGACCCGCGTTAACGGCAGTGCCGCATCATAAAACCGGTCCATCACCTGATAGCGTGAGCGTGCGGGCTTGCCGGTAATCGCACAAATCGACATCAGCGGGAACAGCGCCGGATCTTTAGCAATCGGGGCATCAATCACGCCCTCGTCGTTTTCCACATGCCCGCAAAGCAGGGCGCTGTATACCTTTCGCACGGCGCGCTGGCTGAACTGGTGACAGAGAGCGGCGTTAATCGCTTTATTGCGTGCAATGACCATCAGCCCGGATGTACCGAAATCCAGACGATGCACCAGCGTGCAGCCGGGAAACGTCTGTACCAGTCGATAATGCACTGAATCGCGGTTTTGCGGATTTTTGCCTGAAAGGCTGAGCAGACCGGAAGGCTTATTAATCAGGACCAGATGTTCGTCCTGCCAGAGGATCTCGATCTCGTCGTGACACGGTGGGGCAATAAAAGAATCTATAATCGCAGACATCAGACGGCCCGACAGAAGAGTGGGTGCGGATGATAGCGAATTTTTAGCGGCGGGGACAGAAAGAAACCCTCCCACCAGGCGGTGAGAGGGGGATGATTAAGCGGCTACGAGGCTGTCGATAGCGGCTTTCGCGTCGGTCTGCGCTTTGGTCGTAACTTCCGGGCCGTAGGCAATACCTTCAGCAAACACGAAATTCACGTCGGTGATACCGATGAAGCCCAGGAACAGAGTCAGGTACGGTGCAACCAGGTCAGTTGGGGTGTCTTTGTGAATACCACCACGGCTGGTCAGTACAATCGCACGCTTACCTTTCACCAGACCTTCAGGACCGTTTTCAGTGTAACGGAAGGTTACGCCGGCACGGGCAACCAGGTCGAAGTAGTTCTTCAGCTGAGTAGGGATGTTGAAGTTGTACATTGGCGCGTTGATCACGATAACGTCGTGCGCCTGCAGTTCAGCAATCAGCTCGTCAGAGAGGGCCAGGGCTTCCTGCTGACGTGGCGTCAGGGGAGCGTCGCCTGGACGCAGCGCGCCAACCAGTTCGCCATCCAGCACAGGAATCGGGTTTGCAGCCAGGTCACGCACGGTGATTTCATCAGCAGAATGCTGTTCACGCCACTGTTCAACGAAGTAGTCAGAGAGCTGACCAGACTGTGAGTACCCTGCCAGAATACTGGATTTCAATACTAATACTTTGCTCATGGGTGATTCCTGTTTTTGCATTTGATTGAAGGGGGTTGCCCCGTTGCTTGTTGACACTCTATTCACAATCCTGTCGCAGGGATAGCGCAATATATCGAAGTCTATGTTCGAATTTTTTGAATAAGGCACTCAAAGCGCCAATGTGATACTCTATAGCAATCATTAAAAAGAGATTTTACCCGGCAGTGCACTGCCCGTTAACGCTATGACAGAACAACAAAAATTAACCTTCCCGATGCTCCTGCAACAGCTTGATTCACTGATGCTGCGTGATAAACAGCGGTTTGCCCGCCGTCTGCACGGGGTGAAGAAGGTTAAAAATCCTGATGCACAACAGGCCATTTATCAGGAGATGGCGAAAGAGATTGAACAGGCGGCAGGGAAAGTCGTGCTGCGCGAAGCCGCACGTCCGGAGATTACCTACCCGGAAAACCTGCCGGTCAGTCAGAAAAAACAGGACATTCTTGACGCCGTGCGCGACCACCAGGTGGTGATTGTCGCAGGGGAAACCGGTTCAGGGAAAACCACTCAGCTGCCGAAAATTTGTATGGAGCTGGGGCGTGGGGTGAAAGGGCTGATTGGTCACACCCAGCCGCGTCGTCTGGCGGCGCGCACCGTGGCGAACCGTATTGCCGAAGAGCTGCAAACGCAGCCCGGCGGCTGCATTGGGTATAAGGTGCGATTCAGCGACCACGTTAGCGATAACACTATGGTCAAGCTGATGACTGACGGTATTCTGCTGGCGGAAATCCAGCAGGATCGTCTGCTGATGCAGTACGACACGATCATTATCGATGAAGCGCACGAACGCAGCCTGAATATCGACTTCCTGCTCGGGTATCTGAAAGAACTGTTACCGCGTCGCCCGGACCTGAAAATTATCATCACCTCCGCCACCATCGATCCGGAGCGTTTCTCAAAGCATTTCAACAATGCGCCGATTATCGAGGTCTCTGGCCGAACGTATCCGGTGGAGGTGCGCTATCGCCCGATAGTGGAAGACGCGGACGATACCGAGCGCGACCAGCTGCAGGCCATCTTTGATGCCGTCGACGAGCTGGGAAATGAAAGCGCGGGCGACATTCTGATTTTCCTGAGCGGCGAACGGGAAATTCGCGATACCGCTGACGCCCTCAGCAAGCGCGATCTTCGCCATACCGAAATTCTGCCGCTGTATGCGCGCCTGTCAAACAGCGAGCAAAACCGCGTGTTCCAGCCGCACAACGGACGTCGTATTGTGCTGGCCACCAACGTGGCGGAAACCTCGCTTACCGTGCCGGGCATCAAATATGTGATTGACCCGGGTACGGCGCGTATCAGCCGCTACAGCTACCGCACCAAAGTGCAGCGCCTGCCAATTGAGCCGGTTTCTCAGGCTTCCGCTAATCAGCGTAAAGGCCGCTGCGGCCGTGTGTCGGAAGGGATCTGTATTCGCCTCTATTCCGAGGACGATTTCCTGTCGCGACCGGAGTTTACTGACCCGGAAATTCTGCGCACCAACCTGGCGTCGGTCATCCTGCAGATGACTGCGCTAGGGCTTGGCGACATCGCCGCGTTCCCGTTTGTCGAAGCGCCGGACAAGCGCAACATTCAGGATGGCGTGCGCCTGCTGGAAGAGCTGGGTGCCATCACCACCGACGAGCAGGCTAGCGCCTACAAACTGACGCCGCTGGGTCGTCAGCTCAGCCAGTTGCCGGTTGACCCGCGTCTGGCGCGCATGGTGCTGGAAGCACAGAAACACGGCTGTGTGCGTGAAGCAATGATCATTACCTCCGCGCTCTCGATTCAGGATCCGCGCGAGCGTCCGATGGACAAGCAGCAGGCGTCTGATGAAAAACACCGTCGGTTCCACGATAAAGAGTCCGACTTCCTCGCCTTTGTGAACCTGTGGAACTACCTCGGCGAGCAGCAGAAAGCGCTGTCGTCGAACCAGTTCCGCCGCCAGTGCCGCGTCGATTTCCTCAATTATCTGCGCGTGCGCGAGTGGCAGGATATCTACACGCAGCTGCGTCAGGTGGTGAAAGAGCTGGGCATTCCGGTTAACAGTGAACCGGCGGAGTACCGCGAAATTCACATTGCGTTGCTGACCGGTCTGCTCTCCCATATCGGGATGAAGGATACCGACAAGCAGGAGTATACCGGGGCGCGTAACGCCCGTTTCTCCATCTTCCCGGGGTCCGGTTTATTCAAGAAACCGCCTAAATGGACCATGGTGGCCGAACTGGTGGAAACCAGCCGCCTGTGGGGCCGCATTGCGGCGCGCATTGATCCCGAATGGGTTGAACCTGTTGCCCAGCACCTGCTGAAGCGCTCATACAGTGAACCGCACTGGGAGCGCGCGCAGGGCGCGGTGATGGCGACCGAAAAAGTGACCGTTTACGGTCTGCCGGTGGTTGGCGCGCGCAAGGTTAACTACAGCCAGATAGACCCCGCGTTGTGTCGCGAGTTGTTTATTCGTCACGCGCTGGTGGAGGGCGACTGGCAGACGCGTCATGCGTTCTTCCGTGAAAACCTCAAACTGCGTGCCGAAGTGGAAGAGCTTGAGCATAAATCCCGTCGCCGCGACATTCTGGTCGACGACGAAGCGCTGTTTGAGTTTTACGACCAGCGTATCAGCCACGATGTGATTTCTGCCCGCCACTTCGACAGCTGGTGGAAGAAGGCCAGCAAAGAGACCCCGGACCTGCTCAACTTTGAAAAGAGCATGTTGATCAAAGAGGGGGCGGAGTCGGTCAGCAAACTCGATTACCCGAACTTCTGGCATCAGGGCTCTCTCAAGCTGCGTCTGACCTATCAGTTTGAGCCGGGCGCGGATGCGGATGGCGTCACCGTACACATTCCGCTGCCGTTGTTAAACCAGGTCGAAGAGAGCGGATTCGAGTGGCAAATTCCGGGGCTGCGTCGCGAGCTGGTGATTGCGCTGATCAAATCGCTGCCAAAACCGGTGCGTCGTAACTTTGTGCCTGCGCCAAACTATGCCGACGCGTTTTTAGGCCGCGTAACGCCGCTGGAGTTGCCGCTGCTGGATTCGCTGGAGCGTGAGCTCAGGCGCATGACGGGCGTAACCGTCGACCGCGACGACTGGCACTGGGACCAGGTGCCCGATCACCTGAAAATCAGCTTCCGCGTGGTGGACGACAAAAACAAAAAGCTGCAGGAAGGCCGATCGCTGACCGAACTGAAAGAGGCGCTGAAAGGTAAAGTCCAGGAGACGCTTTCTGCGGTGGCTGATGATGGTATCGAGCAGAGCGGATTGCACATCTGGAGCTTTGGAGAGCTTCCGGAAAGCTATGAGCAAAAACGCGGCAACTACAGGGTGAAGGCCTGGCCTGCACTGGTGGATGAGCGTGACAGCGTGGCCATCAAACTCTTTGATAATCCACAGGAACAACAGCAGATGATGTGGCGTGGTCTGCGTCGTTTGCTGCTGCTTAATATTCCGTCACCGATTAAATATCTGCACGAGAAGTTACCGAACAAAGCCAAGCTTGGCCTCTACTTTAACCCGTACGGTAAAGTGCTGGATCTGATTGACGACTGCATCTCCTGTGGTGTGGACAAGCTTATCCACGAGGCGGGCGGTCCTGTCTGGTCAGAAGCGGAGTTTGCGGTACTGCATGAGAAAGTCAGGGCAGAACTGAACGACACCGTGGTCGACATTGCGAAACAGGTCGAGCAGATCCTCACCACCGTGTTCAATATCAACAAACGCCTGAAAGGGCGCGTGGATATGACCATGGCGCTGGGGCTGTCGGACGTGAAAGCGCAGATGGCCGGGTTAGTGTACCGTGGATTCGTTACCGGCAACGGCTTCAAACGCCTTGGCGATACGTTGCGTTATCTGCAGGCGATCGAAAAACGTCTGGAGAAAATGGCTATCGATCCGCATCGTGACCGCGCGCAGATGCTGAAAGTGGAAAGCGTGCAGAAGGCATGGCAGCAGTGGCTCAACAAATTGCCGCCGGCGCGCCGTGACGATGAAGACGTGCAGGCGATCCGCTGGATGATCGAAGAGCTGCGCGTCAGCTTCTTTGCCCAGCAGCTCGGAACGCCGTATCCCATTTCGGATAAACGTATTTTGCAGGCAATGGAGCAGATTTCGGCGTAACGTCGGGTGTTCGCCCTCTCTCTGTGAGAGAGGGCATCTGCGTTTAGCGATTCACCACGGCCAGGGTAAAGCCATCCCATCCTTTACTGCCCACCGTTTGTAGCGCGGTCGCCGTCAGGCGCGGGTTATCCCCGATCATCTCAATAAATCGTCTGACGCCCTGTACGCGGGCATCGTCACTTTGCGCGTTAATCACTTCGCCGTCACGAACCACATTATCCCCGACGATCAGCGTTCCCGGGCGTGAGTAGTACAGTGCCCACTCCAGATACCCCGGATTGTTTGGCTTATCGGCATCGATAAAGATCAGGTCGAACGGTGGAACATCACCGACGTGTTCAAGAGAGTGCAGCGCAGGGCCTTCAATGAGCTCAATCCGATCGCTGAGCCCCGCCAGCTGGATATTCTGACGTGCAACGCGGGCATGGATGGGGTCCGCTTCGAGGGTGATCAACTTCCCGTCAGGTGGCAGCGCACGTGCCATCCAGATAGTGCTGTAGGCGCCCAGCGTGCCGATTTCAAGGATCCGCCGTGCCTGCGTCATGCGGACAAAAAGCGCCAGCAACTGCCCTTGATTTGGCGCGACATCGTGTTCGGGTAAACCGGCACGCTGGTTGTTTTCCAGCACCCGCTGGAGGATATCATCCTCGGGAATGAGTGAAGAGATCATGTAATTATCAACTGCAGACCACTGTTGTTGCATAGATTGACTCCTGAGTGGCAAACACCGGGTTGCGCTGCGATCCGGTTTTCGCCCCCTCCATGCCGGAGAGGGCCTGTGGGGTATCAGGTCAGGCGTTGCTCCAGCCTCCGCCCAGTGCTCTGTACAAATCAACCTGCGCCAGCAGCAGGTTATTTTTGACCTGCACGACGCTGGTTTGTACCGAGAACAGCGTGCGCTGGGCATCCAGCACATCCAGGTACGAAGAATAGCCGTTGCGATAGCGGTTTTGCGCTATGCGCAGCGTCTCTTGCGCCACATCTTGTTGGGCAAGCAGCTCCGTCAGTTGTTCCTGATAGCGCGTGATGGCATCAAGACTGTTATTGACCTCGGCAAAGGCGTTACGGACGGTTTTTTCATAACTGTAAAGCGCCTGGTTGCGCTGGGACTGCGAAATATCCACCTGTGCGTTCAGCGCCTGGCGGTTGAGCAGCGGAGCAAGAATGCTGCCGCCGACGCTCCAGAGCTGCAGCGGGTTGTCGAGTAAGCCGGAAAGCGTGCGATCCTGTATCGATCCGGTTGCGGTCAGGTTGATCGACGGCAGCAGGCTGGCGCGTGAGGCAGCCAGCGAGGCATCAGCCGCAACCAGTTGCTTTTCAGCCTGCACAATATCCGGACGGCGATTAAGCAGCGAGGAGGGCAGTTGCGAGGGCAATGTTAGGGGCGTCAGGGCAGCAAAGCTTTCACTGCGCGCGACCTCGCCCGGGTTGCTCCCCAGCAGCAGGCTCAGGGCGTTCTCCTGCTGTGCAATCTGATGCTGCAGCAGGGGAACCTGCGCCCGCGTGGAGCGCAGTTCGGAGTCGGACTGCATCAGCTCCAGGCGTGAACTGTAGCCCGTTTCAAACTGGCGTTTAGCGAGAGTGAATGCCTCTTCCCGGGACTTCAGCGTGGAGCGGGTAACGCGAAGCTGTTCATCGAGGGACAGCAGAGTGATATAGCCGGAGGCGACCGAGGACGCCACGGTAAGATCTGCTGCCGCCGCCGCGGCTTTCTGCGCGTCCAGCGAGGCTTCAGCCGCATTCGCGGTGCTGCGGTTTACGCCCCAGATATCGACATCATAGCTGGCGGTGAGGCTGCCTTTATACAGGCTGCTGTAGATCGGCAGACCGGTGGCAGCAGATTGTGTCCGGGCGCGGGTGCCCGTGACGCCAGCATCCAGCGACGGAAACAGGCTGCCGTCGGCCGCGTAGACCCGCGCCTGATACTCGTTAATCCGTTCGCGGGCAATCAGCACGTCGCTGTTGTTCTTAAGCGCCAGGTCCACATAGCGGTTCAGATTATTGTCGTGGAAATTACGCCACCAGAGCTGTTCTGCAGGGCTTGCCGGGCCTGCTGTTGCTCGCCATTGTGTGGGGATGTGCAGCGACGGCTGCGCCGGTTTCACGTCGACCGACTGGCAACCGGCCAGCACGGTCATGATCATCAGAACGGCTATCGGGCGAAGGGTCATTGCTTCGCCTCCCGCGTATCAATGGTCACCTGCACCGACATGCCCGGACGCAGAAGCTGATAGGCTTCCTGGTCACCCAATACTTCAATTCGCACCGGAATACGCTGGGCAATTTTGACAAAGTTACCCGTGGCGTTATCCGGCGTGATGGCGCTGAACTCAACGCCGGTTGCCGGAGAGATGCTCTCCACGCGGCCCTGATAGGCCTTATCATTTAATGCATCGACGGTGAATTTCACCGGCTGACCCACCCGAAGCTCCGCCAGCTGCGTCTCTTTAATATTGGCGATCACCCAGTGCTGAGGCGGCACGAGGGTGGTGAGGTGGGTTCCGGCGGTAACGTAAGCGCCCAGACGAACGGCGATCTGACCAAGCTGGCCGTCGCGAGGCGCCACAATGCGCGTGTTTTGCAGGTCAATTTGCGCCAGCTCCAGCGCCGCTTTGGCGTTTTCCACATCCGCCTCAAGCGCGCCGCGATTGACGATCACCGTTTGCAGATCCTGGCGCGACATTTCCAGCGTGGCTTTCGCCTGATCAATGTCGGCGCTGCCCTGGGCTGCGCTTGCCAGCGCGGCGTCGCGCTCACGGATAGACAGTGAACCATCCGCCGTCAGGTCCTTTACGCGTTTCAAATCCGCCTGGGATTTCAGACTCTGGGCGCGGGCATTTTTCAGAGCCGCTTCGTTTTTGGCGATCACCGCTTCGGCGCTTTTGCGCTGTTGCAGATTGTTGTTCAGGGCGGCAATCTTCATCGCCAGCTGTGCCTCAGCCTGATGCACCCGCTGGCGGTAGATACGGTCATCAATCTGCAGCAGCAGCTCGCCCTTTTTGACCCGGTCGAAATCCTGCACCTTCACCTCAGTGATATAGCCGTTAACCTGCGGGCTGATAAAGGTCGTCTGTCCGCGCACGTAGGCATTATCAGTAAACTGCGAGTGGCGGGTAAACGGGGGTAGCTGCCAGGCGTAGAGGATCACCAGTACGCCGACAATACCGATTGCCGCCGCGGTGAAAACCGAAACGATACGGACATTTTTACGGGTGTTGGCCTGCTCTTTAGCGGCATCCTGCTGACTCATAACATCTCCAGAGAAATCATCTTCATATTCATTACTTGTTGCCTGTTGCCTTCTTCAGGGCCATACGGGCAGTCAGGCGCAGGCGCAGCAAGCGCCATAAAATCCAGACCAGGGTGGCGGCGGCAATGCTCGCCGTCAGTAAATAAGTATCGTTATAAGCCAGAATATTTGCCTCAAGCGATGAAACCGTTTGCAGCTGGGTGATGGCCTGGGTGCCCAGCAGCGAGCTGTCGCCAATCAGGCTCTGGTACAGGCCGGTGTAAGCCTGAATACGGTCATTCACCAGCGGGTTCAGGGTTGTGAGCTGATCGGCCAGCATGCTGGAGTGGTATTTCTCGCGCCAGGTCTGGAAGGTCCCCAGGATGGCAGAGCCGAGCAGGCCGCCGAGGTTCTGGCTCATGCCAAACATCACCGAGAAGCTCACCAGGTTACGTGGATCGGCGATTACCCCGCCAATGGCGGCCAGCATGGCGGGCGCGAGGAAGAAGGCGCTGCCGAAGCCCAGCAGGAACTGGCTGAGCATCAGCTGGTCCGGGCGGGTCAGGTTGTTCGACTGGCTATCCAGCAGGGAGGCAACAATCATAAGCGCCAGCGAGGTAATGATCGGCCACGCCAGTTTTGTGGGCTTGATGGTCAAACAGCTGGTCACAATCCCGCAGACAATACCGGCAAAAATAGACCACGCCAGGTGGGTCATCTGCTCATTCTGCAAGCCGACATACTGCAGCCAGCCGATAACGCCGGTGTTTTGCTCCGCCAGCACGATGCGGATCAGCAGCATAATGAGCCCGAGACGCACGATGCTGCCGCTCGACAACCAGCGGGTATTCAGCAACGGGTTAGAACGGTTATGTTCAAACACGATCGCAGACACGATTAATACCAGCGCTAATGCCAGCGACCAGCCGATCCACGGCGCTTCAAACCACCAGTAAAGACGGCCTAAGGAGAGTACCGCGCAGAGCAACGCCATCCCCGGGGCCAGTAAAAAGAAGGTGATGAAGTCTTTTTTCTCGAAGACCTTGCGCCGGTCGCCAGGAGGCAATTTCAACGCTATCACGCAGGCCAGTGAAATGAGCGCCAGCCCGAGCTCAAAGAAGTAAAGCCCGCGCCACTCGTCAAGCTGCAGCAGCTCGGTCGAAAAGAGGCGGGCGAGGGGGATGGCGAGCGATGACCCGGTAATCCCGATGGTCAGTGCCTTCAGACGGTGTTTCGCGGGCCAGGCCTGTATCTGGTAGTAAATACCGAGGGAGCTGAGCGCGGCGGCCACCATCCCGTGTGCGGCACGCACCATCAGCGCGGAGCTGAGATCGTTTACAAACAGGTGGAAAAAGGTGACCAGCACATACAGCACCAGAAAACCTTCCGTGAAGGCGCGCAAACCATACTGCTGGCGGAATTTCACCAGCAGCAGGTTGATGGAGATGTTGGTCATCACATACACCGCCGGGAGCCAGGCGATTTCTGTCGACCAGGCCCCGAAGGTCCCCTGCAGATTTTGCAGATTGGCGGTGACCACCGCATTACCCAGCGCCCCCGTCAGGCACACCAGCAGACCGACAACCCCGTAGGCAATCCGTTTTGGCGTGCTGTGTTCTGGCGTGGAGGGCGAACCCAACAGGGCGGGTTTCTCATGAGGCTGCCACTCGCGAGGAGCATAAGGGTCGCGTTCGGGCAGGCGCATAACGTCTTTTACCTTAGAAAAAATTGAATAATGAGTGGGCTAACGATTCTACGTTTGCCGCAAATGATAATTCAAGTGAATATGATTTTCGCAGGTTAATCAAATGTTGAAGAACAGGTTAAGGAAAAAGAGCGGCCCGGAAGGCCGTTGTTTTGTCGATCTGAAGTCGTTAATCTGAACCAGAGCAACTGAGGACATCACCATGGTTCAGACGCATTTTCCCCTTCTGCCGGAGTCAACCCTGGCGGCAATCAACACGGTCGGCCAGTGGCTGGCACAGGATGATCTGGGCGATACCCGCGACGTGGCGGCGGTTGACAGGGTTATTCTGGCCGGAAACGCGGTGATGCCGACCATCGACGCTGCCTGCCGTCTTGCCGCTGAACACGACGTTCCGTTACTGATTAGCGGAGGGATTGGCCATTCGACCGCGTTTTTGTATGCGGCCATCGCTCAGCATTCGCGTTATCACACTGTCCCGGTAACGGGGCGAGCGGAAGCACGTATTCTGGCCGATATTGCCCGCCAGTTCTGGCAAATCCCTGATGCGCACGTGTGGGTTGACGATCAATCAACCAACTGCGGAGAAAACGCGCGTTTTAGCTGGAACATGCTCAAACAGCATCAACAGACGTCCGGGCGCGTGCTGGTCGTGCAGGATCCGACCATGCAGCGCCGCACGATGGCAACCTTTGCCCGCGTGTGCCGTGACGAGTCTGCTTCGCCTCAGTGGGTCAGCCACCCGGGCTATACACCGGTGCTGAAAAATGGCGAAAACGGGCTGGTGTTCAGCGGGGAGAGCGCTGGCCTCTGGCCGGTAGAGCGTTATCTCTCGCTCATTTTAGGCGAGCTTCCGCGACTCTGTGATGACATGAACGGCTATGGCCCGGCCGGGCGTGATTTTATTGCACACGTTGAATTCCCCGACGAGGTGACTGCAGCGTGGGCACGGTTAAAGCAGGATCCTGTGCTTACAGATGCCCTGAACCACCGGTCGCTTCTCTGAGCAGAGGTCGTTTGCGGTATTCCCCTCTCCGCGGAGAGGGGACCGGCATTACAGCGAGGCGAATTTGTCCAGCGTGCGCACCAGCTGGGTGACGAAACCGTATTCGTTGTCATACCAGGCGACGGTTTTCACCAGTTGCAGATCGCCAGCCTCTGAAACTTCGGTCTGTGTGGCGTCAAAGACAGAACCAAAGTGAGAGCCAATCACATCAGACGAAACAATCTCTTCATCGGTATAACCAAAAGATTTATTCCCCTGCGTCGCTTTTTTCAGCGCGGCGTTGATCTCCTCAACGGTGACCTTTTTACCCAGAATCGAGACCAGCTCGGTCACTGAACCGGTTTTCACCGGTACGCGCTGGGCATGGCCTTTCAGCTTGCCGCTGAGGGCCGGAATCACCAGACCGATGGCTTTGGCCGCCCCGGTGGTGTGCGGAATAATATTCTCCGCCGCGGCGCGTGAGGCGCGAAGATCTTTCCCGCGCGGGCCATCCACCAGCGCCTGCGTGCCGGTATAGGCGTGAATGGTTGTCATGGTGCCCACTTTTATTTCAAACGCATCGTGCAGGGCTTTTGCCAGTGGGGCGAGGCAGTTGGTGGTACAGGAAGCAACGGAGATAATCGTATCACTGGCGTCAATGGTATCGTCATTCACGTTATACACGATGGTTTTCATCTCACCGGCAGGGGCAGAGATCAGCACTTTTTTGGCTCCGGCCTCAAGGTGTGCCTGTGATTTTTCTGCCGACGTGTAGAAGCCGGTGCATTCCACAACGATATCCACGCCCGCGGCTTTCCACGGGATATGTTTTGCCTCTTTTTCGGCGTATACGGCGATAGTTTTTCCGTCAACAATCAGGGCGTCTTCGGTGAAATCTACGCTCCACGGGAAGCCACCGTAGTTGGAATCATGCCTGAGCAGGTAGGCCAGCACTTTGGGAGAGGTGAGATCGTTGATGGCGACGACGGTGTTGCTGTCCTGGGTTTCAAGAAGGCGACGCAGGACAAGGCGTCCTATGCGTCCAAATCCGTTAATGCCAATTTTACTCATGGTGTACTCCTGTGAACGCGTCTTTGCGACAGTTTGAACTCATCCAGGCTTAGACCATCACGGACAGGGCGGCAATTGAAGAAGCTTCATGCGAGGGGAAGTATTTGAAAAACCATACAGAAAAATTAATGAATTTTTAAGGAAAGGGGATTATGTTGGCGCGATATCGGTTATTTATCAGGAAATCTCATGCGTACTAAATATACAAGCCTGCAAATTGCTATCCACTGGCTGGTGTTTTTGTTAATCATCGTCGCCTACTGCGCGATGGAGTTCAAAGGCTTCTTCCCACGCACCGCCCGGCCGGTAATCAACATGATCCACGTTTCGTGCGGCATCTCTGTGCTGGTGTTGATGGTGACGCGTTTAGTGGTTCGCCTTAAATTCCGCGCACCGCCGATTGAACCGAAACCAAAACCGATGGTGACCGGACTGTCCCATCTTGGCCATCTGGTGGTGTATCTGCTGTTCATCGCGCTGCCGCTGATTGGTATTGTCATGATGTATAACCGCGGTACTGACTGGTTAGCCTTTGGTCTGGTGATGCCGCACGCGGCAGAATCGAATTTTGATCTGGTCGACGTTCTGAAAGAGTGGCACGAGACGCTGGCCAACGTGGGGTACGTTGTGATTGGTCTGCACGCGATGGCGGCGCTGATGCATCACTATTTCTGGAAAGACAACACCCTCCTGCGCATGATGCCAAAAAAACGCCAGTAACCCATAACCGCGAGCCCTGCAGCAGTCTGCAGGGCTTTTTTTTAGCGTTTTATTGCAGTTGAGCGCGTTCTTCCGGGGTTAACTCCAGCGCCTGAGTGGTGCCCGTCTCTGAGGATTTCACGGCCGCTTCCAGTACCGCCATCACCGCCAGCGCCTCGACCGGATGAACCGGATTGGTGATTTTTCCGAGTAGCGCATCACGCACGTTGATGTAGTACTGACGCTGATCGCCTTTCGGCGTGGTAACGGTCTGCGGCTCACCGTTTGCACCAAAGAACACCATGCTGTCACTGTCCTCGCCCCAGGCCTCACTGCCGGGGATCACGCCCGCCAGCAGTTGCGCTTCCTGTTGGTCGATTCGGGCTTTCACCACGCTGCCTTTATCGCCGTGAACGGTAAAACGTGCCGTTCCGCCAGCCACCAGCATGCTGCAGTGCAGAATCACTTTATGTTGCGGATAATCTAAGACCACGTGTGCCCAGTCGTTAATTTCCGCGCCGTCACGCAGCGTGGCGATATTGCCCTGTACCGACTGTGGCAGTCCAAAGAGCTGCAGCGTCTGGTCAATCAAGTGCGGCCCCAGATCAAACCACAGACCGCTACCGGGCACGTTTTGCTCTCTCCAGCGTACGCGCACTTCCGGGCGGAAACGGTCAATGTGCGACTCAAGGTGTTTGACCTTGCCAAGGGTTCCTTGCTCAATAACCTGCTTAATGCCGAGGAAGTCGCTGTCCCAGCGGCGGTTATGGAAGACGGAGAGCAGCAGTTGCTTCTCTTGCGCCAGGGCAATCAGGTCGCGGGCTTCCTGCATGTCGAGCGTGAACGGTTTATCCACGACCACATGTTTGCCTGAATTCAGGGCAAGCGTTGCCAGCGGCGCGTGGGTGGCGTTAGGCGAGGCAATCACCACCAGATCGACATCTGGATGCTGAATTGCCTCTTCCGGGGTTGCCACCACCTGAACATCAGGAAGATCGCGTTTAACCTTCTCTTCATCACGAGACGAAACCACCGCCAGCGTAAGGCCGTCCACGGACTGGATCAGCGGGGCATGGAAGGTCTTGCCTACAAATCCATACCCGATCAGCGCAATGTTGATTGTCTTCTCTTTACTCATGACCTTCTCCACGTTATTTCGCGCAAACCGTAATGTGCATTGCGCCAGGGTCCCCAAGCTCAGGCCAGGGACGATCTAAAAAGAGGTGCTGGATGTTGGATAATCCGCTGACCAGATACGGTTCACAGCGGTTTAGTTTCAGATGGTCGGCGACAATCCAGCGCTCATGGCTGGCCGCGAGCATCGCCCGTTTGACCTCGGCATCGGCCTCTTTTCCGGCGCTCAGACCGAGTTCAGCATGGATAGCACAGGCCCCCAGAATGGCGATATCCGCGCGGTAGCGTGACAGCAGGGAGAGGGTGGCGCTGCCGGCAAACAGTCGCTGCTTGTGATCCCATTTTCCGCCGAGCAGGATCAGTTCGATATCGTCACGGTCGCTGAAGTGCCACGCGATATCCAGCGAGGTGGTGATGATTGTCAGCGGTCCCTTCAGGAACGAGGCGACAGCCATTACCGTGCTCCCCGCATCCAGAAACAGCGTCGAACCTGGCGGAACAGTCTGCGCCACCTGTTTACCAAGACGTTGTTTGGTTTCGGGCAGTAGGGTATTGCGCCCCTGACGATTCATGGCCGACAGATTCAGGGCAATTGCCCCGCCGTGGTTTTTTTGCGCCAGCCCCTGTTTCTCGAGATCGGTCAGATCCCGGCGGATGGTGTCCGCTGAGACCTGCAGTTTGTCCGCCAGTTCCGTAATGCTGGCCTGCCCGTGCTCACTAATGATATCAAGCACATATTTTTGTCTGGCCGTTTTGTGCATGGGTAAATCCCGCAAAATGTCGCAATAAGTTGCATATTACAGCATTTTATCGCAGAGGGAAGGGTGTTGATCGCCAGTAAGTATCAATGTCCGGTATTGTTCACATTGGTTATTATTAAAATGTTATTAATACGGTGTGAGTGATTCATTCCAAATGTTAACAGCAATGTTACTGTTGTGTTTTATTAAACACACTGGCGGATATAACCATTGTGATACCAATATGCAACCATTAATGCTTTAATGAAATTAATAAATAGCAATAAATTCTGTGTATATTTATAATAATAGATATTAATGTTGTATATGGCATTATGGTTACTTAAACTGACATTTCTTTGAAAATCTTTGTGTCTGACGCATGCTGAAATTAACGCAAAAATGTGCATCCGGCGATTCTGAAATTTTACTTAAATAACAAAGACTTTATTTGTTTCATTTGAAAGCCCCTTTTTAAGGTTTTGTCCAGAAACCCCATCTTTTTTCTTATCTGTAACACCACATTAACATTGTGGGTGTAGTTGCCTATAGCGCATTTTGTTATGCTGCAAACCAGTTAAAGAAATAAGTAAATTCTTATTGTCATAAGAATATGGTCGGCTCTCATCTCCAATGGAAATGGGGTTGGGGAGCGTTTGTCCAATATTTATTCGGACCCAGGTAAGATATTTGTCGAATTATTTATACCCCTTTAGGGGTAAATATTTAAGCGTCATTCAGAGTCAGGGAGATAAAAATGACTATCATGCGGAATAATATGTTGCTGAGATTTCCAGTCGCCCTGGTATTAATTTCACTAGCCTTTAATACGGCCTCTGCGAATAGCCGCCAGGTGGGGATTGCTCCGATTGCTGCGACAACATTAAAAGAGAGTATTCTTTTTGCCATCGATCGCGATCCGTCGATTAGCCAGCAGGCCGCGCAACTGGGAATAGGTCAGGCACAAATAGATGAAGCACGCAGCGGCTGGATGCCACAAATATCGTTAAACGGTAGCACCGGCCATAGCCAGACCACCGATTCCAGCGGCTCGCTGCGCAATTCTGCGGCCTGGGGATTGAGTCTGACGCAGCTGGTATACGATTTTGGCAAGACCAACAACAGCATCGACCAGTCCACGGCGCAGCGCGATAGCTATCGTTACCAGTTGATGAGCACCTTGTCTGCGGTGGCGGAAAAAACGGCGCTCAGCTACGTAGAAGTCAAACGCTATTCCGACCTGTTACAGGCCGCCAAAGAGAACGTTCAGGCGCTCAAAAACGTTGAGCAACTGGCCAAACTCCGCGCCGACGCAGGCGTCAGTTCAACCTCTGACGAGCTTCAGACGCGCACGCGCATTGCCGGTATGCAGGCCACGGTCGAGCAGTATAACGCGGCGTTAAACAGCGCCCGCGCACGGCTTGCGGTGTTGACTGGCATGGAGGCCGAGCGCTATTCACCTGTACCGGCGAAGCTTGCCGTTGAGCAAGATTCGCTTAATCGCATTGATTACTCGGCCATTCCCGCGGTCATGGCCGCGCAGAATATGGAGCGTTCAGCTCAGTATGGCGTGGCAACGGCAAAGTCTCAGCACTGGCCGACGTTAAGCCTGAAAGGAGGCCGCACCCGCTACGAGTCCGACAACCGTTCTTACTGGGATGACCAGATTCAGCTCAATATTGACGCACCGCTATACCAGGGGGGCGCCGTTTCAGCCCGCGTTCGCCAGGCCGAAGGGGCAAGGGCCATGGCATCGTCTCAGGTTGACCAGGCGCGGTTCGATGTCCTGCAAAAAGCCTCTGTCGCGCAGGCTGACTGGACCGGCGCGCAGGGGAGAATGCAGGCGGGGAAGCTGCAGCTGGAAAGCGCGTTACGCGCCCGGGATGTTTACAGAAATGAATATACCCTGAGCAAGCGGAGCATTAACGATTTGCTCAGCGTTGAACAGGATGTCTGGCAAGCCACCTCAGCCAAAATAATGGCTGAATATGATGGCTGGAGTTCGGCGATTAATTACGCATCTGCCGTTGATAATTTGATGCCGCTGATCGGAATAGAGAAAAACGCTGCCGCAAAATTACCTGATTTGAGTTAAAAAACACGCGTCTTTTTGTGCGAAATAAGTAAGAAAATAATGGGTGCTTTTTCCCAGGGATAGCTACATCCATTTGGTGGATATATCCACAGGAATCCGGACACCTGCAAGGAGAGAAAATGAGTAACGTAAAAATTGTTGATGTCATCATTCGCAAAACGGCCGAGAAAACGAAATTAACCGGTGAGGGTAATTTGTCGGTTTCTATTTCTTCGCCGAGTGTGATTGAAATTCAGGGTTCTGCTCAGGATGTTGTGCGTTATGTTCGCCAGGGTAAAGACCTGCTTATTTATATGAAAGACGGCAGCGTTATTCGCTGCAATAACTATTTTGTTGAAGATCCACAGACCCATAATCAATCAGAACTGGTCTTCAACGATCAGCAGGAACTGACGCATATTTCTTTTGCCGATGCCGGGGAAGCGTCTGGCGTTGCTGTTACCGAGTTAACCGCGCAGGCTACGCCGGTTGCCAGCATTGAGCCTTTTCTCGAGCAGGGAAGCGTTCTCAATGACGCGCCATGGGGATGGATTGCAGGCGCTGCGTTGGGCGGCGGTGCCATTGGCGCACTGCTGGCGCACGGGGGTGACGGCGAAACCAAAACCAAAGTCATCGACAACACCAAAGATGTTGAAAGCGCGACGCCGACCTTTTTGCTGACGGACAACGCGGGTGATAAGCAGGGTGTGCTGAGTGGAAAAGAGATCACGGACGACAACACCCCAACCTTTAGCGGTACCGGGCAGCCGGGCGCGACCATTCAGGTTAAAGACAGCAGCGGAAGCACCATTGCCAGCACCATGGTCGGGAAAGAGGGTACCTGGACCGTAAAACTCCCGACTCAGGCTGACGGCGAACATACCTGGTCTGTCGTGCAAATCGACGGGAGCAAAACGACGCAGGCGGGCAGCATTACCGTCACAATTTCTACCGCTGACGCCAGCATCACGCTGGGGACAACGGCCGGTGACAACGTGATCAATGCCAGCGAACACTCCGCTGGCTTTACGCTGTCCGGCACCAGCAAAAATCTGGCGCAGGGAACCGGGCTTACCGTCACGCTGAACGGCAAAACCTACACGGCGGAAGTGGGGGCCGGCGGCGCATGGAGTGTGAACGTGCCTGCCGCGGATGCACAGGCGCTGGGTGACGGCACCTGGACGGTGAACGTCAGCGGTAAAGACGCCGCGGGCAATACCGTGAGCGGCAGCCAGACGATAGGTGTGGATACCAACGCGCCAGCGCTTTCTGTTGATACGATTGCGCAGGACAACATCATCAACGCGGCTGAGCACAACCAGGCGCTGACGCTCACCGGTAAAACCGATGCGGAAGCCGGCCAGATTGTGACGGTAACGCTCAACGGGAAAAATCATACCGCCACGGTGGGGAGCAACGGCACGTGGTCCGTTACGCTTCCCGCCAGCGAGGTGCAATCGCTGGCGAATGGCGACCATACGCTAACGGTGAACGTCAGCGATAAAGCGGGGAACGGATCTTCCACGACCGTCGATTTCACCGTGGATACCGCCGCCCCGGTCGTGACGATTAACACCGTTGCTGACGACAATATCCTCAATACCAGCGAGCAGGGCCAGGCGCAGATTATTTCCGGTACGGCGAGCGGCGCCGCAGCAGGGGATGTCGTGAGCGTAACCGTTGGCGGTCAGACCTTCACCGGTGTGGTGCAGGCGGACGGCAGCTGGAGCGTGGGTGTGCCTGCGTCCGTGCTGGGCTTGCTGGGAGAAGGCAACCACAACATTACGGTTTCCGTTACCGATGCCGCGGGCAATACCGGCAGCGCCACACACGGCATTACGCTGAGCGGTAACCCACCGGAATTTACCGTTCATGCCATCAGCCAGGATAACGTTCTCAATGCTCAGGAGGCTATGCAGCCGCTGAGCCTGACCGGCACCAGCACGCTGCCAGACGGCAGCGCCATCACCGTGACGCTGAACAACGTCAATTATCAAACCGTTGTCGAGAACGGGAGCTGGTCAGTTCAGGTACCGGTTTCCGACGTCCTGCAACTGGCGAACACGCTGTACACCATCAGCGTCAGCGGTACCGACAGCGTGGGCAACAGCGGCTCAGCGGAGGCCACACTGCTGGTTGATACCGTGTTGCCACAGGTGGTCATTAATACCTTTGCCGGCGACAACCGGGTGAATAACGCCGAAGTGGCCGCCGATCAAACGATCAGCGGTCGTGTCACGGGTGCAGCGGCAGGGGATACGGTGTCTGTTTCCGTTGGCGGCAAGCATTACAGCGCCACCGTGGGTAGCGATCTGACCTGGAACCTCACTATCCCGTCTGCGGATCTCAAGGCATTCGGCGACGGCGACCTGACCATTACCGCGTCAGTCACCAACAGCCACGGCAATACGGGCAGCGGCGAGCGCGATATCAATATCAACGCGGCGCTGCCGGGTCTGCGCGTTAACACCCTTTCCGGTGATGACGTGATCAATGCCATTGAGCAGCATCAGGATCTTACCGTGACCGGCTCCAGCAGCCATCTGGCCGCAGGCACGCAGATCACCGTCACCATCAATAACGTCGACTATGTCACCGTGGTCAACGCCACCGGTGGCTGGCAGATTGGTGTCCCGGCGAGCGACCTCCAGTCCTGGACGCCGGGCCATATCGCGGTGCACGTCAGTGCAGAAGATGCGTGGGGCAATGCCGTTGCCGCTGAACATCCGATCGAACTCGACCTGAACGCCGTGGCGGTTACTGTTGATGTCATCTCCGGTGATGACCGGCTGAACGCGGCGGAAAAAGGCAGCGATCTCACGCTCTCTGGCCAGACGCAGGGCGTGGAAGCCGGGCAGACTGTGGTGGTGAAATTCGCCGATCGGACCTATACCGCGCAGGTGCAGCAGGACGGCTCCTGGAGCCTGACCGTACCGGCCAGCGCCATGGAAATGTTGATTGACGGCCGCGCGCAGGTGAGCGTCAGCGTGACGAACGTTAACGGCAACAGCGCCGATGCGTCGCGCGTGGTGACGGTCGATACGCTGCCTCCGGACATCACGATCAATAATCTGACCGATGACAACATCATTAGTGCCGCCGAAGCGCAGCAGGATATCGTGTTAAGCGGAAGCAGCACGGCGGAAGCGGGCCAGACGGTTACCGTCGCGCTGAACGGTAAAACCTACCAGACCACCGTTCAACATGACGGTAGCTGGCAACTGACAGTACCTGCCGCGGACGTCGGCGCACTGGCCGATGGCACCGTCACGGTAACGGCAACCGTGAGCGATGTGGCAGGTAACAGCAGCAGCACGGATCGCGTCGGGCTGGTGGATGCCACCGTACCGCAGGTGACCATTAACGATTTTGTCACCGATACCAATACCATAAACCAGCTTGCCCATACCCAGGCGCAGGTCCTCAGCGGCTCCGTGACCGGAGCGGCAGCGGGTGATTGGGTCACGGTGACCATCAATAACGTGGATTACACCACCGTGGTGGATGCGGCGGGCAACTGGAGCCTCGGCCTGCCTGCGTCTGTGGTACAGGGCCTGGCGGACGGAACCTGGATGATTACGGTCTCTGTGACCGATCAATCTGGCAACACCGGCAGCAGCACGCTGGAGGTGGTGGTTAATACCGTGACGCCGGAGATAGATATTCACACTCTGGCGGCGGACGACGTGATTAACGCCACCGAAAAAGGCGAAAATCTGCTGCTCTCCGGGACCAGCAACCAGCCAGAAGGCACCCCGATCACCGTGGCCCTGAATGGCATTCACTACACCGCCATTACGGATGCCAGCGGTAACTGGCGTGTTACCGTACCGGCCTCCGCAGTAAGCGCGCTGGGCGAGGCGCACTACACGGTGACGGCGAGCGTCACGGACAGTGTGGGTAATAGCGCGTCGGCCACGCACGATGTGCTGGTAGACAGCTCGCTGCCGGTGGTCACGCTCAACACGCTGGCGGGCGATAACATCATCAACGCGGCGGAACTGGCGGCAGGCCAGACCCTGACGGGGAAAGTCGCCAACGCGGCGGCAGGCGACATTGTCACCCTTACCCTGGGCGGCCAGACGTATACCGTTGCGGTGCAGGACGATCTTACCTGGAGCCTGCCGTTAACCCAGAGCCAGTTAACCGCGCTCGGTAACGGTGAGCTGACGGTTACGGCCAGCGTGACGAATGCGCACGGAAACACCGGTTCTGCCGCGCTGGACTTCACCATCGACGCCCAGTTGCCTGGTCTGCGTATTGATACCGTGGCGGGCGACGATGTTATCAATATCATCGAGCACGGGCAGAATCTGATTGTTTCCGGTACCAGCACCGATCTTGCAGCGGGCAGCACCGTTACCGTGACCATTAACAACATTGAGTACGTCGCCACGGTCCTGGCCGACGGAACCTGGAAAGCGGCGGTGCCTGCGGCAGATGTCAGCCAGTGGCCGGACGGTCCTCTCAACATTACAGCCCGCGCACAGGATGCTTCCGCCAACCCGGTGAATATCGGGACCGTGGTGGATGTCGATCTCGCCCCGGTCGCGATAAGCGTTAACAGCGTGACCCCTGATAACGTGCTGAATGCGGCGGAGAAGGGACACGATCTGGCGCTCTCCGGCACCACGTCTGGGGTCGAAGCCGGTCAGACGGTGACGGTCACCTTTGGTGGCAAAAGCTACACCACCACCGTGGATGCGAATGGCAACTGGGCTTACACCGTTCCGGCTACGGATGTAAGCGGCCTGAAAGAGGGCGATGCCCGCGTTCAGGTGAGCGTGAGCAACGTGAATGGCAACCCGGCCTCTTCGTCACACGAATTCAGCGTCGATACCACTGCGCCGACGGTCACCATCGATACGGTCAGTCACGACAACATGCTCAATGCGGCAGAGGCGGCACAGGATCTCACCCTGAGCGGCACCTCGACTGCCGAAGCGGGGCAGACGGTCACGATGACCTTTAATGGCAATCAATACACCGCACAGGTACAGGCTGACGGCAGCTGGACGCTTGACGTGCCGGCAGCCGATCTGGCCGGTATCACCGACGGCACTGCCGTCGTTACGGCGACCGTGTCGGATAAAGCCGGTAACCCGGCCAGCACGGATGCGTCTGTGCTGGTGGACACTACCGTGCCGCAGATCACCTTCAACACCGTTGCCGGTGATGACATTCTGAATATTGCTGAACACGGTCAGGCGCTGATCGTTTCTGGCACAGTCACCGGGGCACAGGCAGGCGACGTGATCACCGTGACGCTGAACGGTAAAAATTACAGCGCAATGCTGGACGCGTCCGGCAACTGGAGTATGGGTATTCCGGCGGCTGACGCGGGCGCGCTGGGCAATGGCGACCATACGATGTCTGCGACCCTCACCGACAAAGCGGGCAACAGCACCACGCAGACGCATGAGATTGCGGTTTCCCTGACCGCTCCGGTTATCGCTATCAATACCGTTGCGGGCGATGATGTGATCAATGCCATCGAGAAAGGCGAAGATCTGCAACTCTCCGGCACCAGCAACCAGCCGGACGGCACCACGATCGTCGTGACCCTGAATGGCATTAACTACACGGCCACGACTGACGCCAGCGGCAACTGGAGCGTGACGGTACCGGCAGCAAACGTCTCGACGCTGGGCGAAGCGAACTACACGGTCACCGCGAGCGTGACCGATACCGCAGGCAACAGCGCGAGCACCAGCCATCAGGCACTTGTCGACAGTGCGCTACCGGTGGTGACCATTAACGCTGTCGCCATTGATGATGTCATCAATGTGGCGGAAGTGACTGCGGGACAGACCCTGAGCGGAAAAGTCAGCGGTGCCGCAAGTGGTGACACTGTCACGATTTCAATGGGGGGCAACACCTGGACCGCCACCGTTGAGGATGATCTGAGCTGGTCGGTCAATGTGCCGCCTGAAGTCTTAAAGGCCATTGGCAACGGCGATTTGACCGTGACGGCAAGCGTCACTAACGGTCACGGCAATACCGGCTCCGGCAGCCGCGACATCACCATTGATGCCAACCTGCCGGGTCTGCGGGTCGATACCGTGGCGGGCGACGATGTGATTAACAGCATCGAGCATGGCCAAAACCTGATTATTAGCGGCTCCAGTGATGGGCTGAAAACCGGCTCTGCGTTGACGGTGACCGTCAATGGTAAAACCTATGCGGCGACGGTTCTGGCAGACGGGACCTGGACGGCAGCGATCCCGGCCGCCGACGTCAGCGCGCTGAACGCAGGCAAGGTGACGGTAACCGTTGAGGGTCAGAGCACCGCAGGAAACCCGGTGACGATCGCGCATGACGTCACGGTCGATCTGGCCGCGGTGGCGATCAGCGTCAACGCGATTGCCACCGACGACGTGATCAACGCGGCGGAAAAAGGCACGGACCTGGTCCTGTCGGGTACCACCACCCACGTCGAAGCCAACCAGACCGTGTATATCACCTTCGGCGGCAAGTCTTACACCGCGACCGTGGATGCCAGCGGTAACTGGACCGCTACCGTGCCTTCTGCTGATTTAGGCAGCCTGAAGGAGGGCGATGCCAGCGTGCAGGTTAGCGTTACCAACGTGAACGGTAACAGCGCGTCAGCGGGCCGTGAATACAGCGTGGATACGACCGCGCCGACGGTCTCTATCGACATTGTCAGCGACAACAACATCATTAATGCGTCTGAAGCGCAGCAGGATTTGGTGGTTAACGGCATCACAAACGCGGAAGCGGGCCAGACCGTGACCGTTACGCTGAACGGCAAGGATTACACCACCACTGTGCAGGCGGATGGCAGCTGGAGCCTGAGCGTACCGTCAACCGACCTGAGCGGCATTATCGACGGAAACTACACCATCACCGCGGCGGTATCCGACAAAGCGGGTAACCCGGCCTCGGTGGATCGTGACGTGCTGGTGGATACCACGGTGCCACAGTTGACCATTCACACCGTTTCGGATGACGACGTCATCAACAGCGTTGAGCACGCGCAGGCGTTGATTGTCACCGGGTCTGTCACCGGCGCGGCAGCGGGTGATGTGGTCACCGTCACCATCAATAATAAATCTTACACCGCCACGCTGGATGCCGCGGGCAACTGGAGCGTGGGAGTGCCTGCGGCCGACGTCACTGCTCTGGCCGCCGGGGATCACACCATCACCGCGACCCTGACCGATAAAGCGGGCAACAGCAACAGTGCGACTCACGACGTGGCCGTCAACCTTACCGCTCCGGTGCTGACCATTGACACCGTTTCAGACGACGATGTCATCAATAGCACCGAGAAAACGCAGGATCTCACCCTCACCGGCACCGCGTCAGGTCTGGCGGCGGGCGCGATCGTCACCGTGATGCTGAACGGCAAAGCCTACAGCGCAACGGTGGATGATAACGGGCTGTGGACGGCTACCGTTCCGGCGGATCAGGTCGGCGCACTGGGTGAAGCGATCTACACCCTCACGGCGTCTGCAACCGATGCTGTTGGCAACGGTACCAGCGTGACTCACACCGTGAACGTGGAGTCTGTCCTGCCGGGTGTCACCATCAACACCGTGGCTGGCGACGATATTATCAATACCGCGGAGCTGGCGACCGGCCAGACTCTCAGCGGTACCGTGGTGAATGCCGAAGCGGGCAACACCGTCACCGTGACCCTCGGCGGTAACACCCTGACCGCCACGGTGCAGGATGACCTGACCTGGTCCGTCAACGTCCCGCAGTCCGTGTTAACCGCACTGGGTAACGGCGAACTGACCGTCACCGCCAGCGTGACTAACGGCGTGGGCAACAGCGGCACCGGCGAGCGCGATATCACCATCGACGCCAGCCTGCCGGGCCTGCGTGTGGATACCGTGGCGGGTGACGATGTGATCAACAGCATCGAGCATGGTCAGAACCTGATCGTGACCGGCACCAGCGAAGGACTGGCGACAGGAACCGCACTGACCGTAACGGTAAATAATAAAACCTATCCGGCCACCGTGCTGGCTGACGGCACCTGGAGTGCGGCTATTCCGGCGGCCGATGTTGGCGCGCTGGCGGCAGGCACGGTAGCGGTCACCGTTGAGGGGCAGAACAGCGCCGGTACGCCGGTGTCCATTACCCACAATGTGACGGTGGACCTTGCGGCGGTCGCCATCGGGATTGACGCCATTGCCACGGATGATGTGATTAACGCGGCTGAGAAGGGCGCGGACCTGGTGCTCTCTGGCACCACCTCCAACGTGGAGGAGAATCAGACCGTCAGCATCCTCTTCGGCGGTAAAACCTATACGGCGTCGGTGGATGCTGACGGCAAATGGACGGCGACGGTGCCGTCTGCCGACCTGGCCGGTCTGAAAGAGGGCGATGCCAGCGTGCAGGTGAGCGTCACCAACGTCAACGG
>NZ_JASCAN010000016.1:98801-161746 GCF_029967775.1 Enterobacter sp. V89_11 | reverse complement strand
GGTCGTGCAGGATTCGAACCTGCGACCAATTGATTAAAAGTCAACTGCTCTACCAGCTGAGCTAACGACCCACTTTTACGCTGTTTTCACGTTGTTTGATATCCCGTGGCAACGGCGGCATATATTACTGATTTAAGAATTCAGCGCAACAAAAATTTCGATGAAGATCACTTAACTGCTTACGAATCATGCTGCACGACCAGAAATAACGCGATTTCTGGTCATGCGATAATCATCCCATCGAATTCAGACGTTTTTGCGCCTGCTTCGCACCTTCGGTGCCAGGGAATTTAGCAACCACCTGCTGATAAACCGCTTTCGCTTTCGCAGTGTCACCTTTGTCCTGCATGATGACGCCGACTTTAAACATCGCATCAGGCGCTTTTGGCGATTTCGGGTAATTTTTCACCACTGAGGCAAAATAAAACGCCGCATCGTCCTTTTTACCCTTGTTGTAATTCAGCTGACCCAGCCAATAATTTGCATTGGGCAGATAAGTAGAATCAGGGTATTTCTTCACAAAGTTCTGAAACGCAACGATAGCGTCATCCTGACGAGATTGATCCTGTACCAGGGCAATGGCCGCGTTGTAGTCCGTATTCGCGTCACCGCTCTGAACAGGCGCTCCCGTCGAGGCCGAAGCATCTGCCGCAGGAGCAGGGGTCGACGTCGCCGCACCGCTCTGATCGCCTGCTGCTGGCTGCGCAGCTGCGCCACCGCTGCTGAGACTATCCATCTGCAGCAAGATTTGCTTCTGACGTTCCACAACCTGGTTAAGCTGATACTGGCTTTCCTGAATCTGACCACGGAGAGAATCAATATCGTTTTGGTTGTCGGAAAGTTGTTGCTGGAGTTGGGTTAAAAGCTGACTGTGAGCGTTAGAAATACGCTCGAGTTGAGTGACCCGGTCTTCTACCGAGCCTGAGCCGACACTACTGATTGGTGCCTGAGCAAAAGCGGCCCAGGGGGCCGCTATTCCAACCAGTAACGACAGACTCAACAGATGATGTCTGAAGTTACTGCTCATGCAATTCTCTTAGTAAACCAGTACGGCACGACGGTTTTTGGAGTAAGCCGCTTCGTCGTGACCCAGTACTGCAGGTTTTTCTTTACCGTAAGAAACGATGGAGATCTGGTCAGCAGAAACGCCTTTACCCTGCAGGTACATTTTAACGGCGTTAGCACGACGCTCACCCAGGGAGATGTTGTACTCTGGAGTACCACGTTCGTCCGCGTGACCTTCTACGGTGACTTTGTAAGACGGGTTGCTACGCAGGAAGTTAGCGTGAGCATCCAGCATCGCAGCGAAGTCAGAACGGATGTCGTATTTATCCAGATCGAAGTAAACGATGTTGTTCTGCTGCAGCTGCTGCATCTGAAGACGCGCTTGCTCTTCAGAAGACATGTTGCCATTGCCATTCGCGTCCATACCGGTACCGGCACCCATCATGCCTTCGCCGCTCTGGTCATTGCTTGCATTCTTGTTAGAAGAACACGCTGCGATTGCCATTACAGGCAGAGCGATCATCAGCCCCTTCAGCACTTTGTTCAGTTGCATTTCTATGATTCCTTTAGTAATCAATTAATTATTATTTACAGATACGGCGACCAGGCAGGTGATTTTACCTGTCCATCAGTTGCCGGAATACGCGCTTTGAAACGCCCATCTGTAGAAACCAGATTCAGCACAGATCCCATCCCCTGAGAAGAGCTGTAGATTACCATAGTGCCGTTAGGTGCCAGACTTGGCGTTTCATCCAGGAACGTTGACGACAGAACTTGAACGCCACCCGCTACCAGATCTTGTTTGGCAATGTGCTGCTGCCCACCGTTGGAGCTGACCATTACCATAAATTTACCGTCGCTGCTCACATCTGCGTTTTGGTTCTGCGAACCTTCCCAGGTAATACGCTGTGGAGCACCGCCGTTGACGTTCACTTTATAGATTTGTGGACGACCTGCCTGGTCAGACGTAAATGCCAGGTTCTGGCTGTCCGGGAACCAGGACGGTTCGGTGTTGTTGCTGCGACCATCGGTCACCTGGCGAATTTGACCAGAGCCAATGTCCATCACGTACAGGTTCAGGCTACCGGTTTTAGAGAGCGCAAACGCCAGTTTGGTACCGTCCGGAGAGAACGAAGGCGCACCGTTGTGACGAGGGAACGACGCAACCTGACGAACAGCACCGTTAGCCAGCGTCTGGATAACCAGCGCTGAACGACCGCTTTCGAAGGTAACATAAGCCAGTTTAGAACCGTCCGGAGACCAGGCTGGAGACATCAGCGGCTGAGAAGAACGTTTCACCAGGAACTGATTGTAACCATCGTAGTCAGATACGCGCAGCTCATACGGGAACTGACCGCCATTGGTCTGTACCACATAAGCAATACGGGTACGGAACGCACCTTTAATGCCGGTCAGTTTTTCAAATACCGCATCGCTGGCAGCGTGTGCCGCGTAGCGCAGGTACTGTTTAGTGACCTTGTAAGAGTTCTGTGCCAGAACGGTACCCGGTGCACCGCCGGTATCAACCAGCTGCCATGCAACGTTGTAAGAGCCGTCCGGGTTAGGTGTAACCTGACCAACAACGACAGCATCAATACCGAGTGCAGACCATGCAGCAGGCTGTACTTCCTGCGCGCTGCCCGGCTGCTGAGGCAGACGAGAACGATCTAATGGGTTGAATTTACCGCTGTTACGCAGGTCAGCCGCAACGATGCCACCGGCATCTTCAGGCGCAGCGCCAGGACCGGCCCACTGGAACGGAACAACACCGATTGGGCGTGCCGAATCCACCCCCTGGGTGATCTCGATACGTACTTCTGCGTGCAGTACTGCTGCCCACAGCATTAAAAAACCAAATGCTACACGTAATGCCTGCTTCATCATATCTCCCTTATCCGGGTAACCTTACCCACGATAATTTAGCAGAATGTTAACAAACCCAAATAGACAAAACTACTAAACACTCGTTAGGACAATAGACTGTTTTTCATACTTCCGTAAGGACAGTCGATTACAGTTTAAAGTCCAGTTTGGCATCTTTTATCCGTTCATAAACAGCCTCACTAGGCGGTTTAGGAATGTTCGCCGACCTTGCAGCGGCCAATGCTGCCTGACAAAGCGCAGGATCGCCCCCTTCAGAGGTCACGCTTTTCAACCTACCATCTGGCGCAAGGTTGATATGCAGTACACATTGTTTGCCCTGATAGATGCTTGCATCAAACAGGCGGTTCTGAATCGCAACCTGGATTTGCTTAGCATAAGCGCTGATATCAGCACCCGTCGTCCCACCATTGGCACCAGAAGTACCACTGTCTTTAGAGGGCTGACCACTGCCTTTCGCACCACCGCCCGCTTTCGGCGCATTCTTACCAGAACTCAGATCGCCCAGGAGATCGTCAACGCCAGCGGCATCCGCGGCTTTCTCAGCGGCGGCCGCTTTTTTGGCGGCGGCTTTCTCTGCAGCTGCTTTCTTATCGGCTGCGGCTTTTTCTGCTGCAGCTTTTTTGTCAGCAGCCGCTTTCTCGGCGGCGGCTTTCTTCTCTGCTGCGGCTTTTTCAGCAGCGGCCGCTTTTTCTGCTGCAGCCTTCTCGGCAGCAGCCGCTTTCTTCGCAGCATCGGCAGCAGCTTTCTTCTCTGCTTCCTGAGCGGCTTTCTTCGCGGCTTCCGCTTCAGCTTTTTTCTGAGCATCAGCAGCAGCTTTTTTTGCCGCTTCCGCTTCAGCTTTCTTCTGAGCATCAGCAGCGGCTTTCTTCGCCGCTTCGGCTTCAGCTTTCTTCTGAGCATCGGCTGCGGCTTTCTTCGCCGCTTCCGCCGCTAATTTTGCCTGAGCATCAGCTTGTGCTTTCGCGTCCGCCGCGGCTTTGGCTGCCGCCTCTTCCGCCTGCTTCTGCTGTTCCTGAGCTTTCTTCGCGGCCTCTTCAGCTTGCTTCTGCTGTTCCGCCTGCTCTTTCGCCGCTTCCTGCGCCTGCAAACGTTCTTTCTCAAGCTGCTTCAGTCGCTCCTGCTCAGCGGCCTGCTTTTCACGCAGTTCTTCCGCTTGCTGTTGCGCCTGTTTTTCACGCTGCTCTTCAGCCCGTTTTGCACTCGCCTTCTGCTGTTGCTCGCGGTTATAGTTCTGCACTACCGCACCGGGATCCACCATGACGGCGTCAATGGAAGAGCCTCCACCGCCGCCCGATGATGCATCAATGTGCTCGTCGAACGAACTCCAGATCAGCACTGCAAAAAGAATAACGTGCAGCACTGCGGAGACGATTATCGCTCGCTTAAGCTTGTCGTTCTGTTCGGTTGCCTTTGACACTATCGGTTCCCAAAAACTACGCAGATGATCAAATAGGCTGAGTCATTAAGCCAACTGACTTAACGCCCGCGCTATGTAGCAAGTTCAGCGCTTTAATAATTTCATCGTATGGTACGTCTTTCGCGCCACCGATTAAGAAGACCGTTTTCGGATTTGACTCCAGGCGTCGCTGCGCTTCAGCAATAACCTGCTCAGGTGGCAGTTGATCCATACGATCTTTTTCTACCACTACGCTGTATTGCCCTACACCGGAAACCTCAATGATGACCGGAGGATCGTCATTGGTGCTTACCGCCTGTGATTCTGTCGCATCCGGCAGATCAACCTCCACGCTCTGGGTAATGATGGGTGCTGTCGCCATGAAGATCAGCAGCAGTACCAACAGAACGTCCAGCAGTGGAACGATATTGATTTCGGACTTGAGCTCGCGACGATTTCGTCCACGCGATCTGGCCATGGTTTACCCCTTGTTACTCTCGGTACTGGTAAACGCCTGACGGTGCAGAATCGCGGTGAACTCTTCCATAAAGTTGTCGTAGTTCAGTTCCAGTTTATTCACGCGCTGGTTCAGACGGTTGTAAGCCATAACCGCCGGGATCGCCGCAAACAGACCGATAGCGGTCGCAATCAGTGCTTCTGCAATACCCGGGGCAACCATCTGCAACGTCGCCTGCTTCACCGCCCCCAGGGCGATAAAGGCGTGCATAATCCCCCAGACCGTACCAAACAGACCAATATACGGGCTGATGGAACCAACGGTCCCCAGGAAAGGAATATGCGTTTCAAGGTTTTCCAGCTCGCGATTCATGGAGATACGCATCGCACGCGAGGCACCTTCCACAACCGCTTCAGGCGCGTGGCTGTTTGCGCGATGCAAACGAGCAAACTCTTTGAATCCGCTATAGAAAATCTGTTCGGAGCCTACGAGGTTATCACGGCGTCCCTGGCTTTCCTGATACAGACGAGAAAGCTCAATACCCGACCAGAACTTATCTTCAAACGCTTCTGCTTCACGGCCAGCCGCATTGAGGATACGCGTTCTCTGGATGATGATGGCCCAGGATGCGATTGAAAAACCAATCAAAATCAACATGATAAGTTTAACCAGAAGGCTTGCCTTCAGGAACAAATCAAGGATATTCATGTCAGTCACTGCTTAAACTCCGCGACAATAGACTTAGGAAGCGCACGAGGCTTCATTATGGTTGGATCAACACAGACGATCAGGACTTCAGCTGAGTTCAGTACCGTATTTTCTGCATTGACTATCCGCTGCGTGAAAACCATTGAGGTTCCGCGCATTGATGTAATTTCAGTTTGGACTTCGAGCATATCGTCGAGTCTGGCAGGCGCAAAATACTCAAGCGTCATCTTGCGAACCACGAAGGCAACTCGCTCAGCCAACAGCTCCTGTTGACTAAAGTGATGATGGCGCAGCATCTCTGTGCGTGCCCGTTCATAAAAAGCAACGTAGCTGGCGTGGTAAACCACACCCCCGGCATCGGTATCTTCGTAATAGACACGAACCGGCCATCGAAACAGCGTTGTATTCACTTTACATCCCGGTAATGCAACAAAAGTTAGAGCTTTTAAACTTCGCTACTATACGCGCGGGAAAGATGGTTTGGAATGGGAGAAAGTAAACGGAGAGTAAATTTTTATGGGCCAGGGTAAGCCCATATCATTAACGGACATTTCTTATTCAGAAGAAGAAGAAAATCAAGCCAGCGAGAAGCACCAGATCGGCGATAAGTGGGCAGAAAATCCCCTGCCAGTGCAGCGCTTTCGGACGAAAGCCTACGCCGTGGATCACACCTGCGCACACCGCCCACATAATGAGGAAGCCGTGCCAGATCTCAAGCTCGCTGGTCTTCGCTGCAAAGCGCGAAGGGTCCCAGAAGATACAACCTGCCAGCAGTAATGCCATCACTAAAGAAAGCGCCCTTAACGGGCGCTTATCCATTACCGCGTAAAGCGTCGCGATAATGTTCATTAGTATTTGTCTTCACCTGCTTTAGACGCTTCGACGTGCTCAAGCGCCAGGGCAGTAATGACACCAAATGCACAGGCAAGAAGCGTCCCTAAAATCCATGCGAAATACCACATATTCAGCTCCTTACTTAGTACAGAGAATGAGTGTTGCTTTCAATATCTTCTTTCGTGATACGACCGAACATTTTCCAGTAACACCAGGCGGTGTACAGCAGGATAATCGGTACGAACACGCAAGCAACATACGTCATCAGGTTAAGCGTCAGCTGGCTGGACGTTGCATCCCACATGGTCAGGCTTGCATTCATCATCGTGCTGGACGGCATGACGAATGGGAACATCGCGATACCCGCAGTCAGAATAATGCACGCCAGCGTCAGTGAGGAAAATACAAATGCCAGGGCACCTTTTTCCAGACGTGACGTCAGTATCGTCAGCAGCGGCAGCAACACACCCAGTGCCGGAATAGCCCACAGAACAGGCATATTGTTGAAGTTCACCAGCCACGCGCCAGCCTGACGTGCTACTTCTTTCGTCAGCGGGTTAGACGGTGCCGTGTGGTTAATTGCAGACGTAATGACATAACCGTCGATACCGTACATCACCCATACGCCGGCCAGTGCGAAGCACACCAGGGTAATAAGCGCAGCAACCTGCGCCGTTGCACGAGAGCGAAGATGCAATTCACCTACGGTACGCATCTGCAGATAGGTCGCACCCTGAGTAATGATCATTGCCACACTCACCACGCCTGCCAGCAGACCAAACGGATTCAGCAGCTGGAAGAAGTTACCGGTGTAGTAAAGACGCATGTATTCATCGATGTGGAACGGTACACCCTGCAGCAGGTTACCGAACGCCACGCCAATCACCAGCGGTGGAACGAAGCTACCAATGAAGATGCCCCAGTCCCACATGTTGCGCCAGCGGGTGTCTTCAATCTTGGAACGGTAGTCGAAACCAACCGGACGGAAGAATAAAGAAGCCAGCACCAGAATCATCGCCACATAGAAACCGGAGAACGCAGCCGCGTAGACCATCGGCCAGGCAGCGAACAGCGCGCCGCCTGCGGTGATCAGCCACACCTGGTTACCGTCCCAGTGCGGGGCGATGGAGTTAATCATGATTCGACGCTCGGTGTCATTACGACCGAGGAAACGGGTGAGCATCCCCACCCCCATGTCGAAACCGTCAGTGACTGCGAAACCGATCAGCAGAATACCGACCAGCAGCCACCAGATAAAACGCAATACTTCATAATCGATCATTTGATGACTCCTGTCTTAGCGTGCCGGCTGAGTAGTCGCACCGGACTGCTCGTAGTGATAGCGACCGGTTTTCAGGCTGCTTGGGCCAAGGCGCGCGAACTTGAACATCAGGAACAGTTCAGCCACCAGGAACAGGGTGTACAGACCACAAATCAGCAGCATGGAGAAGATCAGATCGCCTGCAGTCAGAGAGGAGTTCGCTACCGCCGTTGGCAGCACCTCACCGATCGCCCATGGCTGACGGCCATATTCCGCAACAAACCAGCCGGATTCGATAGCAATCCACGGCAGTGGGATACCATACAGCGCGGTACGCAGCAGCCATTTTTTCTCACCGATGCGGTTACGAATCACGGACCAGAAGGACGCCGCAATGATCAGCAGCATGATGATGCCGCAGCCCACCATGATACGGAATGCGAAGTACAGTGGCGCCACGCGTGGAATGGAGTCTTTGGTCGCCATCTGGATCTGCGCTTCCGTCGCGTCGGAGACGTTCGGGGTATAGCGTTTCAGCAGCAGACCGTAACCCAGATCTTTCTTCACATCGTTGAACTGGTCACGCACGGCCTGGTCGGTAGAACCCGCACGCAGCTGCTCCAGCAGCGCGTAGGCTTTCATACCGTTACGAATACGGCCTTCATGCTGCACCATCAGCTCTTTCAGACCCGTCACCTGCTTGTCGACGGAGCGGGTGGCAATGATGCCGAGCGCGTAAGGAATTTGAATGGCGAAGCGGTTTTCCTGTGCATCCTGGTCGGGAACACCGAACAGAGTAAAGGCAGCAGGCGCGGGTTGGGTTTCCCATTCGGCTTCGATAGCGGCCAGTTTGGTTTTCTGCACGTCACCCATTTCGTAACCGGATTCATCACCCAGCACGATAACAGAGAGGATTGCAGCCATACCGAAGCTTGCAGCGATAGCAAAGGAGCGCTTAGCAAACGCGAAGTCACGACCACGCAGCATGTAGTAAGAGCTGATGCCCAGTACAAACATCGCGCCGCACACATAGCCAGACGCCACGGTGTGAACGAATTTAACCTGTGCGACCGGGTTCAGCACCAGCTCGGCAAAGCTGACCATCTCCATACGCATAGTTTCGAAGTTGAAATCAGACGCGATAGGGTTCTGCATCCAGCCGTTCGCGACCAGGATCCACAGTGCGGACAGGTTCGAACCGAGTGCCACCAGCCAGGTCACCGCCATATGCTGGACTTTGCCCAGACGGTCCCAACCGAAGAAGAACAGACCTACAAAGGTGGATTCGAGGAAGAAGGCCATCAGACCTTCAATGGCCAGCGGCGCACCGAAGATATCCCCAACGTAGTGAGAATAGTAAGACCAGTTAGTCCCGAACTGGAACTCCATGGTCAAACCGGTAGCCACGCCCAGTGCAAAGTTGATACCAAACAACTTGCCCCAGAACTTGGTCATATCTTTATAAATCTGTTTGCCGGAGAGGACGTAGACCGTTTCCATGATGGCCAGCAGGAACGCCATACCGAGCGTTAGTGGCACAAACAGGAAGTGGTACATCGCGGTCAAGGCAAACTGTAAGCGCGACAGTTCGACTATATCTAACATCATGACTCCTTGCTCATCGCATGAAGACTCCGAGAGTGAACCCCGTTAGAAAAGGATTCACACACATGCCCCAATACAAATTATTCGCATCCATGTCGTCGCGCTTAGCCTGAGAAAGGATAAAAGCAATGACGATAGGTTACAAATACGTTAATAAAAAACTCAAATTGATCCCGCAAATATAATACGCTGCAAAACCCTTACAATAAACAGGTTTTTATTGAATCACATTTACGTTTTTCGACGGCGATCAATTTATAGCAAAATTACCACTTTTCAGCCATTTTGATCGGGGACAATTTACCGCCTTTCGACACCTTTTTCCAAGGATTAAACTTTGATTTAAATCAAAAATCACCGTTTCTGTTAACCATGTTTAAATGTGGTGTGAATGGTAAAAACCTTGTTAATGCTATGTGTACAACGAGATATTTGGAGTTATCAAAAGCAAGAAAGAATATAAACAGACGTGATTTATTTTAACGCTGAAGAACAACGCATCTTTACATTCGCCTTAACGTATAAAGGTAGTCGTCAGCACGTTTTTTTTCCATTGTGCGACGACAGCCGCAGATAATTACATTTATTTTACCTGCGACACGCTTAAAATTAACACCTCAATGTGACTATTCAATAAAAAAGGCTGCCCTGCGTGCAGCCTTTTGTTCACTTCAGACGCTACCTTTCCGTTTTCAGGCTAAAAGTCCGCGATTGCCCAGGTCTGAACAGGCCCGTAATGCCCTTTTCTTCTCCCCTGCCAGTCAGCACCTGTTCATTTAAATCCGTCTCGCAACAGCCTTTAAGCGCCTGATTCCACGATAGAGAGGCATCACAGGACACAGATTCCGACGGATTGAACAGACGAAGGATAAGCGCTTCCCGATCCTCCGCCTTTTTTATCGCGCTCATAACACAGCCTGTCGGCGAAAGGGTCAGCAGGCTGTATCTGTCTGGCGTGCTGAACGACGCACGGTTAAGCTTCATGGCATCCCAGGGGATTTTGTTATAACACTGGACGGGGGTAAGCCACGCTTTCGCCTGCTGAGCAACGCCGGCGTTCTCGGGAGAGCCGCTAAAACTCAGAAGGCTAAAACGGCAATCGAGCCTGCCCCGAAGCTGCGAGTCCGGAACGGCCATTTTTATGCCGGACGGTCGGCCCGGGCGCAACAGCAAATCTTCCTTTCCCAGCACGCCCACACCGCGTAGAAGGGTCAGAGCAAACGCTTTTTCTGCCTCCCCGACCACTTCAAATTCGCGTAACCCTTCTGTCAACAGGGCGAGCCCGTTTCGTTCTTGCTGCAGCACGGCGTAGTTAAGTAAATTCCAGACGGGAACCGGTGCCTCTTTCCAGCCCTCTTCTTGCCAGTTAGCCATCGCGTCATCGCGAACCGGGCGCGTTATGGAGCCAAACTGCGTATCTGACAGTACCTGCTCCGTCATAAACGGCGTCGGAATAAGTACGCGGACCCGGTGATCGTCAGCCTGATTATCCAGACGCGCCACAACATCTACACGCCTGCTGTTATGGCTGAGAGTGACCTCAAATTCCACCGCAAGAGCGCCATTGCGCAGGCGGGCCGACCGCTCGGCCAGGTTTGCCGGAACGGCGATGCGATGCTGGATCACCGCCCTGCTCTGCCAGGCTTCCTGTATCACCTCAACATGATGCTGCCCGTGCGCTGAAGTGAGCCGCCACTCTTCCCGGGAAGGCGAGTAGTCGTACTCATCGCCATCATCCGACCCCTCTTCAATTTCCAGTACGCGGTCATAAATAAGTCCGGATTCTTTATCACGCAGGCGCAGCGTGCCATCGTCATTTATATCAATTTGCCAGAAGGCGTTTTCCAGCAGAGCATCCGTTTTTGCCCTCGCGGGCAGCCTTTTTTCAGGAGCCTGGGGCTCGATGTAAAGCGTGCGGTATCCCATCGCGGGCAGGATCTGACAGATTTGGATATCAAACTCCATAAACGGATCGTAATTACCATAGTGCACGATTTGCCGGTCAATCAGCCCCGGGTCAATTTCCCGGGCGCTGCGAATAAAACAGGGGATCTCATTGCCTTTATCATCCCGCAACCGGAACTGGCTCGCGCGCAGACGAAGGGTGGTGTTAATCACCTCTTCACGGGGCCAGGGCATCAGATTGAACATCACCAGCTTGTCGGCCTCGCTTTGCGGCATATTGTCGACAATCTTGCGCATCGAGAAACGCGTGAGGTTATCGGCCATGTCTTCAGCGAGCGCAAACCGGGCCATAATCTCACGATGCACTTTGTCGCTGCAGCAGCAGCCAATGCTGTCGTGAGCATGATTCTTGAGGATCTCTTTCCACATTTTCTCCAGCAATCCGTGGTGATACTCGAAGCCCAGCATCCAGGCGAGCGCCGCCAGCGGTTCGAGGATATTCACGATTTTGTTTTCAATGCGGGCATGAGCAATTTTGATGTCCATCCGTGTGGAGCCGATTGTCCGGTGTACACGCATGTATTTGCCGTCGATAAACTCCCCTTTCAGCGTCGCCAGTTCGTCACGGTGCGCTTCAGTATGTTCAAAGACCTCCTCAAACCGGCTCATCACAAATTTCCGCTGCGGGTACATCTTTCGAAGGGTATCCATCACCGCGAAAATGTTCTGCTGGAGGGGCATCTGGTCGTGACCGTTAGGCAGCAGAATCTCTTTCGTCACGGAAGCGTTCTCCAGCAATGTAAGCCAGGTATCGAGCCGTTTACGCAGCCCCGCCTCATCCTCCGGTAAGTACTTACCAATCGCGTAGCCCAGCGGTAGTACCTGCGCCGTAACTTCGCTGCCGTCTGCGCTCTGCCATAAAAATTCTGTTTTATCGGTGCCGTGACGCTCAGAACATCCGCGCCAGAACAGCGTGCGGGTGATACCAAAGCCGTTATAGATATGCGGAAGTTGCCCGGACATGCCAAACGAATCCGGCAGATACCCTATTTTCATCGGCTCACCGAATTCCATGCAGTCGCGCATCCCGTACATCAGATTGCGAACGATCGATTCGCCGCTGACTATCGTGGTGTCGGTCTGGGTATACCACGGCCCGATAATCAGCTTTCCGCGCTCAACCAGCGCTTTTACCCGGGGCCGGTTGTCCGGCACAACGGCGAAGTAATCCTCCAGTACCGCGGTCTGTCCATCGAGAACGTAGTATTTATACTCTTCGTCCTGCTCCAGACGGGTCAGGATCTCCTCCATGTTATTGACCAAAAGGATCCGCGACGCTTCGGTGGTGAAATACCACTCACGGTCCCAGTGCATATGTGGCGTGATATGAACGCGAGATACAGCTTTCATCTTCGTTTCCTGTAAATGAATTTATGGCGTGACGTCTTCCGTCAGGTATTTGCCTTTTTTTACGCCCTGACGTCGCCAGAACAGTAAGATGAGCGTAGAGAGCATCGTTCCCCCCAGCGCAGCGCCAAACCAGCCTGCCGCCGCGATCGCGCCCCCCATCCCCGCGTCATGCAGTAAAAAGAGAGAGAAGATGCCCGCCCCCGGCGTAGACAACCCGATGCCCATTGCACCGATAATCGCCCCTGTTGCCATCGAGCCAACAACAAACGAGCCAATCACCCGCAGCGGATCTTCAATGGCCATCGGAATTGCCCCTTCGGTGATCCCCGCAAGGCCCAGCAGCCACGTCGACTTGCCGGTTTCGATTTCAAACGGTTTAAAGAGATGCGGTGCCAGCATGGTTGAAGCCGTGACGGTAAAAGCCGAGACCATTTTGACGGAAGCAAAAATGGCATACGGCCCGTAAACGCCGTTGGCCATGGCCCCCAGACAGAACGCATAGGCCGCTTTGTTGACCGGTCCCCCCAAATCGAACGAGCACATAAAACCGAGCAGAGTACCCAGTAGCAGCGCATTGGCACCGGAGAGCCCGTTAAGCCATGCCGTGAGGGAGGTGTTGATCCACGCGACCGGCTCGCCGATCACGAACAGCATCAGGCTGCCCGCGCCCAGCACGCCAATCACCGGGTAGAGGTAATAGGTTAAAAAGCCGTTATAATGCTGACTCAGACGGATATGGTTTTTCACCCAGCGCATCAGATAGCCGGCAATCAGGCCACCTGCAATCGCCCCTAAAAAACCTGAACCGATCATATTGGCGGCAAGACCGGCCGCAAAACCCGGCGCCAGGGCAGGTTTATCTGCCAGCGAGTAGGCGGTATACGCGGCCAGCACCGGCACCATTAACGTGCCTAACATCCCCCCGCCGAGTTTGCGATACATCCACAGCCATGAGTTCTCCTGCTCAAACAGATGCTGTAATCCCAACATCTGTGCCAGCAATACCGCGACGGCCAGCACCGTGCCTCCCGCCACAATCAGCGGCACGGCAAAGGAAATACCGCTGAGCAGGGCCTGCTTAAGCTCCGTTTTAAGGCTTTTGCTCACATCATTGCCGGTGTGCACCTGGCGATCCGTTCCCGCGGGGGGTAAGGCCAACGCACGCTTAATAAGCGCTTCGGCATGGCGAAGCGGTTCCGCGACCGGCACGGACAGCGTCGGGATACCCTGAAAACGCTCGCTCTCTTTGAGGGCCACTTCTGCGGCAATGATACAGGCCTGCGCAGTGCGTAACTGCTGCGCGGTCAACCGCCCTTCGATACCGTTCGCCCCCTGCTTTTCCACCACCACGTTTACGCCAAGCTTACGCCCCGCTTTTTCCAGATACTCAGCTGCCATATAGGTATGCGCAATGCCGGCGGGGCATGCAGTTACACAAACGATGGTTGGCGCATCCACGAACGCGACAACGCCATCTTCCTGTGGCACGTCGTCCAGCGCGGCGAGTAGCGCTGCTGCCGTGGTAGCCGCCATGACGCGCGCCCGAAGAGTTTCATCCGCCAGACGAGAAGTAAGTTCCGTCAGCACCTGGATATGGGTTGAGCCAGCTTCAGCCGGCGGAATGGCAAGCAGGAAAATCAGCTCGACATTTTCCGGGCCATCCACGCCTTCCCAGTTCAGCGGTTCACACAGGGTGGCTACGGCAAAAGCCGCCTCTTTCACCACCGCTGATTTACCATGCGGGACTGCCAGCCCTTCGCCGAGCGCGGTAGGGCCTAGCGATTCCCGATGAAAGACTTCGGTTAAAAACGCATTGCCGTCGGTAATTTTGCCGAGCGTCACCAGCCGCATCGTGAGCTGGCGTATTGCTTCATCACGACTGGTGTACTGCGCCTGCACGCAGACAGCGTCGGGATGGGTCAGGGTCGTCAGGTTCATCAGGATCCTCACACTCAAGGGTAATTGTTCAGGATCGATTGTGACAGACGAACTGATACCTTTATGTGATCATTTTCACTAACACCGATAATTTGTATTTAATTTGTATTATTTACAAATTCTGTGCTGGAGGCATAATTCCGTGAAAAGGTATTAGAAGGCAGACGACATGGGCAATAAACCGATGTACCGGCAGATAGCGGATGCGCTTCGCGAGAAAATTACCGCCGGTGAGTTAAAACCCGGTGATGCGTTACCGACGGAATCCAGCCTGCAGGAGACATTTAGCGTCAGTCGCGTCACGGTGAGGCAGGCACTGAAGCTCCTCACTGAAGAGCAGATTATCGAGAGCATTCAGGGCAGCGGCTCCTATGTGAGAGAGGAGCGCGTCAATTACGACATTTATCAGCTTACCGGCTTTTATGAAAAACTGGCGGACCGAAACGTCGATACCCACAGCGACGTAAAAACATTCGAAGTGATCAAAGCGGATGTGAAACTGGCTGAGACGCTTAACATTCGCCCGGATGACAAAGTGTGGCATGTCAAACGGGTGCGCTTTATTAAGCAAAAACCGGTGAATCTGGAAGAGACGTGGATGCCGCTGGCGATGTTCGCCGACCTCACCTGGGAGGTGATGGAAAATTCCAAATATCACTACATCGAACAGATCAAGAAGATGGTTATCGATCGCAGTGAACAGGAACTGGTTCCGATCGTGCCCTCTCAGGAGGCGATCGACGCGCTGGCGCTGGATCCGGCAAAACCGATACTGGAAAAGGTGTCACGCGGCTTTCTGAAGGATGGGCGGGTGTTTGAATACAGCCGTAACGTGTTTAACAGCGACGATTACAAATTCACGCTGGTCGCGAAACGCAGGCATTAAAAAAGGCCGCTTTACAGCGGCCAACCATGTCGAAACGGACACTTATTACTTCAACGCTCCCTTTTACAGGGAGCAGAGAGGATTTACTTAATGATGGATTTCAGTGCTTCGCCGATATCCGCCAGGCTGCGAACGGTTTTCACGCCTGCGGCTTCCAGCGCGGCGAATTTCTCATCAGCCGTACCTTTACCGCCTGCGATAATCGCGCCTGCGTGACCCATACGCTTACCTTTCGGCGCTGTCACACCTGCGATATAACCGACAACCGGCTTGGTCACATGTTCTTTGATATACGCAGCCGCTTCTTCTTCTGCGCTACCGCCGATCTCACCGATCATCACGATCGCTTCGGTCTGCGGATCTTCCTGGAACATTTTCAGGATATCAATGAAGTTAGAACCTGGGATGGGGTCACCACCGATGCCCACACAGGTGGACTGGCCGAAACCGTAGTCGGTAGTCTGCTTAACCGCTTCATAGGTCAGCGTACCGGAACGGGAGACGATACCCACTTTACCCGGTTTGTGAATGTGACCCGGCATGATGCCGATTTTGCATTCGCCTGGGGTGATAACGCCCGGGCAGTTCGGGCCGATCATGCGCACGCCAGCTTCATCCAGCTTCACTTTCACGGTCAGCATATCCAGCGTCGGGATACCTTCGGTGATGGTGATGATGAGCTTGATGCCCGCGTCAATCGCTTCCAGAATCGAGTCTTTGCAGAACGGAGCCGGAACGTAGATAACGGTCGCGGTCGCGCCCGTCGCTTCAACCGCTTCGCGCACGGTGTTGAATACCGGCAGGCCCAGGTGCGTGGTGCCGCCTTTACCTGGCGTTACGCCGCCAACCATCTGCGTGCCGTAGGCAATCGCCTGTTCGGAGTGGAAAGTCCCCTGGCTACCGGTGAAGCCCTGGCAGATAACCTTGGTATCTTTATTAATTAAAACTGACATTATTTCCCCTCCACTGCGGCAACAACCTGCTGAGCTGCATCCGTCAGACTTTTCGCTGCAATAATATTCAGGCCGCTGTCAGCCAGTTTTTTCGCGCCGAGTTCAGCGTTGTTACCTTCCAGACGCACCACAACCGGGACGTTAACACCCACTTCTTCTACCGCACCGATGATACCGTCTGCGATCAGGTCGCAACGCACGATACCGCCGAAGATGTTAACCAGCACGGCTTTGACGTTGTCATCAGAGAGGATGATTTTGAACGCTTCGGTTACACGCTCTTTGGTTGCGCCACCGCCCACGTCGAGGAAGTTTGCAGGCTCACCGCCGTGCAGCTTAACGATGTCCATGGTGCCCATCGCCAGGCCTGCGCCGTTAACCATGCAGCCGATGTTGCCATCCAGCGCCACGTAGTTCAGTTCCCACTGTGCAGCCTGCGCTTCACGCGGGTCTTCCTGAGACTGGTCGCGCATTTCACGCAGATCCGGCTGGCGGAACAGTGCGTTGCCGTCAGCGCCCAGTTTGCCGTCGAGGCAGATCAGGTCGCCCTGAGTGGTGATGACCAGCGGGTTGATCTCGATCAGCGCCAGGTCGCGCTCCAGGAAGATGGTGGCCAGACCCATGAAGATCTTGGTGAACTGCTGAACCAGCTTGCCTTCCAGACCCAGTTTGAACGCCAGCTCACGGCCCTGGTAAGGCATTGGGCCTGCCAGCGGATCGATCGCCACTTTGTGGATCAGGTGTGGCGTCTCTTCTGCCACTTTCTCGATTTCCACGCCGCCTTCGGTAGACGCCATGAACACCACACGACGGGAGCTACGGTCAACAACCGCGCCCAGGTACAGTTCTTTCGCGATGTCAGTTGCAGCTTCAACCAGGATCTGGTTGACAGGCTGACCGTTCGCATCTGTCTGGTACGTTACCAGACGCTTGCCGAGCCAATGTTCAGCAAACGCACGAATCTCTTCTTTACTCTTAACAACCTTCACACCGCCCGCTTTACCACGGCCACCAGCGTGAACCTGACACTTAACTACCCAAGGGCCGGAACCGATTTTAGATGCGGCTTCTTCTGCTTCACGCGGGGTAGTACAGGCATAACCCACCGGAGCCGGTAAGCCATACCGGGCAAACAGCTGTTTGGCCTGATATTCATGTAAGTTCATGTGTTCTATCCATCCTTCAGGTAATCGTTAGGTAGTGCTTTTGTAGGCCCGGCAGACAACGCGCCGCCGGGCAAGACTGCTAAAACTAGACGTCCAGCAGCAGACGCGTTGGATCTTCCAGCAGCTCTTTAATGGCAACCAGGAAGCCCACGGACTCGCGGCCGTCGATCAGACGGTGATCGTAAGAGAGTGCCAGATACATCATTGGCAGGATCTCAACTTTGCCGTCTACCGCCATTGGACGATCTTTAATGGCATGCATACCCAGGATCGCGCTCTGCGGCGGGTTGATGATCGGGGTAGACATCAGTGAACCGAAAACGCCGCCGTTGGTAATGGTGAAGTTACCGCCGGTCAGATCGTCTACGGTCAGCTTGCCGTCGCGACCTTTTACAGCCAGCTCTTTAATCTTTTTCTCGATGTCAGCCATACCCAGAGTATCGACATCACGCAGAACCGGGGTAACCAGACCACGTGGCGTAGAGACTGCCATGCTGACGTCGAAGTAGTTGTGGTAAACCACATCATCGCCATCGATAGAGGCGTTAACTTCCGGGTAGCGTTTCAGCGCTTCAACAACCGCTTTCACGTAGAAGGACATAAAGCCCAGACGGATACCGTGACGTTTTTCAAACGCGTCACCGTACTGCTTACGCAGGTCCATGATTGGCTTCATATTCACTTCGTTGAAGGTGGTCAGCATCGCGGTGGAGTTTTTCGCTTCCAGCAGACGCTCAGCCACACGCTTACGCAGGCGAGTCATCGGCACGCGTTTTTCGCTACGGGCACCCAGCGCAGGCTGTGCTGCCGGCGCCGCTGCCGCTGCTGGCGCTTTAGCTTCTGCCTGGGCAGGGGCTTTCGCCAGATGCTTCTCGATATCTTCACGGGTCAGACGACCACCAACACCGGTGCCTTTAATGGCAGCCGCATCCAGGTTGTGCTCGGCCAGCAGGCGACGGATCGCCGGGCTGAGCGCGTCGTTAGTTTGCTCTTCCAGAGAGGCCTGCTGACGCTGGGCTGGGGTAGACGCTTTTTCGTCAGACTTCGCGCTGGACTCTTTGCCCGCGCTGTTGCCTTCACGCAGGCGACCCAGGATCTGACGGGAGGTTACGGTTGTCCCTTCGTCTTCCAGGACTGCATCCAGAATGCCATCCGCTGAAGCCGGTACTTCCAGTACCACTTTGTCAGTTTCGATTTCTACCAGCACTTCATCGCGCTTAACGCTATCGCCCGGTTTTTTGTGCCAGGTGGCGACGGTCGCATCTGCTACGGACTCAGGCAGGTCGGGAACAAGAATATCTACGCTACTCATTATGTATCCTTTAATTAATCGACGTTCAGCGCGTCATTGACCAGATCTTGTTGCTGCTTCTGGTGAACGGACATATACCCTACCGCCGGAGAGGCGGAGGCCGGGCGACCTGCATAACGCAGGGCAGACCCAAATGGAATGACTTCACGGAAATGATGCTGACTGCAGTACCAGGCGCCCTGGTTGAGCGGCTCTTCCTGGCACCAGACAAAATCATGCACGTGAGCATACGGTTTCAACGCTTCCTGCACCGCCTGGTGCGGGAATGGATAAAGCTGTTCGATACGCACGATGGCGACATCTTTCTGGTCGTTCTTACGGCGCTGTTCCAGCAGGTCGTAATAAACCTTACCAGAACACATCACAACACGCTTAACGGCCTGCGGATCCAGTTCGTCAACCTCACCGATGGCAGGCAGGAAGGTGCCGTTCGCCAGTTCGTCCAGGCTGGACACCGCCAGCGGGTGGCGCAGCAGGGATTTTGGCGACATGACCACCAGCGGACGGCGCATACCGCGCAGCGCCTGACGACGCAGCATGTGGTAGACCTGAGCCGGAGTGGACGGCACGCAGACCTGCATGTTCTGCTCAGCGCAGAGCTGCAGATAACGTTCCAGACGGGCGGAGGAGTGCTCCGGGCCCTGACCTTCGTAACCGTGTGGCAGCAGCATCACCAGGCCACACATACGGCCCCATTTCTGCTCGCCGGACGAGATGAACTGGTCGATAACGACCTGGGCACCGTTGGCGAAGTCACCGAACTGCGCTTCCCAGATAGTCAGGGTGCGCGGTTCCGCGGTGGCGTAGCCGTATTCGAATGCCAGTACCGCTTCTTCAGACAGGACGGAGTCCCATACCTTGAACTGACCCTGACCGTTATGGACATGCTGCAGCGGAGTATAGGTTGAACCGTTAGTCTGGTTGTGAACAACCGCGTGCCGGTGGAAGAAGGTGCCACGGCCCGCATCTTCACCGGACAGACGAACAGGAATGCCTTCATCAACCAGCGTTGCGTAAGCCAGTGTTTCCGCCCCGCCCCAGTCGAACAGCTTCTCGCCCGCCGCCATTGATTGACGGTCAGCATAAATTTTCGCTACGCGAGACTGCATCTCGATAGCGTCTGGTACGGTGCTGATGCGTTTAGCCAGCTCCTGCAGGCGCTTCATCTCTACCTTGTTCGGGTAGCTCTCATCCCACTCGTGGTTGAGGTACGGCGACCAGGTAAAGGAGTGCATGTTCATCGGGCGCAGCTCTTTCACTACGCATTCACCCGCATCCAGCGCGTCGCGGTAGAGGTTGACCATTTCGGTCGCATCTTCCAGCGTCGTCACGTTGTCGCCTTCCAGCTTGTCAGCATAGATTTTGCGTGGCGTCGGGTGTTTTTTGATTTTCTGATACATCAGCGGCTGCGTTGCACTTGGCTCGTCAGCTTCGTTGTGGCCATGACGGCGGTAGCAGAACAGGTCGATGAACACATCGCGTTTGAAGGTGTTACGGTAGTCCAGCGCCAGACGGGTAACGAACGCCACGGCTTCAGGGTCATCCGCGTTAACGTGGAAGATTGGCGCCTGAACCATCTTACCGATGTCGGTGCAGTACGGGGTAGAACGCGCATCCAGTGGGTTAGAGGTCGTGAAGCCCACCTGGTTGTTGATAACAATGCGAACGGTACCGCCCACTTCGTAACCACGCGCCTTGGACATGTTCAGCGTTTCCTGAACCACGCCCTGCCCTGTGACCGCCGCGTCACCGTGAATGGTGATTGGCAGGACTTTGTTGCTGCTCGGCTCGTCCAGACGATCCAGACGCGCACGCACAGAACCGATAACCACCGGGCTCACGATTTCCAGGTGTGACGGGTTAAACGCCAGCGCCAGGTGAACCAGACCGCCTTCGGTTTCGATATCAGACGAGAAGCCCATGTGGTACTTCACGTCACCGGTGCCGAGGTGTTCTTTATGTTTGCCCGCGAATTCGTCGAACAGGTCCTGCGGTTTTTTACCCAGCACGTTGACCAGTACGTTCAGACGACCGCGGTGCGCCATACCCAGCACCACTTCACGGGTACCGCTTTTGCCCGCGTGGCGAATCAGCTCTTTCAGCATAGGTACCAGCGCGTCGCCGCCTTCCAGCGAGAAGCGTTTCGCACCCGGGAATTTCGCGCCCAGATAGCGTTCAAGGCCTTCTGCTGCGGTCAGTTCGCTGAGGAAGCGTTTTTTCTCTTCAGCAGAGAAATTCGCGTGGCCCGCCACAGATTCGATGCGCTGCTGGATCCAGCGTTTCTCTTCTGTAGAGGTGATGTGCATATATTCCGCGCCGATGGAGCCGCAGTAGGTTTGCTTGAGCGCGTCAATCAGCTCGCCCAACTTCATCGTGTCTTTGCCGATGGCAAAGGAACCTACGTTAAAGCTTTCCTGGAAATCGGCCTCGGTCAGATCGTGATACGCCGGATCGAGATCCGCCACACGATCTTGTTTCCACAGTCCCAGCGGATCGAGATTCGCATGCTGGTGACCACGGAAGCGATAAGCGTTGATAAGCTGCAGGACTTTAACCTGCTTCGCATTGGTGTCAGGGTCGGAAATCGCAGAAGAGTAACGTGAGGCATCCTTCGCCAGACGACGGAAATAATCACGTGTTTTGGAATGGAATTGATCCGGTTTGACTCCAGTGCCAGGTAACTGCTGGAACATGGAACGCCAGTTTGCGTCCACTGAGTCAGGATCGGTTAAGAAGTCTTCATAGAGCTGTTCTATCCAGCTCTGGTTTGAACCAGAGAGGTAAGAAGAGTCCAGCCAGGCTTTCATTGCGCCGTTCTGCATCGTGATCCCTTAAGCATTTTTATGCTTACTTTCGCCGTAGAAACTACCACGTACAACACGTACGTGCCGGGGTTCACCTGCGAGCTCTTATGTTGTCTTGGGCTCGCGAAGGAACCTTTAAAAACTGTCTGCACCTCGGGGCAGTTTTTAGAGGTTTCCTACATTTTATCCCCTCTCCTGTCAGGAGAGGGTCAGGGCGAGGGGAACAACGCTCCCCTCCTGTTACTTATGCACTGCGCTGCAGCAGCATCGACTTGATATGGCCGATGGCGCGCGTCGGGTTCAGTCCCTTAGGACATACACTGACGCAGTTCATGATGCTATGGCAGCGGAATACGCTGAAAGCATCACTCAGTCCTTCCAGACGACTGTCGGTTTCGGTGTCGCGGCTATCGATCAGGAAGCGATAGGCAGCCAGCAGACCGGCCGGGCCGATAAACTTGTCCGGGTTCCACCAAAACGACGGGCAAGAGGTCGAGCAACATGCACAGAGAATACACTCGTACAAACCATCGAGTTTTTCACGCTGCTCAGGAGACTGTAAGTGCTCACGAGCCGGTGGATTTTGCCCATTATTCAATAAGTAAGGCTTAATCTTCTCATATTGTGCATAGAATTGCCCCATGTCTACCACCAAATCACGAACGACTGGCAGACCTGGCAAAGGACGGATAACAATTTTCTGGCCCGCGCGCTGCAACGCTGAAATTGGCGTGATGCAGGCCAGACCATTTTTACCGTTCATGTTCACACCGTCAGAGCCACAAACGCCTTCACGGCATGAGCGACGGAACGACAGTGTCGGATCTTTTTCTTTCAGCTGGATTAAGGCATCCAGCAGCATCATGTCACGGCCTTCTTCCGCTTCCAGGGTGTAATCCTGCATACGCGGAGCATCATCTACATCCGGGTTATAACGATAAACTGAGAATTCGAGTTTCATTATCCTGTCTCCGCATTAGTAAGTACGAATCTTCGGCGGGAACGCCGGACGCAGTTTCGGTTCCATATTGACGCTACGACGCGTCATGGATTCCGACTCTGGCAGATACAGGGAATGGCACAGCCAGTTTTCATCGTCACGATCCGGGAAGTCGAAGCGGCTATGCGCGCCACGGCTCTCGGTACGGAAGTTTGCCGACATCGCGGTAGCGAACGCCGTTTCCATCAGGTTATCCAGCTCCAGACACTCAACGCGCTGGGTATTGAACTCGCTGGACGTGTCGTCCAGACGGGCATTTTTCAGACGCTCGCGGATCGCTTTCAGCTGCTCAAGACCTTTGGCCATCGCATCCCCTTCACGGAATACCGAGAAGTTGTGCTGCATACATTCCTGCAGCGCTTTGCGGATTTCCACCGGATCTTCACCATTACGGTTGCCGTTCCAGCGGTTCAGACGCTCAAGCGACGCATCAATTTCATCGTCGGTGGCATCACGCAGCGCACCCTGCTCGGCAATAGACTCTTGCAGATGCAGACCTACCGCACGACCAAATACCACCAGGTCAAGCAGGGAGTTCCCGCCCAGACGGTTTGCACCGTGTACGGATACGCAGGCAATTTCACCGACGGCAAACAGGCCCGGGATAACAACGTCTTCACCCTGCTCGTTCACGGTCAGCGCCTGGCCGGTCACTTTGGTCGGAATACCGCCCATCATGTAGTGACAGGTTGGGATTACCGGGATGGGCTCTTTCACTGGATCGACGTGCGCGAAGGTACGAGACAGCTCCAGAATGCCTGGCAGACGTGATTCCAGAACCTCTTTACCCAGATGGTCGAGTTTCAGCTTCGCGTGTGGACCCCATGGGCCGTCACAGCCGCGGCCTTCACGGATTTCGATCATGATGGAACGCGCCACCACGTCACGACCCGCCAGGTCTTTCGCATTCGGGGCATAACGCTCCATGAAGCGCTCGCCGTGTTTGTTCAGCAGGTAACCCCCTTCACCACGGCAGCCTTCTGTTACCAGCACGCCGGCACCGGCGATGCCGGTTGGGTGGAACTGCCACATTTCCATATCCTGCACCGGTACGCCGGCGCGGATAGCCATACCTACGCCGTCACCGGTGTTGATGTGGGCGTTGGTGGTAGATTGATAAATACGGCCTGCACCGCCGGTCGCCAGCACGGTAGCACGCGCTTTGAAGTAGACCACTTCACCGGTTTCAATACACAGGGCAGTACAACCCACAACGGCGCCATCGGCGTTTTTCACCAGATCCAGCGCATACCACTCGGAGAAAATAGTCGTGTGGTTTTTCAGGTTCTGTTGATACAGCGTGTGCAGCAGTGCGTGACCGGTACGGTCAGCCGCAGCTGCGGTACGTGCCGCCTGCTCGCCGCCGAAGTTTTTCGACTGGCCGCCAAACGGACGCTGATAAATGGTGCCATTTTCCAGACGGGAGAACGGCAGACCCATGTGGTCCAGCTCCAGAATCGCTTCCGGGCCAGTCTTACACATATATTCGATAGCATCCTGGTCGCCGATGTAGTCGGAACCTTTGACCGTGTCATACATGTGCCATTCCCAGTTATCTTCATGGGAATTGCCCAGCGCAACGGTAATACCGCCCTGCGCGGAGACAGTGTGGGAACGGGTCGGGAAGACTTTAGAGAGCAGCGCACAGGTCTGGCCGCTCTGGGAAATTTGCAGTGCTGCACGCATACCTGCGCCACCAGCACCAATCACAACAGCATCAAATTCTCTGACTGGCAGTTTCATTACACACCCCACACCACAACGAATCCATAAATAACGTAAACCACCAGTGCAACGACAATGACCAGCTGCAGAGGAAGGCGAATCGCCAGTGGTTTAACGTAATCGGTCAACACCTGCCACATACCAATCCAGGCATGAATAAGGATGGAGAACAGAGCCAGCAGGGTGAACACTTTGGTGAAGGCAGATCCGAAGAACCCACTCCAGATTTCCCACGTCAGCGTGCCGCTGGTCGCGAAGAAACCAATCATATAGATGATATAAAGGGTGAGAACGATGGCGGTAGCACGGACCAGAATGAAGTCATGTACGCCGTTGCGTCCTAATGCGGAGGCGTTGCTTACCATACGAGAACTCCTGCGAGAAGTGAAAGCACGACAGTCAATACAAATGAAATATTAGCGGAGCGTTTACCGGCTTCGAAAGTCTCTTCCAGGTAGCCAAAGTCCATCAGCATATGACGAATGCCCACGACAACGTGGTACGCCAGCGCAGTCAGAATGCCCCACATGATAAATTTCACGAAGAAGCTGTTCATGATGGCAGAGGCCTGGAGGAATCCTTCAGGAGAAGAGAGGCTGGTACCCAGTAACCACAGCAGAATGCCGACCGCCACAAACGTAATCACACCAGAAACGCGGTGCAGAATGGACGCTATTGCTGTTACAGGGAACCGGATCGTTTTGAGATCCAGATTGACAGGTCTTTGTTTTTTCACATTTCTTATCATGAATAACGCCCACATGCTGTTCTTATTGTTTCCTTCCTCCGGACTGCGATGCGGGTCAGACAGCGTTCCTTTTCTATAACTGCGCGTCATGCAAAACATTGCTTCCAAATGCTAAAACGACACGTTACAACGCTGGGTGGCTCGGGATTGCAGGGTGTTCCGGAGACCTGGCGGCAGTATAGGCCGTTCACAAAATCATTACAATTAACCTACATACAGTTTGTCGGGTTTTCTCTGGAACAGTGATCAGGGTCACGATAACAACATCTTTTTAATTTTTAATCATCTGATTTGACAAATGTTAAACAATATTGTTACAAACGTCATCAGAAAAGGCATATAATGCGCAAAAGTTATGAGGTCTCACTTTCACCTGACAAATAGTTATGTAACAGTGTGATGGTATTGACCGAAGTTATCAGGACAGTTATTAGTGATATACAGGTTTGAATAATTCGGACTGCGAAGACACTGATTTGCTGTTGTTTCACTGATTTTTCATGTTTTTACCTGCAAGGCGCCATAGCTCTGTACCCTGGTTTCTCCTCGTGAGCTGAGCGGTAAGCCAAATAACAAACTGGTAACGGTGAGAAATCAGCAGAATGCAAATCCGGTAATTGGCAGTCTTAAGCAATAAGGCGCTAAGGAGACCGTAAATGGCTGATACAAAGGCAACGCTCACCCTAAATGGTGACACTGCTGTTGAACTGGATGTGCTAAAAGGCACGCTCGGTCAGGATGTTATTGATATCCGTACGCTGGGTTCTAAAGGTGTATTCACCTTCGACCCTGGATTTACCTCTACCGCATCTTGCGAATCCAAAATCACCTTCATTGATGGTGACGAAGGTATCCTGCTCCATCGCGGCTTCCCCATCGATCAGTTAGCCACCGAATCCAACTATCTGGAAGTGTGCTACATCCTGCTGAACGGCGAAAAACCGACGCAGGCACAATACGATGAATTCAAAACCACCGTGACCCGTCACACCATGATTCATGAGCAGATTACCCGTCTGTTCCATGCTTTCCGTCGTGATTCTCACCCAATGGCGGTGATGTGCGGTATTACCGGTGCGCTGGCAGCGTTCTACCACGACTCGCTGGACGTGAATAATCCACGTCACCGTGATATCGCGGCGTTCCGCCTGCTGTCCAAAATGCCGACAATGGCAGCGATGTGTTACAAATACTCCATCGGCCAGCCGTTTGTTTATCCACGTAACGACCTCTCCTACGCCGGTAACTTCCTGCGCATGATGTTCTCCACACCGTGTGAAGAGTACGAAGTGAACCCGGTACTGGAACGTGCGATGGACCGTATTCTGATCCTGCACGCCGACCACGAACAGAACGCCTCCACCTCCACCGTCCGTACCGCAGGCTCTTCAGGCGCGAACCCGTTCGCCTGTATCGCTGCGGGTATCGCCTCCCTGTGGGGACCGGCGCACGGCGGCGCGAACGAAGCGGCACTGAAGATGCTGGAAGAGATCAGTTCCGTTGAGCACATTCCTGAATTCGTGCGTCGCGCGAAAGACAAGAATGACTCCTTCCGTCTGATGGGCTTCGGTCACCGTGTGTACAAAAACTACGACCCACGCGCTACCGTTATGCGTGAAACATGCCACGAAGTGCTGAAAGAGCTGGGTACAAAAGACGACCTGCTGGAAGTGGCGATGGAGCTTGAGCACATCGCGCTGAACGACCCGTACTTCATCGAGAAGAAACTCTACCCGAACGTCGATTTCTACTCTGGCATTATTCTGAAAGCGATGGGCATTCCGTCTTCCATGTTCACCGTGATCTTCGCCATGGCACGTACCGTTGGCTGGATTGCGCACTGGAACGAAATGCACAGCGAAGGCATGAAAATCGCCCGTCCTCGTCAGCTGTATACTGGCTACGAGCAGCGTGATTTTAAGTCTGACATCAAACGCTGATGTTAACGGGGTGTGGCCTGATGTCCTCACCCCATCCCTCTCTTACTCCGAGAGAGTGAAGACATTAAAAACGGTGACCCCCTGGGTTACCGTTTTCATTTTACTTCTGGCAGTGCGGACACCAGTAAAACGGTCTCGACGACAGCGTGGTTTTCGCAATTATCCCGCCGCACCGCTCACACGCCTTCCCTTCACGATGAAACACCTTAAAGCGGAACAATGCCCCATGGTGCTTGTTGTCATCCACCACGCCACGCGTGTTGTACGACAGGCGCGGGATATCCAGCAGTGCGTGGGATAACGCCTCCAGCTGTTCATCACTGAGTTGCGATGCCTTATGCTGCGCCGCCAGGCCCACTTCCCAGAGGATTTCCACCCGCAGGTAATTTCCTAATCCAGCCAGAAACGCCTGATCGAGCAACAGTCCGGAAAACTGTCGGTTACGAAACCGAGGTGACACCAGACGGGTTTTCACCTCGCCCGGGGTCAGGCTCATATCCAGCACATCCGGCCCGACGCGCTGCAGGAACGGATGAGTGAGCAGCTGCTCTGGCGTTAACATTTCGATATCGGATGCGCTGTAGAGCAGAATCGCGTTGTCTGCCGTCTGTAGCCTGACGCGCAGCACGCGGGTAGTTTGCGGCTGCTCGTTTGCCTTCACCACGCGCCAAACGCCGTACAGCTGATTATGGCTATATAACGTCAGGTTATGGGAGAAATGCGTAAGCAGCGCTTTGCCGCGTGTTTCAATGTGTGTCACCGTCTGCCCCACCAGCTGGGCTTCAAACGGTTTCAGTTGAGGAAAAGCAAACCAGACATCCGTCAGCAGTTTGCCCTTTATCGCCGCCTCGAGGCTATCCGCTGCACGGCGGATCTCCGGGCCTTCAGGCATTTTTCTGTCCTTATCGTTATGTCATGCACTCACGAGAATACCCTGCTCCGCAAAGGCCGTCCGTAAGCGGCGTGCAAACTGCAGCGCATGCTCACCATCGCCGTGTAAACACACCGTATCCGCCTGGACTCTGGCCGTTGAACCATCAATTGCCTTTACCGAGCCCTCACATACCATCGCCAGCGTTTGCGCCAGCGCCTGTGATTCATCGGTAATAAGCGCACCGGGCAGTGAACGGGGAACCAGGCTGCCGTCCGGCTGGTACCCTCTGTCAGCAAAAACTTCCTGACGGGTGGTTAACCCCAGCCGCTGTCCCGCACGAATAAGCTCGCTCCCCGCCAGCCCCACCAGGATGAGCTGCGGGTTGCAGTCCCGCACCGCGCGGGCAATAGCATCCGCGAGAGCCGGATCTTTGGCCGCCTGATTGTAGAGCATGCCGTGGGGTTTCACATGGCGCAGCACGCCCTGCTGGGAACGCACAATCGCCTCCAGCGCGCCCGTTTGATAGAGCGTCTGGGCATACACCGTCTCAGGAGGGAGATCCATTGCCGTGCGGCCAAAATTATCCCTGTCAGGAAAACTGGGATGTGCCCCTATCGCCACGCCGTGCTTAATCGCATTACGCACGCTGACCAGCATGGTTTGCGCGTCACCCGCGTGAAACCCGCAGGCAATATTGACCGAAGAGACCAGCGTCATCAGTTCAGCATCGGCACTTCCGCCCTCACCCAGATCGGCGTTTAAATCAATCTTTGCCATCGAGCCTCCATGCCAGTTGTTCCAGATAACGCTGCTGATCCTGGCGTGCCTTCAGCGCCTCCTCCAGCGAACATTGCACAAAATGAATCGGCTGTCCGAGAGGAATTTGCGCCAGATGGTAGCGATCTGCTTCAATGATGCAGGCAATACGCGGGTATCCCCCCGTTGTTTGCGCATCGTTCATCAGCACGATCGGCTGACCGTTACCCGGTACCTGAATGACACCAGGTAATAAACCGTGTGAGAGCAATTCCCGATCTGTCGTACGGGTCAATGGCTGCCCCTGCAGGCGGTATCCCATACGGTTACTTTGGGGGCTGATCTTCCACGGCGAACGCCAGAACGTCTCCTGAGCGACTTCATTGAACTCCTGATATTCCGGCCCCGGTAAGGCACGGATCTGGTTGGTCCATAACAGCTGTTTTACCCCCTGGGCCGTCGAGAAGTGGCGCGTTGAGGGTTTAATCGCCAGACGATCGCCGTCACGCAGCAGGCGCCCTTCATGACCGCCAATGCCGGCTTTCTGATCGGTACTGGATGAACCCAGAACCTCTGGCACATCAATCCCTCCTGCGACCGCAAGATAGCTTCGCACACCGTGCACAGGACGTTTAAGGGTCAGACGCTGCCCGGCTTTCGCCCGCAGCCGCCAGCCTGTCCAGACCGCTTTGCCATCCAGCTCGGCGTCACAAGCGGCCCCGGTTAAGGCAAACCAGGTCTCCTCGCCGAATTCAATCACACACTGGCCAAGCGTAATTTCGAGTGCCGCCGTGCTGCCAGGGTTGCCCACCAGCACGTTAGCAATCTCCAGCGCAGGCCTGTCCAGCGCACCACAGTAGCTCACGCCCGACTGACGCATGCCAAAGCGGCCGGCATCCTGTACGGACGTGTAAAGCCCGGCGCGAATCAGCGTTAACATACCCCCTCCTTCTGCGGGATAAAGCGCAGGGTATCGCCGGGACGAAGGAGTATGGGAACCTCCTGCCCTGGTTCAAATAACGGCCTGGACGTATGCCCGATAAGCTGCCAGCCCCCCGGTGACGTCAGAGGATAAATGCCGGTCTGTTCACCACCGATAGCCACCGTGCCCGCCGGCACGCTCAGGCGGGGTTCGGCGCGACGCGGCGTATGCAATTGCGGTGAGAGCCCCCCCAGATAGGGGAAGCCCGGCTGGAAACCTAAGAACCAGACCACGTAATCAACGCAGGCGTGCAATTCAACCACCTGCTTTTCCGTTAATCCGCAGTGTTCCGCCACTACGCCAAGATCGGGTCCATGCTCGCCGCCATACACCACCGGGATCTCAATTGTCCGGGAATCCGGCTCCAGCGCCTCGCTCTCTTCCCACCAGCGCTGCAAACGTTCAATAGCATCCAGCGCCAGCGTATGCGGATTACGCAGCACCACGGTGATGTTATTCATACCCGGAATCGCTTCAACCACTTCAGGCACATCGGCCAGGCGCTGCGTTAGCCGCCAGATACGCTTTTGCGTGGCAAGGGTCACTGGCGGTTCCAGCTCCAGAACCACTGCCGTTTCCCCCAGAAGATAACAACGCGCTCGCTGCACTCAGATACCTCTCATCAGGCCGGGTTAGGGATATCAATAAACGTGACATCCAGATCGGTATTTTCGGTCAGCCATTCACTGAGGGCGCGAATTCCGCCACGCTCGGTGGCATGGTGACCTGCCGCGTAAAAATGCAGACCTTGTTCACGCGCCGAATGGACGGTCTGCTCGGACACTTCTCCAGTGATGAAGGCGTCGACACCAAAGCGTGCCGCGCTGTCAATAAAGCCCTGACCACCACCAGTACACCAGGCAACCCGCTTCACCGTATCCGGACCGGTGTCACCGCACCAGAGCGGACGGCGTCCCAGACGCGCTTCAATCCATGAGGCCAGCTCCAGGCCGGGCACCGGCATGGCCAGCTCTCCCCAGGGCACCAGCGGCTCAATTTCACCCATGACGGTAATCCCCAACAGCTGCGCGAGCTGTACGTTATTGCCCAGCTCCGGGTGCGCATCCAGCGGCAGATGGTAACCGTACAGGTTGATATCATTTGCCAGCAGCGTTTTCAGGCGGTTTCGCTTCATACCGCGAATGATCGGTGCTTCGTTTTTCCAGAAATAACCGTGATGGACAATAACGGCATCCGCTTCCTGACGGACGGCTTCGTCCAGCAGCGCCTGGCTTGCCGTCACGCCAGTGACAATTTTCTGCACCGTTTCGCGTCCTTCAACCTGGAGGCCGTTCGGGCCGTAATCGCTGAAGGAGGCGCTGTTCAGTTTTTCGTTAATCAGGCTTTCCAGTTCGCTGTTTTTCATCATCACTCTCTTAAGCTTTGCGAGCGGCCTCGTACGCCGCCAGCGTGGCGACACGCGCCTGTTTATGGTCAACAATCGGACGGGGATAATCGAGCTTCACACCCTGTTTATCCGCCCATGCCCACGGGTCGTGGATCGCTTTTGCAGGGACATTGCTCAGCGCGGGCAACCAGCGGCGGATAAACTCGCCGTCTGCATCAAATTTTTGTCCCTGCGTGGCAGGATTAAAAATACGGAAATAGGGCGCGGCGTCGGTTCCAGTGGACGCCGCCCACTGCCAGCCGCCGTTATTCGCCGCCAGATCGCCATCGATCAGCTGAGAAATAAAATACCGCTCCCCGACACGCCAGTCGATAAGCAGATCCTTCACCAGGAAGCTGGCGGTAATCATTCGCAGCCGATTGTGCATCCATCCGGTTTCATTGAGCTGGCGCATCGCGGCATCAACAATCGGGAAGCCCGTTTCGCCTTTCTGCCAGGCCTGTAAGTGGCTCTCGTTGTGTTGCCATTTTACGTTATCAGTCCAGGGTATAAACGGACGATGCTTACATAAATCAGGGTGATACGTCATCAAATGGCGATAAAATTCGCGCCAGATAAGTTCGTTAAGCCAGACGGAGCCGGGCCCCCCGTCCAGTGCCTGCGGTTGTTCCGCCAGAAGACGATGCAGACACTGGCGCGGAGAGAGCACGCCCAGCGCCAGACAGGCCGATAAACGGCTGGTGCCCTCTGTCGCGGGAAAATCCCTGCGCGCGTCGTAATCGCCTGCGCCCGCTTTACAAAACTGGCGCAGCTTCGCGATAGCGTTTTTTTCGGTAGCCGGGAACAGAGTCTCATCAAACGCCTGTTGCGGATAGTCAAACTCCCGCTCGGGTATCTCCGTTATGGCGTCTCCCCTCACGTTAGGTGCAGCCACGCATTCCGGCAGTGCCTCCTTCAGTCTTTTAATGAAGGCATTTTTAAACGGCGTAAAGACTTTATACATCTCGTGGTTGCCGGTCATGACACTGCCCGGCGGCAGCATGACGCTGTCATCAAAACCCTGACACTCTACATCCTGCAGGATTTTCTCCAGCTGACGATCCCGCTGACGTTCATTGAATTCGTACTGATAGTTGTAAAAAAGGTGGGTGACATCGTACTGCTCACAGATTGCCTTCACAGCCTGGCATTGCGCGGAGAAGTCACTGACCTCTTTATAAATGAGCGGGATCCCTTTTTCGGCAAGCGAACACTGCAAGCCATTCAGATGTGAGCTGAGGTAAGCCGCCTGGCGTGGTGCCATAGCATGCTGCTGCCACTGCCCGGGGGTGGCGATAAACACCGCCAGCACGCGGGCTTCCGGGGAGCGGCAGGCAGCCGCAAGGGCGAGATTGTCATGTACGCGCAGGTCCGCGCGAAACCAAACCAGATGGGTGGGCATAAAACTCCTGGCAATTATCCATTATGTCCGTAAGGCCATGCCACTAAAGAGAAAATGCGGCTGGCTTTTATCTACTTTGCCATGAAGTGTAGACGCGATGAAATAAAAAAGGCCGCCCGGGGCGGCCTTAACGCTACGTGTCCTGCGCCATCATGGTAAAAGCAATAAACAGTGTCGGTTCATCACGTCTTACCACGAGTACGCTGGCGATAATGAACGCAATGCAAAAAGAACGTTTCATCATGCGGTCCCTGCTGCTAACCGCTCCACCGTTCACCACCGGTGATAAGTCGGTGGACACACGCTCTGACGAGAGCCCAAAAACGGCCCAACGGACCGCGGACCCTGAGGAATAAAAAAAACCGCCACATTGCTGTAGGCGGTTTTTTTTATTGCTGTGTGTCGTCTTCGTATCAGTAAAAATCGCAGGTCGCTTTCTCGGCCTGATCCATCCACACCGGCTTCTCGCTGGTTTTGGCCCAGACGCGGTGCAAATAGCTATAAAAACGTGCGCGGTCTTTCCAGAAGAGCATCACCGGCAGGGCCAGCACGCCAGCCACTACGGCGAAAGTGCGACGCATGAAAACGATATGAGCCGGATACGCTTTATAAAGATCCATATTTTCTCCCCTATAGTTGGCCGGAAACATGCTCCGGAAAATTTGAAATCTGTGATCTGACTAAAATAATACCGCTTTGTTTGTAATTTTACTACTCATCAGACCAGTTATTTTCATCCATTTAGTGAATATTTACATTTCCGCCGTAAGTAAGTTACAAAAAAGTTAACGATTTACTTACCAATAGTTAAATTGTGCCTTTTCCATTTTTATACTTTTTTTACACCCACCCTGCCGATTTTTGCGAAATCTTTGCGCCATAAATCCTACCGTTAACACAAATACAAATGTCACTCGGAGGTGGATTGTGAGTGCAGGTCTGATTACCGGCATCGTGCTGGTGTTCCTGTTATTGGGTTATCTGGTATACGCCCTGATTAATGCGGAGGCCTTCTGATGGCTGCTCAGGCGTTTTTACTTATAGCCAGCTTTTTACTGGTCTTATTGGTGCTTGCCAGACCGCTGGGAACGGGGCTCGCGCGGCTGATCAACAACGTGTCCTTACCGGGTACGGGAAGTATCGAAAAAGGGATCTGGCGCGTACTGGGAATACGCGATCAGGAGATGAACTGGCGTCAGTATCTGGTCGCTATTCTGCTGCTGAATATCGTTGGACTGGTCGCGCTCTTTGTCATGCTGATGTTGCAGGGTAGCCTGCCGCTGAACCCGCAACAGTTACCGGGCTTGTCCTGGCATCTTGCGCTGAATACGGCCGTCAGCTTTGTCACCAATACCAACTGGCAATCCTACGCCGGCGAAACCACGCTGAGCTACTTCAGCCAGATGGTGGGATTAACCGTACAAAATTTCCTCTCAGCAGCCAGCGGTATCGCGGTTGTCTTCGCGCTGACGCGTGCGTTTGCACGTCAGAATATGGGTACGCTGGGCAATGCCTGGGTTGATCTCACACGCATTACTCTGTGGGTCTTACTTCCGATTGCTCTGCTCATCGCGCTGTTCTTTATTCAGCAAGGTACGCTGCAAAACCTGCTGCCTTACGCCCCTTATACCTCGCTTGAAGGGGCAAAACAGCTTCTGCCGATGGGGCCTGTGGCCTCACAGGAAGCCATTAAGATGCTCGGTACGAATGGTGGCGGTTTCTTCAATGCCAACTCATCGCATCCGTTTGAAAACCCAACGGCACTGACCAACGCAGTGCAAATGCTGGCGATCTTCCTGATCCCCGCAGCGCTGTGCTTTGCTTTTGGCGATGTGGTGAACGATCGTCGTCAGGGTCGCACCCTGCTCTGGACCATGTCGCTAATCTTTGTCGTCTGTGTTGCGCTGGTGATGTGGGCCGAATGGCAAGGTAACCCGCATTTCCTGACGCTGGGCGCTGACGGCACCATGAATATGGAAGGGAAAGAGAGCCGCTTTGGCATTCTCGCCAGTAGCCTTTATGCCGTGGTCACGACGGCGGCATCCTGCGGGGCGGTCAATGCTATGCACGACTCCTTCACGGCACTGGGCGGCATGATCCCGATGTGGCTGATGCAGATCGGTGAAGTGGTATTCGGCGGCGTAGGCTCGGGTCTTTACGGCATGCTGCTGTTTGTTCTGCTGGCGGTGTTCATTGCGGGTCTGATGATTGGTCGCACCCCGGAATATCTGGGCAAAAAAATCGATGTCCGTGAGATGAAGTTAACCGCGCTGGCGATTCTGGTCACCCCCGCCCTCGTGCTGGCTGGTACCGCACTGGCACTGATGACGGAGGCCGGACGCAGCGGCATCTTCAACCCTGGCATCCACGGCTTTAGCGAAGTGCTTTATGCCGTCTCTTCTGCTTCTAACAATAACGGTAGTGCCTTCGCAGGCTTAAGCGCTAACTCACCGTTCTGGAACTGTCTGCTGGCGTTCTGCATGTTCGTGGGCCGTTTCGGGGTCATTGTGCCGGTGCTGGCGATTGCCGGGTCGCTGGTGAGCAAAAAAATTCAACCGACCACCAGCGGTACGTTGCCGACCCACGGCGCGCTGTTTATCGGACTGCTGGCCGGTACCGTGCTGCTGGTCGGCGCCCTGACCTTTATCCCCGCCCTCGCGTTAGGCCCGGTCGCGGAATACCTCTCTTTACGCTGATTTTGCGGAGAATTTGTCATGAGTCGTAAACAAATGGCCCTGTTCGAACCGTCGTTAGTTCGACAGGCCCTCATGGATGCGGTGAAAAAGTTGAGCCCGCGCGTGCAGTGGCACAACCCGGTGATGTTTATCGTCTGGATAGGGAGTTTACTCACCACCGCGCTGGCGATTGCCATGGGAACGGGTCATCTGCAGGGGAATGCGATGTTCACCGGCGCTATCAGCCTGTGGCTGTGGTTCACCGTACTGTTTGCCAACTTTGCGGAAGCGCTGGCGGAAGGCCGCAGCAAAGCGCAGGCCAATAGCCTCAAAGGGGTGAAAAAGACCGCTTTTGCGCGCAAATTACGCGAACCGAAATACGGTGCCCAGATGGACCATGTCCCGGCAGATGAACTGCGTAAAGGTGATGTGGTGCTGGTCGAAGCCGGGGACATTATCCCCTGCGACGGTGAAGTCATCGAAGGCGGCGCGTCGGTAGATGAAAGTGCCATCACCGGGGAATCCGCTCCCGTCATACGTGAATCCGGGGGTGATTTCGCCTCCGTGACGGGCGGGACACGCATTCTCTCCGACTGGCTGGTGATCCAGTGTAGCGTCAACCCGGGTGAAACCTTCCTTGACCGTATGATTGCCATGGTGGAAGGCGCGCAGCGTCGTAAAACACCAAACGAAATTGCCCTGACCATCCTGCTGGTGGCGCTGACGATTGTCTTTCTGCTGGCAACCGCCACGTTGTGGCCATTCTCCGCTTACGGCGGTACCGCGGTCACCACCACCGTTCTGGTGGCGCTGCTGGTCTGCCTGATCCCGACCACCATCGGGGGGCTGCTGTCGGCCATCGGTGTGGCCGGTATGAGCCGTATGCTGGGCGCGAACGTCATCGCGACCAGCGGACGTGCGGTCGAGGCCGCAGGGGATGTGGACGTTCTGCTGCTGGATAAAACCGGGACAATTACCCTCGGTAACCGCCAGGCGTCAGAGTTCTTACCTGCCCCCGGCGTGGATGAAAAAACGCTGGCGGATGCGGCGCAACTCTCTTCCCTCGCCGATGAAACGCCGGAAGGCCGCAGTATCGTGATCCTCGCCAAGCAGCGCTTTAACCTGCGCCAGCGCGACGTTCAGAGTCTCCATGCGACTTTCGTTCCCTTCACGGCACAAACCCGAATGAGCGGCATCAACATTCAGGACCGCATGATCCGTAAAGGCTCCGTCGACGCAATTCGTCGCCACATTGAAGCCAACAATGGTCATTTCCCACCAGAAGTGGACAACCTGGTCGAGAGCGTGGCACGTCAGGGCGCGACGCCGCTGGTGGTGGCTGAAGGGGCACATGTGCTGGGGGTGATTTCGCTGAAGGATATCGTAAAAGGCGGGATCAAAGAGCGCTTTGCCCAGCTGCGGAAAATGGGGATCAAAACGGTGATGATCACCGGGGACAACCGTCTGACCGCCGCCGCGATTGCTGCCGAAGCGGGCGTGGATGATTTTCTCTCGGAGGCAACGCCTGAAGCCAAGCTGGCATTAATTCGGCAGTATCAGGCGGAAGGTCGCCTGGTGGCGATGACGGGTGATGGCACCAACGATGCCCCTGCCCTAGCGCAGGCCGACGTGGCGGTGGCCATGAACTCCGGTACCCAGGCGGCGAAAGAGGCGGGCAACATGGTCGACCTCGACTCGAACCCGACCAAGCTGATTGAAGTTGTGCACATCGGTAAGCAGATGCTGATGACGCGCGGTTCACTGACAACGTTCAGTATCGCCAACGACGTCGCAAAATACTTTGCCATCATTCCCGCGGCGTTTGCGGCCACCTATCCGCAGCTTAATGCGCTGAACGTGATGCATCTGCACTCGCCAGCATCAGCCATTCTCAGTGCGGTTATTTTTAACGCCCTGATTATTGTCTTCCTGATCCCGCTGGCGCTCAAAGGGGTGAGCTATAAACCGCTGACCGCGGCCGCCATGCTGCGCCGCAACCTGTGGATTTACGGGCTGGGTGGGCTGATTGTCCCCTTCATCGGTATCAAGGTTATCGACCTGCTGTTGACGCTGTTTGGGCTGGTTTAAAAGGTGAATCAAATGACGATGTTACGTCCCGCTATACTTCTGTTTATTCTGTTGTCGCTTATTACCGGCGGGCTTTACCCGCTGGTGACCACCGCGCTGGGCCAGTGGTGGTTTAAGGATCAGGCCAACGGCTCGCTGATCGTGCAAAACGGTGAAAACCGCGGTTCGCGTCTGATTGGACAGAATTTTACCGACGCCCGTTACTTCCAGGGACGCCCTTCCGCCACTGCCGAAAGCCCGTATAATCCGATGGCATCCGGTGGCAGTAACCTGGCCGGCAGCAACCCGGAGCTGGATAAAGCCATTGCCGAACGTGTAGCTGCCCTGCGCGCCGCAAATCCACAGGCCAGCCGGGAGGTGCCTGTGGAACTGGTGACGGCCTCTGCGAGCGGGCTGGACTACAGCCTGACGCCGAAAGCGGTGGCATGGCAGATCCCCCGCGTCGCAGCGGCCCGTCAGCTGACGGTGGAACAGGTGAGCAAGCTGGTCGCAGAGTATACGCAAAAACCGCTGGTCAGCTTCATCGGCATGCCCGTGGTGAATATTGTTGAGCTGAATCTGGCGCTGGACGCGCTAAGGAAAAACTAAATGACCGACGAGCCCATGCGCCCAGATCCGGACAGGCTGCTCGAACAGACGGCTGAAGCCCATCGCGGCAAACTGAAAATCTTCTTCGGCGCCTGTGCTGGCGTCGGGAAAACCTTCGCCATGCTGACAGAAGCCCAGCGGCTTCGGGCGCAGGGGCTCGATATTCTTATCGGCGTGGTGGAAACCCACGGCCGGAAAGAGACGGCAGCACTGTTGAAGGGGCTGGCGACACAGCCGCCTCGCCGTATCAGCCATCGTGGGCGTCTGGTCACGGAGTTCGATCTCGACGCCGCCCTCGCCCGCAGGCCCGCGCTTATCCTGATGGACGAACTGGCACACAGTAATGCTTCAGGCTCGCGCCACCCCAAACGCTGGCAGGACGTTGAAGAGCTGCTTGAAGCAGGCATTGATGTTTTCACCACGGTAAATGTTCAGCATCTCGAAAGCCTGAACGACGTGGTCAGCGGCGTGACCGGGATTCAGGTTCGCGAAACCGTACCCGATCCCTTTTTCGACTCTGCGGACGAAGTGGTGCTGGTCGATCTGCCTCCAGACGATCTGCGCCAGCGACTGCATGAAGGAAAAGTCTATATTGCAGGTCAGGCCGAACGCGCCATCGAACATTTCTTTCGCAAAGGCAACCTGATAGCCCTGCGCGAGCTGGCCCTGCGTCGCACGGCGGATCGCGTGGACGATCAGATGCGCGCCTGGCGTGACCTGCAAGGGCAGGAGCGCGTCTGGCATACGCGGGATGCCATTCTGCTGTGTGTGGGTCACGGCAGCGGCAATGAAAAGCTCGTCCGCACCGCAGCGCGCCTGGCGGCCAAGTTTGGCAGCGTCTGGCATGCGGTCTATGTCGAGACGCCGCAGCTTCACGCGCTGCCTGAAAACCAGCGCCGCGCGATCTTAAGTTCGCTGCGTCTGGCACAGGAGCTGGGCGCAGAAACCGCCACCCTCTCCGATCCCCAGGAAGATAAAGCCATTCTGCGCTACGCGCGTGAGCACAACCTCGGGAAAATTGTCATTGGCCGTCGTCAGCATCGTCGCTGGTTTAGCCGCGAATCCTTTGCTGACAAACTGGCCCGGCGTGCTCCCGACCTCGATCTGGTAATTGTCGCACTGGATGACAAACCCACCCCTTTACCCAACCGCGCACCGGACAGCCGCACTTTTAATGATAAATGGCGAATTCAGATCCGCGGCTGTCTTGTCGCCGTCGTGCTCTGCGCGCTGATCACCGTGATTGCCAGCCACTGGCTGATTGCCTTCGATGCGGCCAATCTGGTGATGATCTACCTGCTCGGCGTGGTCGTGGTGGCGCTCTTTTACGGGCGCTGGCCCTCAGTACTGGCGACGTTCATCAACGTCATCAGCTTCGATCTGTTCTTTATCGCGCCCCGCGGAACGCTCGCCGTTTCGGATGTGCAGTACATTCTCACCTTTGCCGTGATGCTTACCGTTGGGCTGGTGATCGGTAATCTGACGGCGGGTGTGCGCTATCAGGCCCGTATCGCGCGCTACCGCGAACAGCGCACACGGCATCTTTATGAGATGTCTAAATCGCTGGCGGTTGGCCGTACGCCGCTGGATATTGTGCAGACCAGCGAGCAGTTTATCCGCTCGACCTTTCACGCCAGCAACCTGATTTTACTCCCGGACGAACACGGGAAACTGCGCCCGCTGACCTCGGCCTCAGGCATGACGCCCTGGGATGAAGCCATTGCGCGCTGGAGCTTTGATAAAGGACTCCCTGCGGGTGCAGGGACGGACACCCTGCCCGGCGTACCGTATCAAATTCTGCCGCTGCGCAGTGCCGATAAAAATCAGGGGCTGGTGATCGTTGAACCTTCGAATCTGCGCCAGCTGATGATCCCCGAACAGCAGCGATTGCTGGAGACATTTACCCTGCTGGTGGCAAGCGCACTGGAACGGCTGGCGCTTACCGCCAGCGAAGAACAGGCCCGTCTGGCAAGCGAGCGCGAGAGCATTCGTAACTCATTGCTGGCCGCCCTCTCCCACGACCTTCGCACCCCACTCACCGTGCTGTTTGGCCAGTCAGAAATTTTGACGCTGGATTTGGCAGCGGAAGGCTCGAAACATGCGTTGCAGGCCAGCGAGATCCGCCAGCATGTGCTGAACACCACACGCCTGGTAAATAATCTGCTTGATATGGCGCGTATTCAGTCGGGCGGATTTAACCTCAAAAAAGAGTGGCTCACGCTCGAAGAGGTGGTGGGTAGCGCCCTGAAAATGCTGGAGCCAGGCCTCGGTGGGCGCCATATTGCGCTGAACATGCCCGAACCGCTGACGTTAATTCACGTTGATGGCCCGCTGTTTGAACGCGTGCTGATCAATCTGCTGGAAAATGCCGGCAAATACGCAGGAGCAAACGCCCGGATTGGGGTGGATGCCACAGTGGAAGATCACACGCTACGGCTTGACGTCTGGGATACCGGGCCGGGTATCCCTGCCGGACAGGAGTTCGCTATTTTCGAGAAATTTGCCCGCGGTAATAAAGAGTCGGCCATTCCCGGCGTGGGTCTGGGTCTGGCGATTTGCCAGGCGATTATTGACGTTCATGGCGGTACCATTTCGGCGGAGAATCGCCCGGAAGGCGGCGCACGTTTTTGTGTTAAACTTCCTCTGGAAGCCCCGCCAGAACTTAATGAATTACCAGAGGATTTGTGATCAACGTTCTGATTGTTGAAGATGAGATCGCCATTAGCCGGTTTCTGCGTGCTGCGCTGGAAGGCGATGGCCTGCGCGTTCATGACGCCGGCACGCTCCAGCGGGGTTTGATTGAAGCGGCCACGCGCAAACCTGATCTGGTGATCCTCGATCTCGGCCTGCCGGATGGCGACGGCATCGATTTTATTCGTGAGGTTCGACAGTGGAGTCAGATGCCCATTCTGGTGCTGTCAGCCCGTACCGAAGAGTCGGATAAAATCGCGGCGCTGGATGCCGGAGCGGATGACTATCTGATTAAGCCTTTTGGTATTGGCGAACTGCAGGCTCGCCTTCGTGTCGCGCTGCGTCGTCACAGCGCCACCACCCCTGCCGACCCAACATACACGTTTGGTGATATTCGGGTTGATCTGGCAGCACGGCGCATTGTTCGCGGTGAAGAGGAAATCCATCTCACCCCCATCGAGTTTCGGCTACTCGCCGTTTTGCTCAATAATCACGGTAAGGTACTCACCCAGCGCCAGCTGTTGAGTCAGGTGTGGGGGCCAAACGCCGTGGAACATAGTCACTATTTGCGCATATATATGGGACACCTTCGACAAAAACTGGAAGTTGACCCCGCGCGTCCTCGTCATTTATTAACTGAAACCGGTATCGGTTATCGGTTCATGCTTTGAATAACTATTCATTTTATTTTTAAATAAACACCTACCCTCCTATAAAATACGCGCAAAAATAATATCAGAGTTATTTTTTGGTGTATTTATGTCCATTCAGCACATTCATAACACAATCCGTTAACGCAACATCAACATATCAGCATTTTGATCTGCGATATTCATCAAAAGCGAATATTTATTTCTGATTTGATCGGTTAACGGTGATCTGTTTCACAGTTAATCGCTTTTTCCAGGATAAAATGTCCATGCTTTCAATTACTGAAAGGAAATGAAACATGGAAAACAATAATCGTTTAATGCCCCATATAAGGCGGACAACTCATATCATGATGTTTGCCCACCGAAACTGTTTTGACTTTCATATCTTTAATGCCCGGTAGTCCTTCGACTTCTGGCGCACCCGCTTACAGGTTATCCTGAAACACCCTATTTTACAGGCCTTTGCCTGTGAACCCGTGCGCTCATTCATCTTAATTCAGGCTCATCCGCGACCGGGCGGACTGAATTCTATTCAGCAAAAAACGCATTACTGATTTTTTAATCAGCGGCCTCCGTTTGCTGTTTTCCGGCATATTATCGATTTCTTTTCTGCAAGAAATCGAGGGACTGTTATTACCTAAAATAAAGAGAGAAAGATGAAAAGTTTAAAAATTGCAGCCAGCCGCGCCTGCCCTGATTGCTTTACCACTCACCGTGAACTGGTGGATATCAACGCCACGGATTATATTGATGTTGCCGCCATTGTTCTGGCCGTCAGCGATATTTTCACTGGTCGTATAGAAGAAATAGAAGCAACCGGATTTGGCATTCCTGTTTTTGTCGCGACGCATAAAGAAGAAATTATCCCGGCAGAGTATTTATCGCGGATCCACGGCGTATTCGAAGCATCAGACACCAGCAACGACTTCCATGGACGCCAACTGGAAGCGGCCGCGCAGAAGTATGAAACCCAACTGCGTCCGCCGTTTTTCCGGGCTCTGGTCGACTATGTCAAACAGGGTAACAGCGCCTTCGACTGTCCGGGTCACCAGGGCGGGCAATTCTTCCGCCGTCACCCTGCCGGCAATCAGTTTGTCGATTTCTTTGGCGAAACCCTTTTCCGCTCAGACCTGTGCAACGCCGACGTGGCGATGGGCGATCTGCTGATCCACGAAGGGGCACCCTGCATTGCGCAGCAACATGCGGCCAAAGTCTTTAATGCCGATAAAACCTACTTCGTGCTGAACGGAACCTCATCGTCCAACAAAGTGGTGCTCAACGCCCTTCTCACTCCGGGCGACCTGGTCCTGTTCGATCGCAACAACCATAAATCCAACCACCATGGAGCACTTCTTCAGGCGGGCGCAACGCCGGTCTATCTGGAAACCGCACGTAACCCGTACGGCTTTATTGGCGGCATCGACGCCCACTGCTTCGAGGAGAATTATCTGCGTGAGCTGGTGTCCGAAGTGGCGCCGGGCCGTGCCCGCGACGCGCGTCCGTTCCGCCTGGCGGTGATTCAGCTGGGTACCTACGATGGCACCATCTATAACGCTCGCCAGGTCGTGGATAACATCGGCCATCTGTGCGACTACATCCTGTTTGACTCTGCCTGGGTGGGTTACGAGCAGTTTATACCGATGATGGCCGATTGCTCTCCGCTGCTGCTGGAGCTGAATGAAAACGATCCAGGGATCCTGGTCACCCAGTCAGTCCATAAACAGCAGGCCGGTTTCTCACAGACCTCGCAAATCCACAAGAAGGACAGCCACATCAAAGGCCAGCAGCGCTATGTTCCGCATAAGCGGCTGAATAATGCCTTCATGATGCACGCGTCCACCAGCCCGTTCTATCCGCTGTTTGCTGCACTGGATATCAACGCCCGCATGCATGAGGGACAGAGCGGCCGCAACATGTGGATGGACTGCGTGGTGACCGGTATCGAAGCCCGTAAGCTGATCCTGCAGAACTGCCAGTATCTTCGCCCGTTCGTGCCGGAACTGGTTGATGGCCGTCCGTGGGAAAGCTGGGACACCGCTGAGATTGCCACGGACCTGCGCTTCTTCCACTTCGTGCCCGGTGAACACTGGCACGCCTTCGAAGGCTATGCCGAACATCAGTATTTTATCGATCCGTGCAAACTGCTGCTGACCACGCCGGGTATTAACGCCCGGACCGGTGAATACGAGGATTTCGGCGTCCCCGCCACTATTCTCGCCAACTTCCTGCGTGAAAACGGCATCGTGCCGGAAAAATGCGATCTCAACTCCATCCTGTTCCTGCTCACGCCTGCCGAGGATATGGGCAAACTGCAGCAACTGGTCGCGCAACTGGTGCGCTTCGAAAAACTGCTCGAGACGGATGCCCCCCTCAAAGAGGTGCTGCCTTCTGTCTGTAAACAGTATCCGGAGCGCTATGCAGATTACACCCTGCGCCAGATTTGCCAGGAAATGCATGAGCTGTACGCCCGCCACAACGTGAAGCAGCTGCAAAAAGAGATGTTCCGCAAGTCTCACTTCCCGCGCGTCATGATGAACCCGCAAGAGGCGAACTATGCCTACCTGCGGGGTGAGGTCGAGCTGGTCTCACTGCGCGATGCGGAAGGTCGCATTGCCGCCGAAGGTGCCCTTCCTTATCCACCGGGGGTGTTGTGCGTTGTGCCGGGTGAAGTCTGGGGCGGTTCCGTGCTGCGCTACTTTGCTGCGCTGGAAGAGGGTATCAACCTTTTACCGGGCTTCGCGCCAGAACTGCAGGGCGTTTACGTTGAGGAGTGTGACGGTCGTAAGCAGGTTCGTTGTAACGTCATCAAACACGCTGCCGCTCAGCCATCGCTGCTGAAAGGAGAAAAAATATGAGCAAGTCCAATAAAATGGGCGTGGTGCAGCTGACCATTCTCACCATGGTAAACATGATGGGGTCCGGGATCATCATGTTGCCCACCAAGCTTGCGGAAGTAGGAACCATTTCGATTATCTCCTGGATGGTGACCGCCGTGGGGTCAATGGCACTGGCCTGGGCATTCGCCAAGTGCGGTATGTTCAGCCGCAAGCCCGGCGGGATGGGCGGCTACGCTGAATATGCCTTTGGCAAATCTGGTAACTTCATGGCCAACTACACCTACGGCGTCTCTTTGCTGATCGCTAACGTGGCGATTGCCATTTCCGCCGTGGGTTACGGTACGGAGCTATTCGGTGTGGCGCTGACCCCGGTGCAAATCGGGCTGGCCACCATCGGCGTGCTGTGGATCTGCACCGTGGCAAACTTTGGCGGCGCGCGCATTACCGGACAGATCAGCAGTATTACCGTCTGGGGGGTCATTATCCCGGTGGTTGGGCTGTGCATCATCGGCTGGTTCTGGTTTAGCCCCACGCTGTACGTCAACTCCTGGAACCCACACCATGTTCCGTTCTTCACCGCAGTGGGCTCTTCCATCGCCATGACGCTGTGGGCCTTCCTGGGGCTGGAATCTGCGTGTGCTAACGCCGAAGTGGTGGAAAACCCGGAGAAGAACGTACCGATTGCCGTGCTTGGCGGTACGCTGGGCGCAGCAGCCATTTACATTGTCTCAACCAACGTGATTGCAGGGATTGTACCGAACATGGATCTTGCCAGTTCGACGGCACCGTTCGGTCTGGCCTTTGCGCAGATGTTTACGCCGGGTGTCGGGAAAGTGATCATGGGGCTGATGGTGATGTCCTGCTGCGGCTCGCTCCTCGGCTGGCAGTTCACCATTGCTCAGGTCTTTAAATCATCCGCTGACGAAGGGTATTTCCCGAAAATCTTCTCCCGGGTCAGCAAAGCAGAGGCACCGGTTCAGGGCATGCTGGCGATTGTTATCTTCCAGAGTGGGTTATCTTTGATGACCATCAGCCCGTCGCTGAACAGCCAGTTCAACGTGCTGGTCAACCTGGCGGTAGTGACCAATATCATTCCGTATATTCTGTCGATGGCGGCGCTGGTCATCATTCAGAAGGTGGCGAAGGTGGACGCAGGCAAAGCGAGGGTGGCGAATATTGTGGCGCTGAATGGGGCAATTTACAGCTTCTATGCGCTCTACTCTTCCGGCCAGGAAGCCATGCTATATGGTGCGATGGTGACCTTTATGGGCTGGACGCTGTACGGTCTGGTATCACCACGGTTTGAATTGAAAAATAAACACAGTTAATGCAAAAGCAAAACGGCAACCCTGGGGTTGCCGTTTTGACTGCATCATGAGGGCATCAGCCCACCGCGATTTACGCGTTTTTCAGCACTTCGCTGACAATCTCTACCGCTTCTTTCTCAATCAGCTTACGGTGTTCGTCGCCGAGGAAGCTTTCACAATAGATTTTGTACGCATCTTCCGTACCGGATGGACGCGCGGCAAACCAGCCGTTTTCGGTCATCACTTTCAGACCACCGATAGAGGCACCGTTACCCGGGGCCGCCGTCAGACGGGCCGTGATAGGGTCACCGGCCAGCGTGCTGGCACTGACCATCTCCGGAGAGAGTTTAGACAGCGCTGCTTTCTGCGCGGAGGTCGCGCCAGCCTGAATACGGTTATAGCTTGGCGCGCCAAAGCGTGCCGCCAGCTCGTTATAGTGTTCCTGCGGATTTTTACCGGTGACAGCGGTGATTTCCGCCGCCAGCAGGCACATGATGATCCCGTCTTTATCGGTAGACCATGGCGTGCCGTCGAAACGCAGGAAGGATGCGCCCGCGCTCTCTTCACCGCCAAAACCGAAGCTGCCGTCGTGCAGACCGTCAACAAACCATTTGAAGCCTACCGGTACTTCCACCAGCTTACGGCCCAGCGCCTCAACCACGCGGTCAATCATCGCCGAGGAGACCAGCGTTTTACCTACAGCCACCTCTTTGCCCCACTGTGGACGATGCTGGAACAGGTAGTTGATGGCAACCGCAAGATAATGGTTCGGGTTCATCAGCCCTGCCGGGGTGACAATACCGTGGCGGTCATAATCCGGGTCGTTGGCAAACGCCAGGTCAAATTTATCACGCAGCGCCAGCAGGCCCGCCATCGCGCACTCGGAAGAGCAGTCCATACGGATTGCGCCGTCTTTATCCAGGTGCATAAAGCGGAAGGTCTGATCAACATGATCGTTAACGATGGTCAGGTTCAGCTTGTAATGCTCTGCGATGCGTTTCCAGTATTCGATACCGGAGCCGCCGAGAGGGTCAACGCCCAGCTTCAGACCGGCTTTCTGGATGGCCGCCATATCGACGATATCCGCCAGACCTTCCACAAATGGCTGCACCAGATCCTGCTCTTTCACATGGCCGGACGCCATGGCTGCATCCAGAGAGAGGCGTTTCACCCCATTCAGGCCATCCGCCAGCAGTGCATTGGCACGATCTTCAACCACTTTCGTGACGTTCGTGTCTGCCGGTCCACCGTTAGGCGGGTTGTATTTGATCCCACCGTCTTCCGGCGGGTTGTGTGATGGGGTGATCACAATCCCGTCAGCCAGCGCGCCGCCTTTTTTGTTGTGGACAAGGATCGCGTTAGAGACCGCAGGGGTCGGCGTGAAGCCGTTATTTTCCTGAACAATGACGTCAACGCCATTCGCCGTCAGCACTTCCAGCACGGAAATGAACGCCGGTTCAGACAGAGCATGGGTATCTTTTCCCACATAGCACGGACCGGTAACGCCGTTTTTAGCGCGCTCTTCCGCGATGGCCTGAGCAATAGCCAGAATGTGCGGTTCGTTAAAGCTATGGCGCGCCGCGCTACCGCGGTGGCCAGATGTACCAAACTTCACTGCGTGTTCTGCGTTGCCCACGACCGGTTTCAGCACGTAATACTGCGCGGTCAGCTGAGCGACGTTAATCAAATCGCTTTGTTGTGCAGGTTGGCCTGCACGGCTGTGATTTGCCATTACCGGGTCCTTCTGATGCAAGGGTTAAATTGTACCGCAAACCTTTTCAATCAATTCCGCCGGGAACTGCATGGACTGCATGATGTGTTCAACCATGCTGCACTTGCGGCCCGTATTGGTATTGGTGATGACCCAGTACGGTGTGCCCGGGACATGTTTAGGTTTGGTTTGGTTGCCATTTTGCAGCAGCGTTTGCTCGTCGCCTGCGAAATAGACGCGGGTACGACCGTGCAGCGACTCGGTCGCTTCAGCAAACGCTTTGTTATCCAGTGAATAGAGTGTAGACAGCACCAGCATGAAGCGGTTAACCGCTTTTTTCTGCTCGGCGTACTCATCAGAGAGCAGCAACTCGCGCATCGCACGTACTTTGTCTTTCACTTGCGCGACGGCAGGTTTTGCTTGTGCAACAACGTTTTGTTGAGACACGACATCTTTAGTGACTGGGGTAGCAGGCTGTGAGGCGGCGGAAATTTTAAGCATGCGCCGTAAAATGTCGGACGCACTCTCCCCGATATGCCGCGTCTGGCTGGCAATATACTGATAGAGTTCGTCATCAACTTCGATTGTTTTCATCTTAATCCAGTGCGATATCTTATCTGAATACAAGTCGTTGGGATTATAAAGTTAAATTCCAACAGCGGATAGCGTCAAACCAGGTTGGCGGCAAAAGTCAGATTAAACTGGAACCTTGCAGCCGGGCGGCAGAATGGTCAACATGATACCCTAACCTGACATACGTAAAAAAAGAACTTTGCCATGAAATTGAATACCCGAGCGCAAACTGCACAATCGCCGAACAATAATTCTCCCATCGTATTGGTTCACGGGCTTTTTGGCAGCCTGGATAACCTGGGGGTGCTGGCGCGCGATCTGGTTACCGATCACGATATTTTGCAGGTCGATATGCGAAATCACGGTCTTTCCGGGCGTTCAGAGGAGATGACCTACGCGGCAATGGCCCAGGATCTGCTCGATACGCTTGATGCCAACCATCTTCAGAAGGTGACGCTCATCGGGCATTCTATGGGCGGTAAGGCGGTAATGGCCCTGACGGCGCTGGCACCGGACAGAATCAACGGTCTGGTCGTGATCGACGTTGCTCCGGTGGATTACGACGTGCGCCGTCATGACGACATTTTTGCTGCCATCACTGCGGTGACAGAGGCTGGGGTTTCAACCCGCCAACAGGCCACAGCCGTCATGCGCGAACATCTTAATGAAGAAGGCGTTATTCAGTTTCTGCTGAAGTCGTTTGTCGACGGCCAGTGGCGTTTCAACGTGCCGGTACTCTGGGCGCAGTACAACAACATCGTCGGCTGGGATACGGTGCCCGCCTGGCAACACCCTACCCTCTTTATTCGCGGCGGTAACTCCCCTTATGTCACTGACGCCTACCGCGACACCTTGCTGGCGCAATTCCCGCAGGCCCGCGCCCATGTCATCGCCGGTGCCGGACACTGGGTTCAAGCGGAAAAACCTGACGCCGTGTTACGCGCCATCCGCCGCTATCTCTCTGATACTGCGAATTGATTAAAAAGAGAGCGACTGGAAGGTTGCGGGCTTCCAGTCGTTGGCGTGCCGTTTTTGGTGATGTATGATGGCGCGCTCATCGCCCGGGCAATAGCAGGGCGGCTTGTTTCCCCCGAAGTCTCAGAATCATGGCCAAAGAACAAACGGACCGTACGACACTAGATCTGTTCGCGAATGAGCGTCGACCGGGACGACCGAAAACGAATCCGCTTTCGCGCGATGAACAGCTGCGTATTAATAAACGCAACCAGCTTAAACGCGATAAAAATCGTGGGCTTAAGCGTGTCGAACTGAAGCTCAATGCCGACGCCGTCGATGCGCTTAACGAACTGGCTGAAGCGCGTAATATCAGCCGTAGCGAGCTCATTGAAGAGATGTTGATCGCCCAGCTTGAGACGTTGCGCCGCCAGGCATAAGTCTGAAAATCCCCTTTCTTACCCTTTTCATGTAGCACAGAGTGCAGTCCTGCGCGATAGCTGTTTCCGCGGGGTTGCCAGTTCTGCTATTATTGCCCTTATCCGTGGACAAATTGCGCCACCATACCATTAAGTTTCAAGAGGTTATTTTACTCATGGCAATCATCGGCATTTTCTTCGGCAGTGATACCGGCAATACCGAAAATATCGCAAAAAACATTCAAAAACAGCTCGGTAAAGACGTTGCCGATGTGCATGACATCGCCAAGAGCAGCAAAGAAGATCTCGAAGGCTATGACATCCTGTTGCTGGGTATCCCAACCTGGTACTACGGTGAAGCCCAGTGTGACTGGGATGATTTCTTCCCGACGCTGGAAGAAGTGGACTTCAACGGCAAGCTGGTCGCCCTGTTTGGCTGCGGCGATCAGGAAGACTACGCTGAGTACTTCTGTGACGCGCTGGGCACTATCCGCGATATCATTGAACCGAATGGTGCAGTTATCGTAGGCCACTGGCCGACTGCAGGTTACCACTTCGAAGCGTCTAAAGGCCTGGCCGATGACGACCACTTCGTGGGTCTGGCGATCGACGAAGACCGTCAGCCAGAACTGACCGCAGAGCGCGTTGAGAAGTGGGTGAAGCAGATCCGCGAAGAACTGCACCTGGACGATATTCTTAACGCCTGATTGTTAGTGTGGCGCAACCCCGGTTGCGCCCAGGAACCGGGTCAAACGATTAAATTAATCGCTACAATCTTTTAACTTTTTCGCCCAGACCTGTACAATGTCTCCCAGGTAAAATGGGGTGCCATTGAGTAAGTTTGTCGGTGATACCACGTTTTTATAAGCATACTTTGCCTGAGACTTGCAGTTTTCATTTAGCCATGGCAGTTCTATAATGAGACGCATTATTCCAGGTGCATTTTCTGTCACTTCCTCCAGAAGTGAATCGTTTAGCAACAGGACAGATTCCGCATGACTGACAACAATACCGCATTAAAGAAGGCTGGCCTGAAAGTTACGCTTCCTCGGTTAAAAATCCTTGAAGTGCTTCAGGGTCCAGACAATCACCATGTCAGTGCGGAAGACCTTTACAAGCGTCTTATCGACATGGGTGAAGAGATTGGGCTGGCAACCGTCTATCGCGTGCTGAACCAGTTTGATGACGCGGGCATTGTTACCCGTCATAATTTCGAAGGCGGTAAATCTGTATTCGAACTGACCCAGCAGCAGCACCACGATCACCTGATCTGCCTGGATTGTGGCAAGGTCATTGAATTTAGCGATGATTCCATCGAAGCACGTCAGCGTGAAATCGCTGCTCGTCATGGTATCCGCCTGACCAACCATAGCCTGTATCTGTATGGTCACTGTGCTGAAGGTGATTGCCGCGAAGACGATCACGCACACGACGCCAAATAAGTCGAACTTTCATACTCTGAGCCAGCCGCAAGGTTGGCTTTTTTTTGCCTGTCACCCGGCGAAAAAAAGCCCGGTAAGCACAGCGCCACCGGGCCTTAACACGCTTAATTAATTTCCGTTGTTACTGCGTATTTCCTTCCAGATCTGGTCGCAACGCTTCGCCACTTCCTGATCGTTACCGGTTTTACGCGCCTGAATGCAGGCCTGATAGTCCATCACGCGAACATTTTCCTGCGTCGCAAACTGCTCATGCGCCTTCTCTTTCTTCAGCACATTCAGCACGCTCTGGCAGGCTTCAATTTTCTCCGGTGAGCCTTCAGCGGTGTTAATGCAGGCGCTGTAAGCCTCCTTCAGGCGAGAATCTTCTTTCGGTGCCGGGTCCTGGGCGCAAGCCACCAGCCCCGAGGCCAGCAACGCGACGATTACCATTTTTTTCATCATGTGCAGTCTCCATTCCGGCGGGACGGAACCCGCCGGAGCGTTCATCAGAAGATAGTGAATGGTGCGATAACCATGAATTTCACGTCACGTTCATCCTGGAAGATGTTGCCGTAACCGCCCGCGTAGCTTGGAATATCAGAGTGGTTGTCATACTGCGTGAAGTGCAGCTTGAACATCGTGCCTTTCGCACGTCCATCCTGCACGGTATAGATGGCATCCAGGCTGTAAGAGGACTCTTTCAGACGGTAGTTCGGATCGTAGTACGCATCCGGTGTGGCCATGTCGCCCGGTTTGGCGTCCCAGGCATACGCGTAGGAGGCGCCCACCGCCCAGCCCGGCAGGTTCCAGTTTTTCAGGTCATACATTGCGCCGAAGAAGACCGCTTTTTCGCCGTCGGCGTTGAAGTCAGAGCGGTTATCCCACCAGATATCCAGACGACCGTTGGAAGATGCGTAAGTCGGGGTCATACGCTGCAGGAAGTAGCCCTGCTGCCCTTCCGCCTTCACCCATGTCCCTTCCAGACGCAAATCCACCTGCCCCACTTTGTAGCCTAAGGTCAGCGCCTGCAGCCAGGCCGTGCCGTCATAAATATCGTTGACGCCACCATCGCTGACTTTGTCTCGCGTGCCGTAGAACTGGTAACTGGTACTCAACGGACTCCCTGCGATATCAAACTTGTAGCTGGCTTTGGCAAAATACTGATCGATATAACCTTCAGCCTGACCAAAGGCGGCTTCTAACACAAGGTCGTTTTTAAAATCGTACTTCGCACCCAGCGAGTGGAGGTAATCCACTTTGGTCTTTTTATCGTTCTGGTAAAACTTATCCATTTCGATATGCCACGGGGCTTTGTATTCGTTGGTCCACATATAGGAGAAACTCAACGCACCCGCATCACCGTAGTCAAAGTTAGCGCCAGCTTCAGCGCCCTGGTAAGTACCAGGCATAAAACTCCAGTGTGGCGCTAACAGGGTTTGGCCAGTTGGCTGAATATATCCGCCGCGCGCCCAGACTGGACCATATTTGAATTTTGCAGCGGCTTTATACAGGCTGATACCGCTTTTATCGCCGGACCAGTCTTCTTTATAGGCCTTATTGCTGGACGAGAAGGCAATTTCGTTCGGGTGTCCGCTGTCGCCATTTTCCGCCATTTCGATTGCCGTGAATGCGGCAATATCCAGGCCGAACATATCGGCGGCATAGCCTGACTGGAAGTCGAGGTTGGCGTTCCAGGTAGAGTGAGAAAGGTTGGTTTTGTATTTGTCTTCAGTAACGTCTTTACGGTCACGTTCACGCTGCCAGTAATAAATACCGCCCGTGAGGGTAGAATCTTCGATGAAACCTGCTGCCTTAGCCTCTGGCGCAATCACCAGGCCTGACATTGCTGTCACACCGGCGATAGCCAGCGCCAGCGCACTACGTTTGCCACTGAACGTACGCATAGATTATTCCTCTTTGACGAATTAAAACGCCTGAACGGCGAAAAATATAAAAGACCAAAAGGTCAGGGGTAGTCAGAAATACCCTCGAATTAACTACCGCCTTTAGGTTATTTTTCGCGACGCGAATTATCAATGCTTTTCAGTGGGCAAAAGTCAGGATTATGACGAAGTGCACATAATTCGTAGTGCTTTGTAACATTTAGCGGGAGACGAGATTTGGCGGGGCAAGTCATTAAATTTAAGCCAGTAATTGTGTAAATTACTGGTTATTTTCAGGTCTTCACTATTTTCAGAAATATACAAACTTTTTTTAGAAAAATAAGTAGCACCACATTGACCTGAATATTGCGCAGACATTATTTTTGCTCGCGCTTAACGATATGATCATTCAATAAAAAAACGCCGCATTACGCGGCGTTTGTCTCTCATTGACCAGAGCAGCGTTATTATTCGCCGACTTTAGTCCAGGTATCACGCAGACCAACGGTACGGTTAAACACCGGTTTTTCCGAGGTACTGTGACGGCTGTCGAGGCAGAAGTAGCCTTCACGTTCGAACTGGAACGCTTTGCCCACTTCAGCGGCTTTCAGAGACGGCTCAGCATAACCCTGCTTGATGACCAGAGATTCCGGGTTGATTGTCGCCAGGAAGTCTTCTGCTGCACCTGGGTTAGGCACGCTGAACAGACGATCGTACAGGCGAATTTCAACCGGCAGCGCATGTGTTGCACTTACCCAGTGGATCACGCCTTTCACTTTGCGGCCATCTGCCGGATCTTTGCTCAGGGTTTCAGCGTCGTAAGAGCAGAAGATGGTGGTGATATTCCCTTCCACATCTTTCTCAACACGCTCAGCTTTGATCACGTATGCGTTACGCAGACGCACCTCTTTACCCAGCACCAGACGCTTGTACTGCTTGTTCGCTTCTTCGCGGAAGTCAGCACGATCGATCCAGATTTCACCGCTGAACGGCACGTCACGGGTGCCCATTTCCGGCTTGTTCGGATGGTTAGGCATGGAGACCATTTCGCTCGCGCCCTGCGGGTAGTTTTCGATAACCAGTTTTACCGGATCGATGACGGCCATTGCGCGCGGCGCGTTGTCGTTCAGATCTTCACGGATGCAGGATTCCAGAGAGGCGATCTCAATGGTGTTATCCTGCTTGGTCACGCCGATGCGCTTACAGAACTCGCGAATAGACGCGGCAGTATAACCACGGCGACGCAGACCCGAGATGGTTGGCATACGCGGATCGTCCCAGCCCTCAACGTGCTTGTCGGTCACCAGCAGGTTCAGCTTACGCTTGGACATCACCGTGTATTCCAGATTCAGACGAGAGAATTCGTACTGACGCGGATGCACCGGGATGGTGATGTTATCCAGAACCCAGTCGTACAGACGGCGGTTGTCCTGGAACTCCAGCGTACACAGGGAGTGCGTAATGCCTTCCAGCGCATCGCTGATGCAGTGGGTAAAGTCGTACATCGGGTAGATGCACCACTTGTTACCGGTCTGATGGTGTTCAGCGAACTTGATACGGTACAGAACCGGATCGCGCATCACGATGAACGGTGATGCCATGTCGATTTTGGCACGCAGGCACGCTTTACCTTCCTCGAAGCCACCCGCACGCATTTTTTCAAACAGCGCCAGGTTCTCTTCAACGCTGCGATCGCGGAACGGGCTGTTTTTACCCGGCGCGGTCAGCGTGCCGCGGTATTCGCGGATCTCTTCAGCAGACAGCTCGTCGACATACGCCAGACCTTTATTGATAAGCTCGACCGCATAGGCATACAGCTGATCAAAATAGTCAGAGGAGTAGCAGATATCGCCAGACCAGTTGAAGCCCAGCCATTGCACGTCATTCTTAATAGACTCAACGTATTCGATGTCTTCTTTTACTGGGTTGGTGTCATCGAAACGCAGGTTGCACTGTCCCTGGTAGTCTTGCGCGATGCCAAAGTTCAGGCAGATCGATTTTGCATGACCAATATGCAGGTAGCCGTTTGGCTCCGGCGGGAAACGGGTATGAACTGTGGTGTGCTTACCACTGGCCAGATCTTCATCGATGATCTGACGAATAAAGTTACTCGGGCGGGCTTCAGCCTCACTCATCGTGGATTCCTCAAAGCGTAAACAACGTATAACGGCATATGATCTTATAAGCCGGACGTAGTGACAACCCTTAAAACGTCTCTGAAGAAAATAATGGGGGCAATTGCTGCAAAAAAAAGCGGCGGAGGAAAACCCCCGCCGCTTAAGGCATGACTCTACTCAGGAGCGATTACTTGCCTTTAATCTCATACAGTGGCGTCTGGCCCGCAACGACCTGACCTTTCGCCTGAATTACCAGGCCGCTGAAGTCGTCGATATTGCTGCAAACGACCGGGCTAATCATGGAGCGCGCGTTAGCGTTCAGGTAATCCAGATCCATTTCCAGAATCGGCTGACCTGCCACCACGTCGGCCCCCTCTTCCACCAGGCGAGTAAAGCCCTGACCGTTCAGCGCGACGGTATCGATACCCATATGGACAACGATCTCCGCGCCCTTTTCTGTTTCGAGGCAGAACGCATGGTTGGTGTTGAAGATTTTAACAATGGTCCCGGCAGCCGGTGACACCACGGTTTTGTCCGTTGGTTTCACCGCCACACCGTCACCGACAGCTTTGCTGGCAAACGCTTCGTCAGGCACCTGCTCAATCGCAACCACTTCACCGGTAATCGGTGAAACCAGCGCGGCAATGGTCGTTGCGTTAGGGACGGCCTGCGGTTTTACCACCGGGGCTTCCGTCACTGGCGCGCTGTTCGCTGCAGAAGCCGCGATCGGTCCACGGGCAACCACTTTCTTCATTTCATCGCCAATCGATTCCGCTTTCGCACCCACGATAACCTGGATGGTCTGCTTGTTCAGTTTCACCACGCCGGATGCGCCAAGGCGTTTACACATGGCATCGTTAACGCGCGCAGAATCACCTACCGTCAGGCGCAGACGAGTGATACATGCATCGATAGCTTTCAGGTTATCCGTACCGCCTACTGCGGCAATATAATTGGTTGCCAGCTGGGTCAGCCCTTCTTCGGTATTGCTGTTAGCTTCGCCAGTAACGATGTCGTCTTTCGTATCTTCGCGGCCTGGTGTTTTCAGGTTAAACATACGAATGACTGCGCTGAACAGAACGAAGTAGATAACGAAGAACACCAGACCCATTGCGACCAGCATCCAGACGTTCTTGCTCGCCGCGGGCAGGTTGTACATCAACACGTAGTCGATCGCGCCGGCGGAGAAGGAGAAGCCCGCATGGATACCCAGCAGCGTTGCAACAAACAGGCTAATACCCGTCAGCACAGCGTGCATGAGGTACAGCAGCGGAGCCAGGAACATGAACAGGAATTCCAGCGGCTCAGTAACACCGGTCAGGAACGCGGTGATGGCAACTGACAGCAGCATCCCGCCAACCATTGGACGACGCGCTTTCGGTGCGGCCAGGTACATAGCCAGCGCCGCGCCCGGCAGACCAAACATCATGATAGGGAAGAAGCCCGACATGAACATGCCCGCGGTGCCGTCACCTGCGTAGAAGCGGTTGATATCACCGTGGAATACCGCGCCCGCGGCGTTGGTAAACTCACCAATCTGGAACCAGGCAATGGTGTTCAGCACCTGATGCAGGCCGGTTGGGATCAACAGACGGTTGATGAAACCGAAGATACCCGCACCCACTGCGCCAGCGGAAACAATCCACTCACCGCCCGCATGGATAGCGTGCTGCACCGGTGGCCAGATGTAGCCAAAGATCGCGGCCAGAATCAGACAGAAGAAGCCTGTCGCAATCGGCACAAAACGTTTTCCACCAAAGAAGCTCAGGAAGTCTGGCAGTTTGATCCCCGCCCAACGGTTATAAACAGCCCCGCCGACCAGACCGGTAATGATACCTGCCAGAACGCCCATGTTAATTTCTGGGTTTATCGTCACCATCGCTTTCGTCAGGATGAAGTAACCGACAGCCCCGGCCAGCGCCGCTGCACCCGCGCTGTCTTTTGACCAGCTGGATGCCACACCGATGGCGAAAATCAGCGCCAGATTGTCAAAAATCGCGCCACCCGCTTGCGCGATAAATGGCACATTAAGCAGATCGGGTTGCCCGAATCGCAGCAGCAGTGCTGCAACCGGTAGCACGGCGATAGGGAGCTGCAAAGCCCTACCGAGGCGCTGGAAAAAACCTAAAATATTCATCCTATTCCCCCTACGAGACCCTTATTAAGGCTCGTGCATAAACTATGTTTTTATTGTGTCGACAACGATAAATACAGTTGATGATTCACTGGCATTGTGAGTGTGTGAAAAATTAATTCGTATCGCAAATTAAACACGTATTTTTTGTGATTTTTGTCACCAAATATCGTTAATAACCCTCCCTTTCTCTGGCTAACAGTGAAAACTTATTTTATCATTCAAAAAATCAAGACGGATTGATCCGGCCTGAAAGGTTCCAGGTTACGCTTAGTTCAGGTTCCGATAGCCATCCGCCCACTCTTCTACTTTAACTCTTGAGGTGAACAATGAGACTGATTCCCCTGGCAACTGCTGAACAAGTCGGTAAATGGGCCGCCCGTCATATCGTAAACCGTATTAACGCGTTCAAACCCACCGCCGATCGTCCTTTCGTTCTCGGCCTTCCTACCGGCGGCACGCCGCTGACCGCGTATAAAGCCCTGGTTGAAATGCATAAAGCAGGCCAGGTTAGCTTTAAACATGTTGTGACCTTCAACATGGATGAGTATGTCGGCTTACCCAAGGATCATCCGGAAAGCTACCATAGCTTTATGCACCGTAATTTCTTTGATCACGTTGATATTCCGGCTGAAAACATTAACCTGCTCAATGGAAACGCGCCTGATATTGACGCAGAATGCCGTCAGTATGAAGAAAAAATCCGTTCCTACGGTAAAATCCACCTGTTCATGGGTGGCGTGGGCAACGATGGCCATATCGCGTTCAACGAACCGGCCTCTTCTCTGGCTTCCCGTACGCGTATTAAAACCCTGACCCATGACACGCGCGTGGCAAACTCCCGCTTCTTTGACGGTGATGTTAACCAGGTTCCAAAATACGCCCTGACCGTAGGCGTAGGTACCCTGCTGGATGCCGAAGAAGTGATGATTCTGGTTCTGGGCGGCGTGAAAGCGCAGGCGCTCCAGGCTGCCGTTGAAGGCAACGTTAACCACATGTGGACCATCAGCTGCCTGCAGCTGCATCCAAAATCAGTCATCGTGTGCGACGAACCGTCCACGATGGAGCTGAAAGTGAAAACGCTGAAATACTTCAACGAGTTAGAAGCTGAGAACATCAAAGGTCTGTAATTGAATAACCGCCTCTTCATCAAGAGGCGGCCGCTTTTTTTAACCGGGGGTCGTTATGTACGCTTTAACCCACGGTCGGATTTATACCGGCCATGATATTCTGGATGACCATGCGATTGTTATCGCCAATGGCCTGATTGAACGTGTTTGCCCGCTGGCAGAGCTGCCGCCGGGGATTGAACAGCGCTCACTCAATGGAGCAGTAATCTCCCCCGGTTTCATCGACGTACAGCTGAACGGCTGCGGCGGTGTGCAATTTAATGATACCGCGGAGGCGGTGACGGTCGACACGCTGGAAATCATGCAGAAAGCCAACGAGAAATCGGGCTGCACCAGCTATCTGCCAACCCTCATCACCAGCAGTGATGATCTCATGAAACAGGGTATCCGCGTGATGCGCGACTACCTGGCAAAACACCCTAATCAGGCGCTGGGTCTGCATCTTGAAGGACCGTGGCTGAACATCGTGAAAAAAGGGACGCATAACCCGGATTACGTGCGTAAACCTGACGCTGAGCTGGTCGACTACCTGTGTGCCAACGCCGATGTGATCACCAAAGTGACGCTGGCTCCTGAAATCGCGGGACCTGACGTTATCAGCAAACTGGCCGCCGCCGGGATTGTCGTTTCAGCGGGCCATTCAAACGCAACGCAAAAAGAAGCGAAAGCAGGTTTCCGCGCCGGCATTACCTTTGCGACGCACCTGTACAACGCGATGCCGTATATCACCGGTCGTGAACCTGGGCTGGTCGGGGCAATTCTCGATGAGCAGGACGTTTACTGCGGCATTATTGCTGACGGCTTGCACGTCGATTACACCAACATTCGCAACGCCAAGCGCCTGAAAGGTGACAAACTCTGTCTGGTAACCGATGCCACCGCACCGGCAGGGGCAAATATTGAGCAGTTCATTTTTGCCGGTAAAACAATATACTACCGCAATGGACTGTGTGTTGATGAAAACGGTACGCTGAGTGGTTCCTCCCTGACGATGATTGAAGGGGTGCGTAACCTGGTTGAACATTGCGGGATTGCGCTTGATGAAGTCCTGCGTATGGCGACCCTTTATCCTGCGCGCGCGATGGGCGTAGATAAACAGCTTGGCGGAATTGCACCAGGTATGGTTGCAAACCTGACGGCATTCACACACGATTATAAAATTATCAAGACCATCGTTAATGGTAACGAGGTCGTCACTGAGTAAGTAAAAGTATGACACCAGGCGGACAAGCTCAAATCGGTAATGTCGATCTCGTTAAACAACTTAACAGCGCGGCGGTTTATCGTCTGATTGACCAACACGGGCCAATCTCGCGCATTCAGATAGCCGAACAAAGCCAGCTTGCTCCCGCCAGCGTGACAAAAATTACCCGTCAGCTCATTGAGCGCGGACTGATCAAAGAAGTCGATCAGCAGGCCTCCACCGGAGGCCGCCGCGCCATCTCCATTATTACCGAAACCCGCAATTTTCAGGCGATCGGCGTCCGTCTTGGTCGTCATGACACCACGCTTACGCTCTATGATCTGAGCAGCAAAGCCATCGCGGAAGAACACTACCCGCTTCCGGAGCGCACTCAGGAGACGCTGGAACACGCGCTGCTGAATACCATTGAACACTTTATCGAGAGCTGTCAGCGCAAAATCCGTGAACTGATTGCGATCTCGGTGATCCTGCCAGGCCTGGTAGACCCCGAAAGCGGCGTGATCCGTTATATGCCCCATATAAAGGTTGAGAATTGGGGGCTGGTAGATGCGCTGGAAAAACGCTTTAAAGTGACCTGTTTCGTGGGGCACGACATCCGCTCTCTGGCCCTGGCAGAGCACTACTTTGGTGCGAGCCAGGATTGTGAAGATTCGATTCTGGTGCGCGTACACCGGGGGACAGGGGCAGGCATCATCTCTAACGGCCGCATTTTTATTGGCCGCAACGGTAACGTCGGTGAGATTGGTCATATTCAGGTAGAGCCGCTTGGCGAACGCTGCCACTGCGGAAACTTTGGCTGTCTGGAGACGATTGCCGCCAACACGGCGATTGAACAGCGGGTGCGCCATCTGCTTGAACAGGGTTACCAGAGCCGCGTCACGCTGGACGATTGCAAGATAGGGACTATCTGCAAAGCCGCCAACAAAGGCGACGCGCTGGCCTGTGAAGTTATTGAGCAGGTGGGTCGCCATCTGGGTAAAACCATCGCCATCGCCATCAACCTGTTTAACCCGCAAAAAGTGGTGATCGCCGGTGAGATTGTGGAGGCCGAGAAGGTCCTGCTGCCCGCCATTGAAGGCTGCATTAACACTCAGGCGCTGAAAGCCTTCCGCCAGAACCTTCCCGTCGTTCGTTCTAAGCTTGACCATCGCTCAGCAATAGGCGCATTTGCGCTGGTTAAACGCGCCATGCTCAACGGTATTCTGTTGCAACATTTGCTGGAAAGTTGATCGGGTCTTATAGTAACGCCTTCTTTTTTTGATGTCGGAATGTCCATGACCATTAAGAATGTAATTTGTGATATCGACGGCGTGCTGATGCACGACAACGTTGCTGTACCAGGTGCTGCGGAGTTTCTTCACCGCATCATCGACAAAGGAATGCCTCTGGTTCTTCTCACGAACTACCCTTCTCAGACCGGTCAGGACCTGGCAAACCGCTTTGCCACAGCAGGCGTCAACGTGCCGGACAGCGTGTTTTATACCTCTGCCATGGCCACCGCTGATTTCCTCAAGCGCCAGGAAGGAAAAAAGGCCTACGTGGTGGGTGAAGGGGCGCTGATCCACGAGTTATATAAGGCAGGGTTTACCATCACAGATGTGAACCCGGACTTTGTGATCGTTGGCGAAACGCGCTCCTATAACTGGGAGATGATGCACAAAGCCTCCTACTTTGTTGCCAACGGTGCGCGTTTTATTGCCACCAACCCGGATACCCACGGCCGTGGTTTTTACCCTGCCTGCGGCGCGCTGTGTGCCGGTATCGAAAAGATCTCTGGCCGGAAACCGTTCTACGTGGGCAAGCCCAGCCCGTGGATCATCCGTGCTGCGCTGAACAAGATGCAGGCCCACTCTGAAGAAACGGTGATTGTCGGCGACAACCTGCGCACCGATATCCTGGCCGGATTCCAGGCGGGCCTGGAAACCATTCTGGTGCTTTCCGGTGTCTCCACGCTCGACGATATTGACGCCATGCCCTTCCGGCCGAGCTGGATTTATCCCTCCGTCGAAGAGATTGATATTATCTGATCCCAAACCACGCCTCAGCGCGTGGTTTTTTATTTTCACGCCCGACAAAAAAACCCACAGCTAACAAAACAGCCGATTTATTGCATAATCATCAATAAAAGCGTTCATGACGTACTCGTTTTTCACTATTCGGCAATCAGCATTGCACTATTTCCGTTTTATCCCGTAAAACCCTTGCGCGCCCTCCCCCTTTGCGGCATTTTCATAAGCAAGCAACATTACAAAGCAACAGGGTTAACGGAGAAGGTTATGTGTTCAATTTTTGGCGTACTGGATATTAAAACTGACGCAGGCGAACTGCGTAAAAAGGCACTCGAATTGTCCCGCCTGATGCGCCATCGCGGCCCGGACTGGTCCGGCGTTTACGCCAGCGATAAAGCCATCCTGGCACACGAACGTCTGTCCATTGTTGACGTCAACGCCGGTGCTCAGCCGCTGTATAACGAGAAAAAAACACACGCGCTGGCTGTCAACGGTGAAATCTATAACCATCAGGCGCTGCGCGCCGAGTACGGCGACCGTTACGCCTTCCAGACCGGTTCTGACTGTGAAGTGATCCTGGCGCTGTATCAGGAGAAAGGCCCGGAATTCCTCGATGATCTGCAGGGTATGTTTGCCTTCGCCCTGTACGACAGCGAAAAAGATGCCTATCTGATTGGCCGCGACCATATTGGTATTATCCCGCTGTATATGGGTCACGATGAACACGGCAACTTTTATGTCGCCTCAGAAATGAAAGCCCTGGTACCGGTTTGCCGCACCATTAAAGAGTTCCCGGCAGGAAGTTACCTGTGGAGTAAAGACGGCGAGATCCGTCAGTACTATCAGCGCGACTGGTTCGACTATGATGCGGTTAAAGACAACGTGACTGATAAAGCCGAACTACGTCAGGCGCTGGAAGATTCTGTTAAAAGCCACCTGATGTCAGATGTGCCTTACGGCGTACTGCTCTCCGGCGGGCTGGACTCGTCCGTGATCTCCGCGATCACCAAGAAATTCGCCGCGCGTCGTGTTGAAGATCAGGAACGTTCAGAAGCCTGGTGGCCGCAACTGCACTCCTTTGCTGTGGGCCTGGAAGGTGCACCGGATCTGAAAGCCGCGCAGGAAGTGGCAAACCATCTCGGTACTGTGCACCATGAGATCCACTTCACCGTGCAGGAAGGCCTGGATGCGATCCGCGATGTTATCTATCACATCGAAACCTACGATGTGACCACCATTCGCGCTTCCACGCCGATGTACCTGATGTCGCGTAAGATCAAAGCGATGGGCATTAAGATGGTGCTCTCCGGTGAAGGGTCTGACGAAGTGTTTGGCGGCTACCTCTATTTCCACAAAGCGCCGAACGCAAAAGAGCTGCACGAAGAGACAGTACGTAAACTGCAGGCGCTGCATATGTTTGACTGCGCACGCGCCAACAAAGCGATGTCTGCCTGGGGTGTGGAAGCCCGTGTTCCCTTCCTGGATAAGAAATTCCTCGACGTGGCAATGCGCATCAACCCGCAGGACAAAATGTGCGGCAACGGCAAAATGGAGAAACATATCCTGCGTGAATGTTTCGAATCCTACCTGCCGGCGAGCGTGGCATGGCGTCAGAAAGAGCAGTTCTCTGACGGTGTCGGGTATAGCTGGATCGACACCCTGAAAGAGGTGGCGGCAAAACAGGTTTCCGATCAGCAACTGGAAACCGCGAGCTTCCGCTTCCCGTACAACACGCCAGGCTCCAAAGAAGCGTATCTGTACCGTGAAATCTTTGAAGAGCTGTTCCCGGTGCCGAGTGCGGCGGAGTGTGTTCCGGGCGGCCCGTCCGTTGCCTGTTCTTCGGCTAAAGCCATTGAATGGGATGAATCTTTCAAGTCAATGAACGATCCATCAGGACGTGCGGTAGGCGTACACCAGTCTGCCTATAAGTAATCGAAAAGCATCCAATCAGGCCCTGCGGGGCCTGATTTTTTTTGCCCCCTATTTCACTCCCCAAAAACGATAAATAACCAATAATTGCCGAATATTCGGTCACGCTGTTCGCAACCTAACCAAACAGTCACATTCCGGCTATTTTCGTTGAAAAAGGTGTTGACGCTGCAAGGGTCTATACGCATAATGCGCCCCGCAACGCCGATAAGGTAACGCGAAAAAAAGATGGCTACGTAGCTCAGTTGGTTAGAGCACATCACTCATAATGATGGGGTCACAGG
>NZ_JASCAN010000016.1:0-98701 GCF_029967775.1 Enterobacter sp. V89_11 | reverse complement strand
GAGCACATCACTCATAATGATGGGGTCACAGGTTCGAATCCCGTCGTAGCCACCAAATTAGTCATCTGTCGAATGATTCGGTAGACGAGAAAAAATTGTTGGGGTATCGCCAAGCGGTAAGGCACCGGATTCTGATTCCGGCATTCCGAGGTTCGAATCCTCGTACCCCAGCCAATTTAAAAAGTCGTTAAGCACATTGTTTAACGCAATTGGGGTGTCGCCAAGCGGTAAGGCTCTGGTTTCTGATACCAGCATTCCGGGGTTCGAATCCCTGCACCCCAGCCACTTAGTAACAAAAAAGCCCGCTCTGCGGGCTTTTTTGTTTTTGTTGGATTATGTACCGCATCCGAAAGCCCTCTCCCGCAGGAGAAGGCACTCAGATTAAAGGCCTAACGCGTACTTCAGTGCCTGACGTTTCAGCCCACCGGCACGCTCCGCCGCCATCAACCCAATGTTACGCAGAATGCGCACCGGACCAAGATCGTTACTGAACCCGGCGTAAAACAGATCCATCCCCGACTGCATGATAAAGTTATCCGCCATACGCCGCGTCTGGTAACGTTTCAGTACCGGATGGCTGGCCCAGGCCTCCGCGTGAGCGCGCGCATTGCCCAGCACATCCAGTAAAGCCTCAACGTCACGGTATCCCAGGTTCACGCCCTGCCCCGCCAGCGGGTGAATGGTGTGTGCCGCATCCCCCACCAGCGCCAGCCCTGCACGGGCATACTGCAATGCATGGCGACGGGTAAGCGGAAACGCCCCGGCGGCAACCGGCATGACGTTGCCCAGACGGCGTGGGAAGTGCTGATGGATCTCTCGCTGCAACTGCTCCATTGAAAGCCCCTGCAACTGACGAATGCGCGCCGGTTTGTCATACCACACCAGCGACGCCCAGCGATCAAACAACGGTAAAAAGGCATGCGGGCCATTCGGGGTAAAGTGCTGCCAGGTGCTCTCACCCGGGTCATTCTCACACTGCACGGTGATCAGCATGCACGCCTGCTGGTACTGCCAGGCATGAATGCCAATTCCCGCCATTTGCCTGACCTGTGAGTTGGCACCATCCGCTCCGACAACCAGCCTCGCGGCCAGCTCATCACCCTTATCCAGCTCAAGCAAATACCCGCCTTCGTGGGGATGCAGTGCGTTAAGTGACGCCGGGACGCGCAGCGCCACTTTCGGATGCGCCTCCAGGGCCTGCCAGAGCGCCAGCTGGAGGACCGTGTTTTCCACCATATAGCCCAGACGGGGCAGCTTCAGTTCAGCGGCATCAAACGCGACATGCGCATTCTCCCACTCCCAGGTTTCGAGACGGCTGTAGGGGTGCGCGCGCATCCCGAGCACGGCATCCCAGACGCCCAGCCCGCGCAGCAGATCGACAGAGGCGGCGCTGATAGCTGAAATTCGCACATCCGGCTTTGCCATCGGGTCAAACGCAACAGGGGCAGCCTGCTCAATAACCGTCACCTCAAATCCCTGCTGCGCCAGCCCCAGCGCGAGTGCGCCGCCGACCATACCGCCGCCGACAACGGCAATTTCGGTTTGTTGGAGAGTCATGGTCAATTATCCTTAATGGTATATACCTTAAGTTTACCGGATTTTTTCGGTCTTGAGGTTGACAACCTTCATACTGGTCACAACCGCAGCAAAGCATTACAATACGCGCCCTGCATTCCTGAGCATGAGCAAGTCGATGACAAAAAAACTCCATATAAAAACCTGGGGCTGTCAGATGAACGAATACGATTCATCCAAGATGGCCGATCTGCTGGATGCCACGCACGGGTATCAACTGACTGACAACGCGAACGAAGCGGACGTGTTGCTGCTCAATACCTGTTCGATCCGTGAGAAGGCGCAGGAGAAGGTGTTCCATCAACTGGGCCGCTGGAAGCTTATCAAACGCAAAAGACCCGATGTGATCATTGGCGTGGGTGGCTGTGTGGCCTCGCAGGAAGGCAAACTGATCCGCCAGCGTGCTCACTATGTTGATATTATTTTTGGCCCGCAGACGCTGCACCGCCTGCCGGAGATGATCAACGCCGTTCGCGAGAATCGCCGCCCGGTGGTTGACGTAAGCTTCCCGGAAATCGAAAAATTTGACCGTCTGCCAGAACCACGCGCGGATGGTCCAACAGCCTACGTCTCCATTATGGAAGGCTGTAACAAGTACTGCACCTATTGCGTCGTACCGTATACCCGCGGCGAAGAAGTGAGCCGTCCGACCGACGACATTCTGTTTGAAGTGGCGCAACTGGCGGCACAGGGTGTGCGTGAAATTCACCTGCTGGGCCAGAACGTCAACGCCTGGCGCGGCGAGAACTACGACGGTACCACCGGCAGCTTTGCAGAACTGCTGCGCCTGGTGGCCGCGATCGACGGCATCGACCGCCTTCGCTTCACCACCAGCCACCCAATGGAATTTACCGATGACATCATTGATGTGTATCGCGATACGCCAGAGCTGGTGAGCTTCCTGCATCTGCCGATTCAGTGCGGTTCCGACCGCGTGCTGAACCTGATGGGACGTCCACATACGGTACTGGAGTACAAATCCATCATCCGCAAGCTGCGTGAAGCCCGTCCTGACATCCAGATTAGCTCCGACTTTATCGTTGGCTTCCCGGGCGAAACCACGGATGACTTTGAGCGCACGATGAAGCTTATTGGCGAAGTGAATTTTGACGTCAGCTACAGCTTTATCTTCTCAGCGCGTCCAGGTACTCCTGCGGCCGATATGGTCGACGATGTGCCGGAAGAAGAGAAAAAGCAGCGTCTGTATATTCTGCAGGAGCGTATCAACCAGCAGGCCAACGCCTGGAGCCGTCGTATGGTCGGCACCGTCCAGCGTATTCTGGTGGAAGGCACTTCCCGTAAGAGCATTATGGAGCTGTCAGGACGCACCGAAAATAACCGCGTCGTGAACTTTGAAGGCACGCCAGACATGGTCGGTAAATTTGTGGACGTGGAGATTGTCGACGTACTGACCAACTCCCTGCGCGCGAAAGTGGTCCGTACCGAAGACGAAATGGGTCTGCGCATCGCACAGTCGCCGGAATCCGTCATGTCCCGCACCCGCAAAGAAAGCGACGCTGGCGTCGGTATTTACCAGCCATAACGCCATCCGGCCTGCCGGTTCGGCAGGCCTTGTATTTCCTCTCATCGCCCCCAATATCTTCCGCAACGCTTGCGCCTTTATTCTATGGCGTGAATAATTTCGGTAATGACCGTTTTATTACGCCAGGTGGCACCGGGTCAGTTAAACAATCAAAGAGGAACAGTTTGAACATAGATACGCGTGAAATTAGCCTTGAGCCAGCAGACAACGCTCGCCTGCTGAGCCTGTGCGGGCCGTTTGATGACAACATCAAACAACTGGAGCGACGTCTGGGTATCGAAATCAATCGTCGCGATAATCATTTCAAACTCACAGGACGCCCTCTCTGCGTCAACGCCGCTGCGGATATTCTGCGTAGCCTGTATGTGGATACCGCCCCAATGCGCGGTGAAATACAGGATATCGAGCCAGAACAGATCCACCTCGCGATCAAAGAGGCGCGCGTGCTTGAGCAAAGCGCAGAAAGTGTGCCGGACTATGGCAAGGCCATCAATATTAAGACCAAACGTGGCGTTATTAAGCCGCGTACGCCAAACCAGGCGCAGTACATCGCCAACATTCTCGACCATGACATCACCTTCGGTGTGGGCCCGGCGGGTACGGGTAAAACCTATCTGGCCGTTGCCGCGGCGGTTGATGCGCTCGAACGCCAGGAGATTCGTCGCATCCTGCTGACCCGTCCGGCGGTGGAAGCGGGTGAAAAACTGGGCTTCCTGCCAGGCGATCTGAGCCAGAAGGTTGACCCTTACCTTCGTCCGTTATACGACGCACTGTTCGAGATGCTCGGCTTTGAGAAAGTGGAGAAGCTGATTGAGCGTAACGTGATTGAAGTTGCCCCGCTCGCCTATATGCGCGGCCGTACGCTGAATGATGCTTTCATTATTCTTGATGAAAGCCAGAACACCACCATCGAACAGATGAAAATGTTCCTGACACGTATCGGCTTTAACTCAAAAGCGGTCATTACCGGTGACGTCACGCAGATTGACCTGCCGCGCAGCACCAAATCGGGTCTGCGCCATGCCATTGAAGTGCTGGCCGACGTCGACGAAATCAGCTTTAACTTCTTCCACAGCGAAGACGTGGTCCGTCACCCGGTTGTGGCGCGCATCGTTAACGCTTATGAAACATGGGAAGAAGCAGATCAGAAGCGTAAGGCCGAACTGGCCGCAGAACGTAAGCGCGAAGCGCAGGAGCAAGAACAAAAATGAGTCAGGTGATCCTCGATTTACAACTGGCATGTGACGATAATTCCGGCTTGCCAGAAGAGGCGCAGTTTCAGACATGGCTGGATGCGGTTATCCCCCCGTTTCAGGAAGAATCAGAAGTCACGATTCGTCTGGTGGATGAAGCCGAAAGCCATGAGCTTAACCTGACCTACCGCGGGAAAGATAAGCCGACCAACGTGCTCTCTTTCCCCTTCGAAGCCCCGCCGGGAATTGAGATGCCGCTGCTGGGCGATCTGATCATCTGCCGCCAGGTCGTGGAACAGGAAGCTAAAGAGCAGCAAAAACCGCTGGAAGCCCACTGGGCGCATATGGTGGTACACGGTAGCCTGCATCTGCTCGGCTACGACCATATTGAAGATGACGAAGCGGAAGAGATGGAGTCCCTCGAGACAGAGATAATGCTTGCTCTGGGCTATGAGGATCCGTACATTGCCGAGAAAGAATAGTCAGTCGACCGACTGACTAACATGCCGCCGCGTAGGGAAATAGCGCGGCGGTAAACGTTGAACTAACAAGAGAACCCTTAACAAACGCCATGAGCGACGACAATTCACACAGTAGCGACACGACAAACACCAAAAAGGGATTTTTCTCCCTCATTCTGAACCAGCTTTTCCACGGCGAACCTAAAAACCGTGACGAACTGCTGGAGCTGATTCGTGATTCCGGGCAAAACGACCTTATCGATGAAGATACGCGCGAAATGCTCGAAGGGGTAATGGACATCGCCGACCAGCGCGTTCGCGACATCATGATCCCCCGCTCGCAGATGATCACCCTGAAACGTAACCAGCCTCTGGACGAGTGCCTCGATGTGATCATCGAATCCGCACACTCGCGTTTCCCGGTCATCAGCGAAGACAAAGATCACATTGAAGGGATTTTGATGGCGAAAGATCTGCTGCCGTTTATGCGCAGCGATGCCGAAGCCTTCAGCATGGAAAAAGTGTTACGCCAGGCCGTGGTTGTGCCGGAAAGTAAACGTGTGGATCGGATGCTGAAAGAGTTTCGCTCTCAGCGCTACCACATGGCGATTGTTATTGATGAATTTGGTGGCGTTTCCGGTCTCGTCACGATCGAAGATATCCTTGAGCTGATCGTGGGCGAAATCGAAGATGAGTATGACGAAGAAGAGGATATCGACTTCCGTCAGCTTAGCCGTCACACCTGGACCGTTCGCGCGCTGGCCTCAATTGAGGACTTTAACGACGCCTTTAGTACCCATTTCAGCGATGAAGAGGTCGATACTATTGGCGGGCTGGTGATGCAGGCCTTTGGCCACCTTCCGGCACGCGGCGAGACCGTTGACATCGACGGTTACCAGTTCAAAGTGGCAATGGCCGACAGCCGACGTATTATACAGGTTCATGTCAGAACGCCGGACGACTCACCGGTGCCAAAACTGGAAGATTAATGTAAATGGCATTTGCCCCATTACTTGAACGCCAGCGCGTACGTTTGTTGCTGGCGCTGTTACTCGGAGCCAGCGGAACGCTGGCTTTTTCTCCTTACGATATCTGGCCTGCAGCCATTCTCTCCCTGATGGGACTTCAGGGTTTAACCCTGAATCGTCGTCCCGTCCAGGCGGCAGCGATTGGCTACTTCTGGGGACTGGGGTTGTTTGGCTCCGGCATCAACTGGGTCTATGTCAGCATCGCCCAGTTTGGCGGTATGCCAGGACCCGTTAACGTCTTCCTCGTGGTGCTGCTGGCCGCTTATCTCTCGCTCTATACCGGTCTGTTCGCGGGTATCCTTTCTCGCCTGTGGCCAAAAACCACCTGGCTGCGCGTTGCCATTGCTGCGCCGGTTGTCTGGCAAATTACCGAGTTCCTTCGCGGCTGGGTACTGACCGGCTTCCCGTGGCTGCAGTTCGGTTACAGTCAGATTGATGGCCCGCTAAAGGGGCTTGCTCCGGTAATGGGCGTTGAAGCGATTAACTTCCTGTTGATGGTGGTGAGCGGACTGCTGGTCCTGGCGCTGGTCACACGTAGCTGGAAGACGCTGGTCGTGGCGCTGGTGTTGTTTGCCCTGCCTTTCCCACTGCGTTATATCCAGTGGTACAGCCTGGTGCCAGAGCGCACTACACAGGTTTCAATGGTGCAGGGGAATATCCCTCAGTCAATGAAATGGGACGAGAAAGAGCTGCTGAACACGCTGAAGATCTACGCTAACGCCACCGAGGCGGTCATGGGTAAATCGCAGCTGATCATCTGGCCAGAGTCGGCGATTCCGGATCTGGAAATTAACCAGCAGCCGTTCCTGAACATGATGAACGATCTACTGCTCGCTCGCGGCAGTACGCTGGTTACCGGGATTGTCGATGCGCGTCTGAATCAGCAGAACCGCTACGACACCTACAACACCATCATTACGCTGGGTAAAGACAGCGAATACAGCTACAACTCCACTGACCGGTATAACAAGAATCACCTGGTACCGTTTGGCGAATTTGTACCGCTGGAGTCCATTCTGCGCCCGTTAGCACCGTTTTTTGACCTGCCAATGTCCTCATTCAGCCGTGGCCCGTACGTTCAGCCCCAGCTGCATGCGCATGATTTTGCCCTGACGGCGGCCATCTGCTACGAAATTATCCTCGGCGAGCAGGTGCGCGATAACTTCCGTCCGGACACTGACTTCCTGCTGACTATCTCCAACGATGCCTGGTTTGGTAAGTCGATTGGCCCGTGGCAGCACTTCCAGATGGCGCGGATGCGCTCCCTGGAGCTGGCGCGCCCGCTGCTGCGTAGCACCAACAATGGCATTACCGCCGTGATTGGCCCGCAGGGCGAAATCCAGGCCATGATCCCGCAGTTCACCCGTGAAGTGCTGACGACCAACGTCACGCCTGCGACGGGCCTGACGCCTTATGCCCGCACCGGCAACTGGCCGCTGTGGATCCTGACCGCGCTGTTCGGATTTGGCGCGGTGCTGATGAGCTTGCGTCAGCGTCGTCGATAATTTCCCCTCCCTTCCCCTCTCCCGTTGGGAGAGGGCATTTCTGGCACGTCTCTTGCTTTATTTCCCCACGTAAACGCAGTTTGGCTTAACGTGCAACTTCGTCGCACCAGCGTAGATCACCGGTAGCACCGAAACGGTGCAACGAGAGATATTTGCCTCTGATTGGTGCGGCGCGCTTCGCAAAAATAAACAATAACGCAGCAAAATCTTTACATTAAGCCAGACTAAATGTTAACAAGCTTGCATAACACTGCACTCGCATAGCGCGAGATATAACAACATCACAATGGGTATCAATGCGTCACTGGCGCTGATAAGAAAGGAGTTGGGTATGCAATTACGTAAACTGGCCACAGCAATGCTGGTTATGGGGATGTCGGCAAGCGTCGTTCACGCTGAAGATGCTCCGGCTGCCGGGAGCACTCTCGACAAGATTGCCAAAAACGGCGTGATCGTGGTCGGCCACCGTGAATCTTCTGTCCCGTTCTCTTACTACGACAACACGCAAAAAGTCGTGGGCTATTCACAGGATTACTCCAACGCTATCGTTGAAGCTGTGAAGAAAAAGCTGAACAAACCTGACCTGCAGGTGAAGCTGATTCCAATCACTTCACAAAACCGTATTCCACTGCTGCAAAACGGCACATTCGATTTTGAGTGCGGTTCCACCACCAACAACCTTGAGCGTCAGAAACAGGCTGCCTTCTCTGACACCATCTTCGTCGTGGGCACCCGCCTGCTGACCAAGAAAGGCGGCGAGATCAAAGACTTTGCGGACCTGAAAGGCAAAGCCGTCGTTGTTACCTCCGGTACCACTTCCGAAGTGCTGCTGCACAAGCTGAACGACGAGAAGAAAATGGATATGCGCATCATCAGCGCGAAAGATCATGGCGACTCTTTCCGTACCCTGGAAAGTGGCCGTGCTGTGGCGTTTATGATGGATGATGCCCTGCTGGCAGGCGAACGTGCAAAAGCGAAGAAACCAGACAACTGGGATATCGTCGGCACGGCGCAATCTAAAGAAGCGTACGGCTGTATGCTGCGTAAAGACGATCCGCAGTTCAAGAAGCTGATCGATGACACCATCGCTCAGGTTCAGACCTCCGGTGAAGCGGAAAAATGGTTCGATAAATGGTTCAAGAACCCGATTCCACCCAAAAATCTTAACATGAACTTCGAACTGTCTGACGACATGAAAGCGCTGTTCAAATCACCAAACGACAAGGCTCTTAACTAATTAGAACAACAGGGGCGGGATCTCCTGCCCTCTCGATTGTCGGGAAGCATGGACAGACTATACGTTGAGTGGTCGTTCCCCACTCAGCGCGAAAAATGAGCTTCTCACCAATCTTCGAGGGTAGCGCTGCTACCCTTTTTTTTCTGGAGTTTATTATGTCAATAGACTGGAACTGGGGCATATTCCTGCAACAAGCCCCGTTCGGCAACACCACCTATCTTGGCTGGCTGTGGAGCGGTTTTCAGGTTACCGTCGCCTTATCGATCACGGCGTGGATTATCGCGTTTCTTGTCGGTTCACTGTTCGGTATTTTGCGCACCGTACCTAACCGTTTTCTCTCATCTCTCGGCACCCTGTATGTGGAACTGTTCCGTAACGTTCCGCTGATTGTGCAATTTTTCACCTGGTATCTGGTCGTCCCGGAACTGCTGCCGGAAAATATTGGTATGTGGTTTAAGTCGGAACTGGATCCGAACGTGCAGTTCTTTGTCTCCTCCATGCTCTGTCTGGGGCTCTTCACCGCCGCGCGCGTTTGCGAGCAGGTGCGTGCCGCCATTCAGTCACTGCCGCGCGGACAAAAAAATGCTGGGCTGGCGATGGGCCTGACGCTGCCACAAACTTACCGCTACGTACTGCTGCCTAACGCTTACCGCGTCATTGTTCCACCAATGACGTCTGAGATGATGAACCTGGTGAAAAACTCGGCCATCGCCTCGACCATTGGTCTGGTGGATATGGCCGCACAGGCAGGCAAGCTGCTGGATTATTCCGCCCACGCGTGGGAATCCTTCACGGCGATCACACTCGCCTATGTTCTGATTAACACTTTCATCATGCTGGTGATGAACCTGGTTGAACGCAAAATCCGCCTGCCGGGCAATCTGGGGGGCAAATAATGTACGAATTTGACTGGAGTTCTATCGTTCCATCCATGCCTTACCTGCTGGATGGCCTGCTGATCACCTTAAAAATCACCGTGATTGCTATTGTGGTGGGTATCGTCTGGGGCACCCTGCTGGCGGTCATGCGCCTGTCGGCCTTTAAACCGTTCGCCTGGTTTGCCACGGCCTATGTTAACGTTTTCCGCTCCATCCCCCTGGTGATGGTACTGCTGTGGTTTTACCTGATTGTTCCCGGCTTTCTGCAAAACGTGCTGGGGCTGTCGCCGAAAACCGATATCCGCCTGATCTCCGCGATGGTCGCGTTCTCAATGTTTGAGGCTGCCTACTATTCAGAGATTATCCGAGCGGGTATTCAGAGTATTTCCCGTGGGCAGTCCAGCGCCGCGCTGGCGCTGGGGATGACGCACTGGCAATCCATGCAGCTCATTATTCTGCCGCAGGCGTTTCGCGCCATGGTTCCCCTCCTGCTGACCCAGGGCATCGTACTGTTCCAGGATACCTCTCTGGTCTACGTATTGAGCCTGGCAGACTTCTTCCGTACCGCGTCTACCATCGGTGAACGTGACGGTACGCAGGTCGAAATGGTGCTCTTCGCGGGTGGCGTCTATTTTGTGATTAGTTTAAGCGCGTCGCTGTTGGTCAGCTGGCTGAAGAAAAGGACTGTATAATGATTTCCCTGAAAAATGTTTCTAAATGGTATGGGCACTTTCAGGTGCTGACCGACTGCTCAACCGAAGTGAAAAAAGGTGACGTGGTGGTGGTATGTGGGCCATCCGGCTCCGGTAAATCCACGCTGATCAAAACCGTTAACGGCCTGGAGCCGGTGCAGCAAGGAGAGATCCTCGTCAACGGCACCAAAGTCAATGACAGGAAAACCAACCTTGCTCAGCTGCGTTCCCACGTCGGCATGGTGTTCCAGCACTTTGAGCTGTTTCCGCACCTCTCCATTATCGAGAACCTGACGCTGGCGCAGGTAAAAGTGCTGAAACGCGATAAAAAGCTCGCGCGCGATAAAGGTCTGAAACTGCTGGAACGCGTGGGGCTCTCTGCGCATGCTGATAAATTTCCGGCGCAGCTCTCTGGCGGTCAGCAGCAGCGTGTGGCTATTGCCCGCGCCCTGTGTATGGATCCGGTCGCCATGCTGTTTGATGAACCGACTTCTGCTCTCGATCCCGAGATGATCAACGAAGTGCTGGACGTAATGGTTGAGCTGGCGCACGAAGGGATGACGATGATGGTGGTGACCCACGAAATGGGCTTTGCCCGCAAAGTGGCGAACCGCGTGATCTTCATGGACGAAGGGAAGATTGTTGAAGACTCGCCGAAAGAAGAGTTCTTCGCCAATCCTAAATCCGAGCGAGCAAAAGACTTCCTCGCCAAAATCCTGCACTAATCTCCCCGGTGCGCAATCTGCGGATTGCGCACTGCTTCACGCTTTAGCTCTCTTCTTCTCGTCGGCGTCACATTGCAGCGTTAACCTTGTCACAAAATAATGCTACGTATGGAGCACGCTATGGCACAACCTATCCTTCTCGATTGCGACCCGGGTCATGATGACGCGATCGCCCTCGTCCTTGCACTTGCCTCCCCTGAACTGGACGTCAAAGCCGTTACGTCCTCTGCCGGAAACCAGACCCCGGAGAAAACGCTGCGTAACGTCCTGCGTATGCTGACGTTGCTCAAACGCACCGATATTCCGGTCGCCGGTGGTGCCGTCAAACCGCTTATGCGCGATCTGATCATTGCCGACAACGTGCACGGTGAAAGTGGGCTGGATGGCCCGGCACTGCCCGAACCGGGGTTTGAAGCGCAACCCTGCACCGCCGTAGAGCTGATGGCGAAAGTGCTGCGTGAAAGCGCGGAACCGGTCACGCTGGTGGCCACCGGCCCGCAAACCAACGTTGCGCTGCTGCTGAACAGCCATCCGGAATTGCACAGTAAAATCGCCCGAATCGTGATCATGGGCGGCGCAATGGGACTCGGGAACTGGACGCCAGCGGCGGAATTCAACATTTTTGTCGATCCGGAAGCCGCAGAGATTGTCTTCCAGTCTGGCCTGCCGATTGTCATGGCCGGCCTGGACGTTACCCATCGCGCACAAATAATGGCGCACGACATTGCGCGCTTTCGTGCCATTGGCAACCCGGTGGCGACAACCGTCGCAGAATTGCTGGACTTCTTTATGGCGTATCACAAAGCCGAGAAATGGGGTTTTCACGGCGCGCCGCTGCACGATCCGTGCACCATTGCCTGGCTGCTCAAACCGGAGATGTTTACCACGGTAGAACGGTGGGTAGGCGTGGAAACCCAGGGGAAATACACTCAGGGTATGACGGTGGTGGACTACTATTCGCTGACGGGCAATCAACCCAACACCACGCTGATGGTGGATATCGACCGGGAAGCGTTCGTGGATTTGCTGGCGGAAAGACTCAACTATTACAGTCAGACCCGGTAAGCGATGGCTACCGGGCATTGTAGACTGCTCTGTGGCCTGATGCCCTCCCTCTGACCTGAAGGCAGAGGGCGGCTTTTACTTAAGGCTCAAACGGCCGACGCTGGAACTGATCGTGTCCACACTTTGGACACAGCGGCAACACATCCGGCGTATAGACCGCAATGTGGTGATGGCATTTCTCGCACACCAGATTCCCCAGCCCGACCACTTCTCCGCTGTGATAGACCCCGTGGTGGTTGAGGTCCTGAAAGACTTCACGCCACTCCAGCTGCGTTTTATCGGTGATATCCGCCAGCTCCTGCCACAGGCTTTCTTTAATTACCCGCATAAAAACGCTGTCGGTAACCTCGTTCTGACTCTCTTCGTAGCTTCGCGCAAACTCTTCCAGGTCGCGGCGTACGGCGCGCGTCACCTCTTCCACTTCGGTTCGCGTTAACTCACCCGTTTGCGTCACGCGGGCCCGCGCCTGTTCCACCAGCGCATCGATATCACGCTCGCCGTTACGCAGCCGTTCCGTCAGTGTTGTCACCAGTTCTCGGTAAAATTGAGCAACCTTGTTCATCATTTTGCCTCCCGGGTAAGTAACTGACTCTAATAATAGACCTTATTTCGCCACCGCTTTGCCAGGTGAACCACAGACCCGACAAATTCCTCACGCGCGCATTTGTGCGAAAGGCTGTTTTGGCGCGGGCGTTTGGGCTATGCTATGCGGATCTGAATTACCACATCCATTGGCTACATTTGTAGCTGTATTGAAAACAGGACCACTGGCTGCCATGCAAGAGCAATACCGCCCGGAAGAGATAGAATCAAAAGTCCAGCAACACTGGGACGAGAAGCGCACCTTTGAAGTAACCGAAGACGAGAGCAAAGAGAAGTATTACTGCCTGTCGATGCTTCCCTATCCTTCTGGTCGACTACACATGGGCCACGTGCGTAACTACACCATTGGTGATGTGATTGCCCGCTACCAGCGTATGCTCGGCAAAAACGTCCTGCAGCCAATCGGCTGGGATGCGTTTGGTCTGCCTGCAGAAGGCGCGGCGGTCAAAAACAACACGGCACCTGCCCCGTGGACGTACGACAACATCGCGTACATGAAAAACCAGCTCAAAATGCTGGGCTTTGGCTATGACTGGAGCCGCGAGCTGGCGACCTGCACCCCGGAATACTACCGCTGGGAGCAGAAATTCTTCACCGAGCTGTACAAAAAAGGCCTGGTGTACAAGAAGACCTCTGCCGTTAACTGGTGCCCGAACGACCAGACCGTACTGGCGAACGAGCAGGTTATCGACGGCTGCTGCTGGCGTTGTGATACCAAAGTTGAGCGTAAAGAGATCCCACAGTGGTTTATCAAAATCACCGCCTACGCTGACGAGCTGCTGAACGATCTGGATAATCTGGATCACTGGCCTGATACCGTCAAGACTATGCAGCGTAACTGGATCGGCCGTTCAGAAGGCGTGGAGATCACCTTCAATGTTGAGAACGACGATCGGACCCTGACCGTCTACACTACCCGTCCGGACACCTTCATGGGTGCGACCTATCTGGCCGTGGCCGCTGGTCACCCGCTGGCGCAGAAAGCCGCGGAAAACAACCCGGAGCTGGCGGCCTTCATCGACGAGTGCCGCAACACCAAAGTGGCCGAAGCCGACATGGCGACGATGGAGAAGAAAGGCGTTGATACCGGCTTTAAGGCTATCCATCCCCTGACGGGCGAAGCAATCCCTGTGTGGGCAGCCAACTTCGTGCTGATGGAGTACGGTACGGGCGCCGTCATGGCCGTTCCAGGCCACGATCAGCGTGACTTCGAATTTGCCACCAAATATGGCCTGACCATCAAGCCTGTCATCCTCGCGGCTGACGGTTCTGAGCCAGACCTCTCCGCACAAGCCCTGACCGAAAAAGGCACCCTGTTCAACTCGGGTGAATTCAGCGGTCTGAGCTTTGAAGATGGCTTCAACGCGATTGCCGACAAGTTAGCGTCGCTGGGCGTCGGTGAGCGTAAAGTCAACTACCGCCTGCGCGACTGGGGTGTCTCTCGCCAGCGCTACTGGGGAGCACCTATCCCAATGGTGACGCTGGAAGATGGTACCGTGATGCCAACGCCAGAAGATCAACTCCCGGTGATCCTGCCGGAAGATGTGATCATGGACGGTATCACCAGCCCAATCAAAGCCGATCCTGAGTGGGCAAAAACGACCGTTAACGGCCAGCCAGCGCTGCGTGAAACTGACACCTTTGATACCTTTATGGAATCGTCATGGTACTACGCGCGTTACACCTGCCCGCAGTATCAGGAAGGCATGCTGGATTCCGATGCAGCAAACTACTGGCTGCCTGTGGACATCTACATCGGTGGTATTGAACACGCCATCATGCACCTGCTCTACTTCCGCTTCTTCCACAAGCTGATGCGCGACGCAGGCATGGTCAACTCTGACGAACCAGCAAAACAGCTGCTGTGTCAGGGAATGGTGCTGGCCGATGCCTTCTACTACGTCGGGGCGAACGGCGAGCGTAACTGGGTGTCTCCGGTTGACGCGATCGTTGAGCGCGACGAGAAAGGCCGTATCGTGAAGGCGAAAGACGCCGAAGGTCATGAACTGGTTTATACCGGCATGAGCAAGATGTCGAAGTCTAAAAACAACGGCATCGACCCTCAGGTGATGGTTGAGCGTTACGGCGCAGATACCGTGCGTCTGTTTATGATGTTTGCCTCTCCGGCTGACATGACCCTGGAATGGCAGGAATCGGGCGTTGAAGGGGCTAACCGCTTCCTGAAGCGTGTCTGGAAACTGGTTTACGAGCACACCTCTCAGGGTGATGCTCCGGCAGTGAACGTCGCGGCACTGACTGAAGATCAGCAGGCGCTGCGTCGTGATGTTCATAAAACGATTGCAAAAGTGACCGATGATATTGGTCGTCGTCAGACCTTCAATACCGCAATTGCGGCTATTATGGAACTGATGAACAAGCTGGCAAAAGCCCCGCAGGACGGCGAGCAGGATCGTGCCTTAATGCGTGAAGCGCTGCTGGCCGTCGTTCGCATGTTGAACCCGTTCACCCCGCACGTCAGCTTCACCCTCTGGCAGGAGCTGAAAGGCGAAGGTGATATCGACAACGCACCGTGGCCAGTGGCTGACGAATCCGCGATGGTGGAAAACACCACGCTGGTTGTGGTCCAGGTTAACGGCAAAGTTCGCGGTAAAATTACCGTGGCGGTCGATGCTACCGAAGAACAGGTTCGCGAACGCGCAGGCCAGGAACATCTGGTTGCGAAATATCTTGAGGGCGTTACCGTACGTAAAGTGATCTACGTACCGGGTAAATTGCTGAATCTGGTCGTTGGCTAAGCGCGGGAGGAAACGTGCGACAACTGGCAACAATACTCTTATCTCTGGCGGTGCTTGTCACCGCTGGTTGTGGCTGGCATCTGCGCAATACCACGGCAGTGCCTGCTGAAATGAAAACGATGATTTTCGACTCATCGGATCCGAATGGTCCACTCAGCCGGGCAATTCGAAACCAGCTGCGTCTTAATGATGTTGAGTTGATTGAGAAAGGGACGTTACGTCAGGATGTTCCATCCCTGCGCGTTCTGGGCTCAACCTTAGCCAAAGACACGGCGTCCATTTTCCAGGACGGCCGTACCGCAGAGTATCAGATGGTCCTGTCGGTTAATGCCGCCGTTCTGATCCTGGGTAAAGACATCTACCCAATCAGCACGAAAGTGTACCGTTCGTTCTTCGATAACCCGCAGACGGCTCTGGCAAAAGACGCCGAGCAGCAGATTATCATTAACGAAATGTACGATAAGGCCGCAGAGCAGCTGATCCGTAAGCTGCCGGGCGTTGCCGCGTCAACGAAACAGGGTTCTGACATCATCGAAAAACCGGATGCCATCACGCCTCCTGTTTCTGCCTCCATGGGTAACTGATGATCAGGCTGTATCCTGAACAACTCCGCGCGCAGCTCAATGAAGGGCTGCGCGCGGCGTATCTGCTTCTCGGAAACGATCCGCTATTACTTCAGGAAAGCCTGGATGCCGTCCGACAGGCGGCGGCCGCGCAGGGCTTTGATGAACACCACACTGTCCAACTGGATAACAACACCGACTGGAATGCCCTCTTCTCGCTTTGCCAGGCGATGAGCCTCTTCGCATCGCGCCAGACCATCCAGATCCTGCTGCCGGAGAATGGCCCTAACGCGGCCATCAATGAACAGCTGGCAACGCTGGTCGGTCTGCTGCACAGCGATCTGCTGTTTATTGTGCGCGGCAACAAGCTCACCAAAGCGCAGGAAAACGCGGCCTGGTTTACCCAGCTCGCGGCCAATGCGGTTATGGTGGCCTGTCAGACGCCTGAGCAAGCCCATCTGCCAAAATGGGTCGCGACAAGAGCGAAGCAAAACAATCTTCAGCTGGACGACGCCGCAAACCAGCTTCTCTGCTACTGCTATGAAGGTAACCTGCTGGCACTGGCGCAGGCGCTGGACAGGCTCTCCCTGCTCTGGCCAGACGGTAAGCTGACACTGCCACGCGTGGAGCAGGCCGTTAACGATGCCGCGCACTTTACGCCCTTCCACTGGGTGGATGCGCTGCTGGCAGCGAAAAGCAAACGCGCCCTGCATATATTGCAACAGCTGCGTCTGGAAGGTAGCGAACCGGTTATTTTGCTGCGCACCCTTCAGCGTGAATTATTACTGCTGATTACGCTCAAGCGTCAGTCTGCACATACGCCATTACGTTCGCTGTTTGATAAACATCGGGTGTGGCAAAACCGTCGGGCGATGACCACCGAGGCCATCAACCGCCTGAGTCATGAACAGCTGCGTCAGGCCGTGCAGCTTCTGATGCGCGCTGAGCTTACGTTGAAACAAGATTATGGTCAGTCGGTCTGGGCGGAGCTGGAAAGTCTCTCTCTGCTGCTCTGCCATAAGGCGCTGGCAGACGTATTTATCGATGGATAGTATGCATTCTTTACAGGCCCTGTACGGTGGTACCTTCGACCCGGTCCATTACGGACATCTGAAGCCGGTTGAAATTCTGGCGAATCTGATCGGCCTTCAGCGCGTAATCATCATGCCCAATAATGTGCCGCCACACCGTCCGCAACCTGAGGCGAGCAGCGAGCAGAGAAAAGAGATGCTCGCTCTGGCCATCGCGGATAAACCGCTTTTTAGCCTTGATGAGCGAGAATTGCGCCGCAACACACCGTCCTGGACGTCGCAAACGCTGCAGGAGTGGCGAGCCGAGCAAGGGCCGGACACGCCGCTGGCCTTTATTATTGGTCAGGACTCCCTGCTCAATTTTCCCACCTGGCACCAGTATGAAACGATTCTGGAAAACAGCCACCTGCTTGTCTGTCGCCGTCCGGGCTATCCGCTGACCATGCGAGAAGAGCAGTATCAGCAGTGGCTTGAGGCGCATCTCACAGACAATATTGAAGACTTGCACAACCAGCCTGCCGGGAAGATTTATCTGGCAGAGACGCCGTGGTTCGATATTTCTGCGACCCTCATTCGCGAGCGTCTGCAGCAAGGATTAGCCTGTGACGATCTGCTGCCATCAGCTGTGCTGGACTACATTCACGCGCATGGGTTGTATCAGAAAAGCGCAGACGCATAGCGGGGGCGCATGAAAAAGCGGCGTAATGATTATCCTGCCTTGACAGGTTAAGCCATACTGTTATCCTCCGCTGCCAGACTTTCCCGCCGATCATTGCTTTACAGAAATTGTTTTACAAAAATGGCGATGCAATCTCAGGCGGAGGGTGGGATGATACCCGCCTTCAAAAGCCCGGCCGGAGACATTTGTCCCGACACTGGCGTCAGTTCAGGTATACTGTCTGGCCACGAATTCATAGTTATACAATCTCATTCACCCCAGGGGGAAAACTTGCAGGGTAAAGCACTCCAGGATTTTGTTATCGACAAAATTGATGACCTGAAAGGTCAGGACATCATCGCTATCGACGTTAAGGGTAAATCCAGCATCACCGACTGCATGATTATCTGCACCGGTACTTCAACGCGTCATGTTGTTTCGATTGCCGACCACGTTGTTCAGGAATCGCGTGCAGCAGGCCTGTTACCGCTTGGCGTTGAAGGTGAAGCGACCGCTGACTGGGTGGTTGTCGATCTCGGCGATGTGATTGTCCATGTCATGCAGGAAGAGAGCCGTCGCCTGTATGAGCTGGAAAAACTCTGGGGTTAATGCGTGAAGTTGCAACTGGTCGCCGTCGGCACCAAAATGCCGGACTGGGTACAAACCGGTTTTACTGAATATCTGCGTCGTTTTCCAAAAGACATGCCGTTCGAACTGGTGGAAATTCCCGCCGGGAAACGCGGCAAGAACGCCGATATCAAACGTATTCTCGATAAAGAGGGAGAGCTGATGCTGGCTGCCGCAGGCAAAAACCGCATCGTCACCCTCGATATTCCAGGTAAACCCTGGGATACGCCGCAGCTGGCGCACGAACTGGAGCGCTGGAAGCAGGATGGTCGTGACGTCAGTCTGTTGATTGGCGGGCCTGAAGGGTTATCTCCTGCCTGCAAAGCGGCGGCAGAACAAAGTTGGTCTCTCTCCGCGCTGACGCTTCCCCACCCGCTCGTTCGGGTACTGGTGGCAGAAAGCCTGTATCGCGCGTGGAGCATTACTACCAACCACCCATATCACCGCGAGTAGTGACTGACCAGGGTAGATTAAGCAGCGGATGAAACTACAGAATTCTTTTCGCGACTATACGGCTGAGTCCGCGCTGTTTGTGCGCCGGGCGCTGGTCGCCTTTACGGGGATTTTGCTGCTTACCGGCGTGCTGATCGCCAACCTCTATAATCTGCAAATTGTCCGCTTTACCGATTATCAGACGCGTTCAAACGAAAACCGTATCAAGCTGGTGCCCATCGCGCCCAGCCGCGGCATTATCTACGACCGTAACGGCACTCCGCTGGCGTTAAACCGCACCATTTATCAAATCGAAATGATGCCGGAAAAAGTCGATAATGTGCAGGATACGCTTGAAGCGCTAAAAGGCGTTGTCGATCTGACCGACGATGATATCGCCGCGTTCAAAAAAGAGCGTGCCCGCTCCCACCGTTTCACCTCAATCCCGGTTAAAACGAACCTGACGGAAGTCCAGGTGGCCCGCTTTGCCGTGAACCAGTATCGTTTTCCCGGCGTGGAAGTGAAAGGTTACAAGCGTCGCTACTACCCTTACGGTTCCGCGCTGACGCATGTCATTGGTTACGTTTCCAAGATCAACGATAAAGACGTTGAACGCCTCGATAAAGACGGCAAACTGGCGAACTACGCGGCGACGCACGATATCGGTAAGCTGGGGATCGAACGCTACTACGAAGATGTCCTGCACGGGCAGACCGGCTATGAAGAGGTTGAAGTTAACAACCGTGGCCGCGTCATTCGCCAGCTCAAAGAAGTGCCACCGCAGGCGGGGCATGACGTCTACCTGACGCTCGACCTCAAGCTGCAGCAGTATATTGAAACCTTACTGGCAGGCAGTCGTGCTGCCGTTGTCGTCACCGATCCGCGTTCCGGCGGCATTCTGGCGATGGTGTCCATGCCAAGCTACGACCCGAACCTCTTTGTCGATGGTATCTCCAGCAAAGACTATTCCGGTCTGCTCAATGACCCGAATACGCCGCTGGTGAACCGCGCCACACAAGGAGTTTACCCGCCAGCGTCAACGGTAAAACCGTACGTGGCGGTCTCTGCGCTGAGCGCGGGCGTCATCAACCGCAATACCAGTCTGTTTGACCCGGGCTGGTGGCAATTACCAGGCTCTGAAAAACGCTATCGCGACTGGAAAAAATGGGGCCATGGTCACCTCAACGTTACCAAATCGCTGGAAGAGTCTGCGGATACCTTCTTCTACCAGGTTGCGTATGACATGGGCATTGACCGCCTGTCAGAGTGGATGAGCAAATTCGGTTACGGACATTACACCGGCGTTGACCTTTCAGAAGAACGTTCCGGTAACATGCCAACCCGTGAGTGGAAGCTGAAGCGCTTTAAGAAGCCGTGGTATCAGGGTGATACCATTCCGGTGGGTATCGGTCAGGGCTACTGGACGGCGACCCCGATTCAGATGAACAAAGCGATGATGATCCTCATCAACGATGGCGTAGTGAAAGTTCCGCACCTGCTGCAAAGTACGGTTGAAGACGGCAAAAAAGTGCCGTGGATCCAGCCGCATGAAGCCCCGGTGGGTGACATTCATTCCGGTTACTGGGAAATTGCCAAAGACGGTATGTACGGCGTGGCGAACCGCCCGAACGGGACCGCACATAAGTATTTCGCCGGCACACCGTATAAAGTGGCCGCCAAATCCGGTACTGCGCAGGTCTTCGGTCTGAAAGCCAATGAAACCTATAACGCGCACCGCATTGCTGAACGTCTGCGTGACCATAAGCTGATGACGGCCTTTGCCCCTTATGATAACCCGCAGGTTGCGGTGGCGATGATTCTGGAAAACGGCGGCGCAGGTCCGGCCGTGGGGACCATCATGCGCCAGATCCTCGACCACATTATGCTGGGTGATAACAACACCGAACTGCCGGCTGAAAACCCGGCCGCCGCTGCGGCGGAGGACCAATAATCATGACGGATAATCCAAATAAGAAATCGCTGTGGGATAAAATCCATATCGACCCAGCCATGCTGCTGATCCTGCTGGCTCTGCTGGTTTACAGCGCCCTGGTTATCTGGAGCGCCAGCGGCCAGGACATCGGCATGATGGAGCGAAAAATCGGCCAGATCGCGATGGGTCTGGTCATTATGGTGGTCATGGCGCAGATCCCGCCACGGGTCTATGAAGGCTGGGCACCGTATCTGTACATATTCTGTATTGTGCTGCTGGTTGCGGTAGATGCCTTTGGGGCTATCTCTAAAGGCGCGCAGCGCTGGCTGGATCTGGGCGTTGTCCGCTTCCAGCCCTCTGAAATAGCCAAAATAGCGGTTCCCTTGATGGTGGCGCGTTTTATTAACCGTGACGTCTGCCCGCCTTCGCTGAAAAATACCGCCATTGCGCTGGTGCTGATTTTCCTGCCGACGCTGCTGGTTGCGGCGCAGCCTGACCTCGGTACCTCGATTCTTATCGCCCTCTCCGGCCTGTTTGTCCTGTTTCTGTCGGGTTTAAGCTGGCGTCTGATTGGCATTGCAGTCGTGCTGGTGGCAGCGTTCATCCCGATTCTCTGGTTCTTTCTGATGCATGATTACCAGCGACAACGCGTCATGATGCTGCTCGATCCGGAAACCGATCCGCTGGGTGCGGGCTATCATATTATTCAGTCCAAGATTGCGATCGGTTCCGGCGGCCTGCGCGGTAAAGGCTGGCTGCACGGCACCCAGTCCCAGCTGGAGTTCTTACCGGAACGCCACACCGACTTTATCTTTGCGGTTCTGGCGGAAGAGCTGGGCCTGGTTGGCATCCTGATTCTGCTGGCGCTGTATGTGCTGTTGATCATGCGAGGGCTGTGGATCGCCGCGCGTGCGCAAACCACCTTTGGCCGCGTGATGGCAGGCGGGTTGATGCTGATTTTATTCGTTTATGTCTTCGTAAATATTGGTATGGTGAGTGGTATTCTGCCGGTTGTTGGCGTCCCGCTCCCGCTGGTGAGCTACGGAGGCTCGGCACTGATCGTGTTGATGGCCGGGTTTGGTATCGTGATGTCGATCCATACCCACAGAAAAATGTTGTCAAAAAGCGTATAAAAATAAGGGGATCGGAATGCGTAAGCAGTGGCTGGGGATCTGCATTGCGGCAAGTTTACTTGCGGCCTGCACAAGTGATGATGGTCAGCAACAGGCAACCGTCGCGCCGCCGCAGCCTGCGGTTTGTAATGGCCCGATCGTTGAAATCAGCGGTGCCGATCCCGTTTATGAACCGCTCAATGCCAGCGCGAATCAGGATTACGAGCGCGATGGCAAAAGCTACAAAATTGTTCAGGATCCCTCCCGCTTTAGCCAGGCTGGCTTTGCCGCCATTTATGATGCCGAGCCAGGCAGCAACCTGACGGCGACTGGCGAAGCGTTCGATCCGATGCAACTGACGGCGGCTCACCCGACCCTGCCTGTCCCGAGCTACGCCCGTATCACCAACCTGGCGAATGGTCGTATGATCGTGGTACGCATTAACGATCGTGGTCCCTACGGTAACGACCGGGTGATCTCCCTGTCACGCGCGGCTGCAGACCGCCTGAACACCTCGAACAATACCAAAGTCCGTATTGACCCGATTATCGTGGCGCAGGATGGCACCCTCTCCGGGCCAGGTACCGCGTGTACGACGGTGGCGAAACAGACTTACGCCCTTCCCGACCGCCCGAACCTGGACGGCGGCATGGGAAGCGTCTCTTCTCCGGCAGAGCCTTCTCAGCCAGCAGGAGAAGTGCGCCCAATCAGCAATGATACGCTGCAGAGCGAAGACACGACGGGTGCGCCGGTAAAGAGTAGCGGCTTCCTTGGCGCGCCGACCACGTTAGCCACCGGCGTGCTGGAAGGCAGCGAACCTACGCCAGCACTGGCTCCTGTTGCCGCTCCTGCCACAGAGCCTGCGCCCGTAACGGCTCCGGCGACGGCGCAAAACACACCGGTTGCGGCTCCGGCTGCGGCCAGCGGCGGCTTTGTGGTTCAGGTTGGGGCGGTAAGCGATCAGGCCCGTGCGCAGCAGTATCAACAGCGTCTGAGCCAGCAGTTTGGTGTTCCGGGACGCGTTGCGCAAAACGGCGCAGTATGGCGTATTCAGATGGGGCCGTTTGCCAGCAAATCGCAGGCAGCGTCTCTGCAGCAGCGCCTGCAAAATGAAGCCCAACTACAATCATTTATCGCTGTAGCGAAATAATGAACTGGCGGCATCCAAAGTGTCAATTTGTGTAAAACACATTCACAAACTCATGCTTAAAGTCGGATGCCTGCCTGAATAGCATTTGCTATAGTAAGGCACTTTTTTTAATTCCATCACGGATGTCGTTGTTCTGACCATGAAGACCACTTTTTCTGCTCGTTTTGTGCAGCGCATGGCGCTGACCACGGCCCTTTGCGCAACTGCTCTCTCTGCAGCTCACGCCGATGACCTGAATATCAAGACCATGATCCCTGGCGTTCCGCAAATCGACGCGGAATCGTATATCCTGATCGACTACAACTCTGGCAAAGTGCTGGCTGAACAGAATGCCGACGCCCGCCGCGATCCGGCCAGCCTGACCAAAATGATGACCAGCTACGTTATCGGCCAGGCCATGAAAGCAGGGAAGTTCAAAGAAACGGATCTGGTCACCATCGGTAACGATGCGTGGGCAACCGGCAACCCGGTATTTAAAGGTTCATCATTGATGTTCCTGAAACCGGGCATGCAGGTTCCTGTTTCTCAGCTGATCCGTGGTATTAACCTGCAATCCGGTAACGATGCGTGCGTGGCAATGGCCGATTTCGCCGCGGGAAGCCAGGATGCCTTCGTCGGTCTGATGAACAGCTACGTCACCGCGCTGGGTCTGAAAAACAGCCATTTCCAGACCGTACATGGTCTGGACGCAGATGGTCAGTACAGCTCCGCACGTGATATGGCGTTGATTGGTCAGGCGCTGATCCGTGACGTGCCGAACGAATACTCCATCTATAAAGAGAAAGAGTTCACCTTCAACGGTATCCGTCAGACCAACCGTAACGGCCTGCTGTGGGATAACAGCCTGAACGTTGACGGCATCAAAACTGGCCATACCGATAAAGCTGGCTACAACCTGGTTGCTTCTGCCACCGAAGGTCAGATGCGTCTGATCTCTGCCGTGATGGGCGGTCGTACCTTCAAAGGTCGTGAAACGGAAAGCAAGAAACTGCTGACCTGGGGCTTCCGTTTCTTCGAAACCGTGAACCCGCTGAAAGCCGGTAAAGAGTTTGCTTCTGAGCCAGTCTGGTTCGGTGATAACGACCGTGCTTCCCTTGGCGTGGATAAAGATCTGTACCTGACCATTCCTCGTGGTCGCATGAAAGATCTGAAAGCCAGCTACGTGCTGAACACCACTGAGCTGCACGCGCCACTGCAGAAAAACCAGGTGGTGGGCACCATCAACTTCCAGCTGGATGGTAAAACCATCGATCAGCGACCGCTGGTTGTTCTGCAAGAAATCCCGGAAGGCAATTTCTTCGGCAAAATCATTGATTACATTAAATTGATGTTCCATCACTGGTTTGGCTAAAAATTGAACACTTGAAAGTGTGATTTTGATCCCCATATACTAGATATCCTGATAACTCCCACCTGTCGTGGGAGTTATTCTTTTTGACGTTACGCCGGAGCTGACATGAAAACCAAACTTAACGAACTGCTTGAATTCCCTACCCCGTTTACCTACAAAGTAATGGGTCTGGCGAAACCTGAGCTGGTTGATCAGGTGGTTGAAGTGGTACAGCGCCATGCGCCGGGTGACTACTCTCCGTCAGTAAAACCAAGCAGCAAGGGCAACTACCACTCGGTATCCATTACCATTACCGCAACCCACATTGAGCAGGTTGAGACGCTGTACGAAGAGCTCGGCAATATCGAAATTGTTCGTATGGTGCTGTAGTCCCTCTGCGGTTACCCGGTTTGCCGGGTAACCCGCCTCCCCGCTTGTGATATACTCTCCCTCACCTTTTGTCCCTCGTCTTCGGAGACGTCCTTTTGTATCAGGATAAAATTCTTGTCCGTCATCTCGGGCTGCAACCTTACGAGCCTGTCTCCCAGGCCATGCATGATTTCACCGATTCACGCGATGACACCACCCCTGATGAGATCTGGCTGGTCGAACACCTGCCGGTATTTACACAGGGACAGGCGGGAAAAGCGGAACATTTATTGATGACGGGTGATATCCCGGTAATTCAAAGCGATCGCGGTGGGCAGGTCACGTACCATGGGCCTGGGCAGCAGGTGATGTACGTTCTGCTGAACCTGAAGCGCAGAAAGCTCGGCGTTCGCGAACTGGTTACCCTGCTGGAACAAACCGTGGTTAACACGCTGGCGGAATACGGTATTGAAGCCCATCCGCGTGCCGATGCGCCGGGCGTCTATGTGGGAGAAAGTAAGATTTGCTCACTGGGGCTGCGTATCCGCAAAGGCTGCTCCTTCCACGGACTGGCACTGAATATTAATATGGATCTTACCCCTTTCCAGCGCATAAACCCCTGCGGCTACGCCGGAATGGAGATGACGCAAATGCGCCAGTGGGTTGAAAGCGCAACGCCCGAGAATATTCGTCCTGTGCTTTTGAAGAACGTTTTAGCCCTACTTAACAATCCATCTTACGAATATATCACTGCTTAATATATCATGCATCATGGCTCGATTATTTGACGGGCCACTGTTTATTTACCGCTTTTACGCTTTACAATAATCCGCTTATTCTATATTTTCGAAGCGCCCGAATATTACCGCTACATATTATTTAGCCTCCAGCCAGAACTGCATACAGGGCGTAAGTAACTTGCGTGATAATCACACAACTGTTTGTTTTTGATAAACAAGTGAAACAAAACCAACACTTTACGAATCTCTACAAGCATAATAAATAAATTCAACTATCATTCATAATGTGAATGTATACGGAGTGAAAGCGTGGAGTATAATAATTTACCAGCCAAACGACTGAATGACCCAGGTGGTGAGGACAAGCCACAAATTTTTCGGACTTTACGTAATATTGATCTCAATTTGTTGACTATTTTTGAGGCAGTATATGTCCATAAGGGTATCGTTAATGCTGCGAAAATTCTTAATCTCACGCCTTCAGCAATAAGCCAGTCAATTCAAAAACTGCGCGCTATATTTCCCGACCCGTTATTTATTCGTAAGGGCCAGGGGGTTACGCCGACGGCCTACGCTACCCATCTGCATGAGTACATCAGCCAGGGGCTGGAGTCGATTCTGGGTGCGCTGGATTTAACCGGCAGCTATGACAAACAGAGAACCATCACTATCGGCTGCACCCCGTCTGTCGGCGTGCTAGTAATGCCCGCTATTTTTCAGGCGATAAAAGAGCATGTTCCTCAGCTCCTGCTGCGAAATGTGCCGCTCAACGAGCCTGATATTCAGCTTGCTCAGTTTCAGACCGACCTGATTATAGAAAGCGGCAGCTTTAGCGCCCGAGCGCTCGGACAACATGTCCTGTATGCGGATAACCTGGTGCTGGTGTGCCGCCAGCAGCATCCCGCCCTTAGCGGGCCGTTGACCATTGAAAATCTGCGCAACTATGATCATTCGTCTTTCATGACCGAAGGACAGTCCAACCATGCGCTGCGTCAGCGAATCGATGAGATATTCCCGGAACGCCAGATCAGCTTCAGTAGTTACAATATGTTCACCACTGCCTCCCTGATTGGCAGCAGCGATATGCTCTGCATCATGCCTTCGCGCCTGTATACCTTGCTGCGTAAATGTTGGCCGCTGGAGAGCATTCCTCTCACCCAGCTCAATGCGGAATCTATCGAGATTTCACTGCATTACAACAAACTCAGCTTGCGCGATCCGGTGCTGGAAAACGTTATCCGCGTCATCCGCCAGGCCTTCTGACAGGTTGATACAGCACAAGCCCCTGCCCCCTGCCGGGCAAAACGCACAAAACAACAACTATTTTACAAATTGGCGACCTGGCAGGCTGCTTTACCGACCGTTTCAATGATATACTGCCTGTCGTTCGTTCAAAAATAGTTGATAAATACAACATTCCCTTGAATAGAAACGCTTTCCTTCGATATTCGCAACTGGAACACGCACGCTATGAGTAAACCCATTGTGATGGAACGCGGTGTTAAATACCGCGATGCCGATAAAATGGCCCTTATCCCGGTTAAAAACGTGGCTACAGAGCGCGAAGCGCTGTTAAGAAAACCGGAATGGATGAAAATCAAACTTCCGGCTGACTCTTCGCGTATCCAGGGGATCAAAGCGGCGATGCGCAAGAACGGCCTTCACTCCGTCTGTGAAGAAGCCTCTTGCCCGAACCTTGCTGAATGTTTCAATCACGGTACCGCGACGTTTATGATTCTGGGTGCCATCTGTACCCGCCGCTGCCCCTTCTGCGATGTGGCTCATGGCCGCCCGGTAGCACCCGACGCCAACGAACCTCAGAAACTGGCGCAGACCATCGCCGATATGGCGCTGCGTTATGTCGTTATTACCTCCGTTGACCGTGACGATCTGCGTGATGGCGGTGCTCAGCACTTCGCTGACTGCATTACCGCTATTCGTGAGAAAAGCCCGAACATCAAAATTGAGACGCTGGTTCCAGACTTCCGCGGCCGTATGGATCGCGCGCTGGACATCCTGACCGCGACGCCACCAGACGTGTTTAACCACAACCTGGAGAACGTGCCGCGTCTCTACCGTCAGGTACGTCCTGGTGCGGACTATAACTGGTCTCTGAAGCTGCTGGAGCGTTTTAAAGAAGCGCATCCCCATATTCCCACCAAGTCAGGCCTGATGGTTGGTCTCGGTGAAACGAATGCTGAGATCATCGAAGTGATGCGCGATCTGCGCCGCCACGGTGTGACCATGCTGACGCTGGGACAGTATCTGCAGCCAAGCCGCCACCACCTGCCCGTGCAGCGCTACGTGAGCCCGGATGAGTTTGATGAGATGAAAGCCGAAGCGATGGCGATGGGCTTTACCCACGCAGCCTGCGGCCCATTTGTTCGCTCCTCTTACCATGCCGATATGCAGGCAAAAGGCGAAGAAGTGAAATAAGGCTGTAATATTCACTTACAGTAATGCAAAAAAACCGGCCTCTTGAGCCGGTTTTTTTTCGCAAGCCCTCAGGCATTGCCGTTACTCTTTGTGAGAAAGCTTCTCTGCCGGGATGTCACCCTCGGCGCTTTTCTTCGCAGCCGCATCATCGTCGTTCATCGCTTTCTTAAAGCCTTTGATGGCGGCACCCAGGTCACCACCCAGCGTGCGTAACTTCTTGGTACCAAACAGCAGAACGACCAGTGCGGCAACCACCAGCAGTTTGGTAATACTAATCTCACCCATAGATACCTTCTTTACATAAACCAGGCTGCATTCAGCGCCAAAAACCTGATTGTATTAACGGTCATTTGACGCGTGCACACAATAGCAATCTGTAACAAGGTGAATCAAGCATTGTTGAAAAAAACATCACAATAATTGCGGTGGCGCAAACCGACGGTTGCGAAGAACCGGTAATTGCTGCCGTGCAAGCGTAATCCTCTCCCGCTGTAACTCTGTCATCAGCAAAACCGGGGCCTCCGCCGCAGCGGCTATCGTAACTCCCAGCGGATCCACCACCCTGCTCTGCCCAATGTTCTTATTGCCGCACTCCCCCGAGGCCACAACATAACAGGTAGTATCCAGCGCACGCGCTGTAAGGAGCGTTGCCCAGTGCTGCTCTTTAAGCGGCCCCTTGACCCACGCGGCAGGCACTACCAGCACGTCAGCCCCTTTTAACGCGAGCGTAAGTGCCAGCTCAGGAAAACGCAGGTCGTAGCAGGTCATCAACCCAATCTTAAAGCCATCGACATCAAGAAGCGGTGGGATGCTGTCTCCCGGATCCACCCGCCGTGACTCCTGAATGCTGAAGGCATCATAAAGATGGAGTTTGGCATAGCGCGCAACGATCGCGCCGTCACGGATGGCCACGAGCGTATTTACCGCCCGTCCCGCCGTCGAGGGGACATGCACCGTAAAGAGGGTGGTCAAACCATTGCCCGCGCTTTCCGCCAGCAGGTGCTGTAAAAATCCGCCGTCCAGGGGCTGGGCAGACTTCACCGACAGGTCCGGGTCGTTGTCATCTCTTGCCAGCAGCGCCTCCGGCAGCACCAGCAAGGATGCTTCTTTCAGGCGGGCCTGCCTCATCAGAGAGACACATTTATCTGCATTCTCTTGCCAGTCAGGCGTAACCGCAAACTGTCCTACCGCAACATACATATTTGTCCCCTCAGCAAAAACCGCGTTAAACTCGCCACTCTTACACATCAAATAGCAGGTATTTACAGTGTTACAACTACTTTTAGCCGTTTTTATTGGTGGGGGTACGGGTAGCGTTGCGCGGTGGTTTTTGAGTATGCGTTTTAATCCCCTGCATCAGGCTATTCCAATGGGTACGCTGGCGGCTAACCTGATAGGTGCTTTCATTATTGGCGTGGGGCTGGCCTGGTTTAACCGTATGACGCATATCGATCCCGTGTGGAAGCTATTGATTACCACCGGCTTTTGCGGCGGTTTAACCACCTTCTCAACGTTCTCGGCGGAAGTGGTTTTCCTGTTTCAGGAAGGGCGTGTCGGCTGGGCGCTGATGAACATTGCGATTAATATGCTCGGCTCCTTTGCGATGACGGGGATCGCATTCTGGCTATTTTCTTCCGCCACGACGCACTAACAGACGCTGCGTTAATGTTGGCTTAATTTTTCTCTGTCACTCTGAACGCAATACAGAACGAGGGTGACAGAATGAAACAGAACCTGATGAGCGCAGGTGTGGTGTTGTTGAGCGTGCTGATCGTTGCCAGCTTCCTCAAAATGTATCTGCTTAGCTGATTCAACGCGAAAAAAAACCCGCTCAGTGAGCGGGTTTTGAAATTCTTGCTGACGCGTCTGAATTACAGAGCGATTACGTTAGCAGCAGAAGGGCCTTTGGCACCGTTAGTGATTTCGAACTCTACACGCTGACCTTCAGCCAGAGTTTTGAAACCATTAGACTGGATTGCAGAGAAGTGTACGAACACGTCTTTGCTGCCATCTTCAGGAGTAATGAAACCGAATCCTTTGGACTCATTAAACCACTTAACGTTACCTTTAATCTTAGACATCAAAATTACCTTTACATTAAAAAACGACACAAATGCTGTGTCGGGTACCAGTACATCAATTGTGGGACCTTTTGTCCAGCGGTTCTTTGATAAAAAGTGACTAAAGTCGCGTTAATTTCTGCTGACGGTTTTTTATCTCAACGGAATCAACGGGTGCACACTTTTTCACCAGTACGTGACGTTTTTTCAGTTAAAACTGAAAACGCATCCAGGCGAAGTAAACGTTACCGTTGTTGTATGTCCCCGGGATATAGGTCATCTGGAACGTTGCCGGACCATAGCCGATAGAGGCCAGAGGCAGCAGCACCGGAATCGGAATGTAGTTCCAGTTGTCGCGTGCGGTCACACCGGCGGTGTAGCCCAGCCCCACATGGAAGTTTTCATCGGCTAACGGACGCCAGGTTTTCTCCCAGCCATAACCCCCGATTGGTTCCCACTTGTTAAAGGAATCTTTAAAGGCCATCAGATAGATGCCATGCCAGTTCCCTTTTTCGTCCCAACGCGACTGACCAAAACCAGCCCCCCACGGGCGCTCGTTATATTTGTCAGTCTTTTCTTTGTCATAGGCAAAACGCGCATGCCACGTTATTGCCGGAACATACAGGTCATAATGCTCTGGCGCAGTCCAGGTCTGCGACACATTATCAGTGAAGGTGGAGAACCAGCCTTTATCGGTTGCATTGCTCTCGGCGTGTGCAACAGACGACAATGCTAACTGCCCAAAAATAAACAACAAAATGAGGAAAAATTTATTACGTACAATCACAATGCAATTACCATTCTTAGTATTCGAGGCAAAGTTTACCATAAAATAGTTTAATCAAAGCTTAACAGCATCAGCGTTATTCCTAATTAATCAGCGTCTTCCTGGGAATATTCTGAGAGGAACATACTTTCACGCTATAATAAGCACAATAAAAGTAAGCCTTTATTAGGCTTTAATACGCTGGACAACCCAACCAACGCCAGCAATGACGGTCTCCAGGGCCCGTCCCGGAGGGCTGCCAGAAGCCATTAAAAACCCAGTTCCCAAAGGGTTTTTGCCTTTTCTTTCTGCGGCGAATTTAAACCCACAAAATATTTAACAACCCATTATCATTTAATTGACATATAGTGATATTTCTACCGGTCAATATGCGCATGAGATAAATGCCGGGGCGATGGCAAAAATACCGTTATTATCTTCTTTAGTAGTCTGTTTATTGATTTTAATCAGCAAGGACAGAACATTAATTCGGCACATTTCATCCTTCTTTTTTATTGATTATTTGTGCTCTCGGGCAGCAAGGACACAGGGGAAACCATGCTTACGTTTATCGAGCTCCTTATCGGAGTCGTCGTCATTGTCGGTGTAGCGCGCTACATCATTAAAGGTTACTCGGCCACAGGGGTGTTATTTGTCGGCGGGCTAACCCTGCTCATTATCAGCGCCATCATGGGCCATCAGGTGTTACCGGCCAGCGCAGACAGTACGGGCTACACCGCCACAGACATTGTTGAATACATTAAAATCCTGCTCATGAGCCGCGGTGGCGACCTGGGTATGATGATCATGATGCTGTGCGGTTTTGCGGCGTACATGACCCATATCGGCGCGAATGATATGGTGGTTAAACTGGCGTCCAAACCGCTGCAGTACATTAACTCCCCCTATCTGCTGATGGTCGCAGCCTATTTCCTTGCCTGCCTGATGTCCCTTGCCGTGTCGTCCGCCACCGGTCTGGGCGTACTGTTAATGGCCACCCTGTTCCCGATTATGGTTAACGTCGGTATCAGCCGCGGCGCGGCCGCCGCGATTTGCGCCTCGCCGGCCGCCATTATTCTTTCCCCCACCTCCGGTGATGTCGTGCTCGCAGCCAAAGCCGCTGAGATGTCGCTTATCGACTTTGCGTTCAAAACCACGCTGCCCATTTCTATCGTCGCCATTGTCGGCATGGGCATCGCACACTTCTTCTGGCAGCGTTATCTCGATAAGAAAGAGAACATCAGCCACGAGATGCTGGACGTGAGTGAAATCACCACCACCGCGCCAGCGTTTTATGCCATTCTGCCGTTCACACCTATTATTGGCGTGCTTATTTTTGACGGTAAATGGGGCCCGCAGCTGCACATCATCACCATTCTGGTGATCTGCATGCTGCTGGCCGCCCTGCTGGAGTTTGTGCGTGGGTTTAACACGCAGAAAGTCTTCTCGGGTCTGGAAGTGGCCTATCGCGGTATGGCGGATGCGTTTGCAGGGGTCGTTATGCTGCTGGTTGCAGCAGGCGTCTTCGCTCAGGGCCTGAGCACCATCGGCTTTATTCAGAGCCTGATTTCCATCGCCACCTCGTTCGGCTCGGCCAGTATTATCCTGATGCTGGTTCTGGTAGTGCTGACCATGCTGGCCGCCATGACTACCGGTTCAGGTAACGCGCCGTTCTACGCCTTCGTTGAGATGATCCCGAAACTGGCTCACTCCTCAGGCATTAACCCGGCCTATCTCTCCATCCCCATGCTGCAGGCGTCAAACCTCGGTCGCACCATTTCGCCGGTATCGGGTGTGGTTGTAGCCGTTGCCGGGATGGCAAAAATCTCACCTTTCGAAGTGATCAAACGCACCTCCGTCCCCGTGATTGTAGGGCTGGTTATCGTGATTATTGCCACGCAGGTGCTGGTACCCGGCGCAGCTTAAGCTAAATTCCTGATATCCAGAAAGCGCCTGCGGGCGCTTTTTGTGCTTTAATAATTTCCAGAAATTATTCATGCTCATTCGATCAGGAAATCACATGTTCAGGAAGGATATCGTTATTCCGTCTGGCGCAATCGCGCTGGCACTCTGTGTATTCTCCGCACAGGCCGACCCACTCAAGGCAACGCAGTATGGCGATTTCGATCGCTACGTTCTGGCTCTTTCCTGGCAAACCGGGTTCTGCCAGAGCATGGCCGACCGTAACCGCAACGAGCCCGAAGAGTGCCGTTTACAAAAAGAGAGTGATAACAAAACCGATTTTCTGACCGTGCACGGATTATGGCCGGGGCTGCCAAAATCTGTTGCCGCACGGGGTGTGGATGAACGTCGCTGGATGCGTTTTGGCTGCGCGACCCGTCCAATCCCGAACATGCCGGAGGTGAAGGCCAGCCGCAAATGCGCTGCAGCCGAAACCGGACTGTCGCTTTCAGGTGCTGCGAAGCTGAACAGCGTTATGCCAGGTGCTGGCGGTAACTCCTGCCTGGAACGCTACGAATATGCCAAACACGGCGTGTGCTTTGGTTTTGATCCTGACGCGTATTTCGGCACGATGGTGCGCATGAATCAGGAGATAAAAAACAGCGCGGTCGGCAAGTTCCTCGCCGATAACTACGGAAAAACCGTAAGCCGCAGCGACTTTGACAGCGCCGTGGCCAAAGGCTGGGGCAAGGAGAATGTCAAAGCGTTCAAGCTTACCTGTAATGGCAACCCGTCCTACCTGACCGAAATGCAGATCTCACTGAAGGCAGACACCATTAATAACCCGCTTTCTGCGACCTCATTTGCTCCGCAGCCACATCCGGGTAACTGCGGAAAACAATTCGTCATTGATAAAGCCGGTCACTGATTGACGATCGGTCGGGTCATGTCAAACCGGTGCTCGTCACTGATGCCATAGTAAGCCGTCGGCCCACCCGCACGCAGGATGGGCTGCGCTTTCGCCGTCTGATAAATCCCCTCTTCCAGCAACGTTTCGGCGATGTGAATACCCACCACTTCGCCGAGCACCAGCCAGGTATCAACCGGTGTGCCGTCGGCCCCGGTAAGCTGAATACACTGCGACAGGCGACACTCAAAGTTAACCGGGCTTTCTGCCACCCGCGGGGCGTTCACCAGCTGGCTGGCCGCTGGCGTTAATCCCGCAAAGGTAAATTCATTTTCATCGTGGGGAAGCATAGCCGAGGTCGCATTCATCGCTTCAGCCAGATCGCGCGTCGCCAGGTTCCAGACAAACTCGCCGGTTTCGGTAATATTACGCACGCTGTCTTTCCAGCCGTTGCTGGAAAAACCGATGATAGGCGGACGATAGTTAAAGCAGTTAAAGAAGCTATACGGCGCGAGATTCAGCTGACCGGCGTTGTCGCACGAGGAGATCCAGCCAATCGGGCGTGGGCCAATAATCGCGTTCAGTGGGTCATGCGGCAGGCCGTGTCCCAGAGAAGGTTGATAGAAATACATAGTGCTCTCTTAATGGTGGGGCAGACACGAATTGCGTTTCGCTCAGTACCCTGGATCAGGACACTCAGCGTAACGCAATCCGCCAGGAATTAAGACTGAATAAATTTCAGCAAATCGTCGTTGATCTGGTGCTTATGCGTGGTGCATATGCCGTGAGAACCCCCGGCATAGACCTTCAGCTCAGCGTTCGGCAGGAGCTCTGCAGCCACCCGACCACAGGTCTCGATCGGGACTATCTGGTCGTCGTCGCCGTGGATCACCAGCGTCGGGATAGTCATCTTTTTCAGATCTTCACGCAGATCGGTTTCAGAGAACGCTTTGACGCAGTCATACAGCGCCTTGATCGACCCCTGAAGCCCCTGCTCAACGAAGCTCTCCCGCACCGCTTTGGACTCTTTTGCCCCCGGGCGGTTATAGCCATAAAACGCCTCGGTCAGCGCATAGAAGAAAGCTGCGCGATCGTTAATCACGCCTTCCCGAATACCATCAAACACCTCTTTCGGCACACCGTTCGGGTTGAAATCGGTTTTGATCATAATCGGTGTCACGGCACCAATAAGTACCGCTTTCGCCACGCGATCCGTACCGTGGCGACCAATATAGCGCGCCACTTCGCCACCGCCGGTTGAATGCCCCACGTGAACAGCGTCTTTCAGATTCAGACGCGCCGTCAGCTCAGCCAGGTCGTCGGCGTACTGATCCATATTGTGCCCATCCCACGGCTGCGCTGAGCGGCCATGTCCGCGGCGGTCATGTGCAATTACGCGAAATCCTTTTGATCCCAGGTATAACATTTGGTCTTCAAAGGCATCCGCCGTCAGCGGCCAGCCGTGGCTAAACACCACGGGTTGCCCGCTTCCCCAGTCTTTAAAATATAAATAACTGCCGTCTTTCAACGTAATTTTGTCGTAATCGCTCATGAGATCTCCTGAGAAGAAACACTGAATGCGGATAGTCGCCCGCAGGGGGCGCTTAAAAAGAATAATGCAAATTGGCAAGGGAGCACGTTTTTCACCGAAAATTCATATGACCCATGAATGTGACCTGTATCACTTCAAAGTTGTGCGCTCAGCCAGTATCATCAGAAGAGTTAAACCCTCGCTGCCAGACGGCGAGGGTTTTCTTTTGGATTGGTTTCTGCGTTACACGCAGCATTAACGACATGGAGTAAAAAATGTCCAGACCCACCATCATCATCAATGAGCTTGACGCAGAACGTATTGACAGACTGCTGGAAAAAGCAGAATTCGCTTCGCTTCCGGTGGCTGACGCCCTGAATGAAGAGCTTGACCGGGCGCAGATGTGCACGCCTGAATCCATGCCGCACGACGTGGTCACCATGAACAGCCGGGTTAAATTCCGTAACCTGGCCACCGGTGAAGAGCTGACCCGAACGCTGGTCTACCCAGCGCAGATGACCGACAGCAGTGCACAGCTTTCGGTCCTTGCCCCTGTGGGTGCCGCGCTTCTTGGTCTGCGTACGGGAGACACCATCAACTGGGCGTTGCCAGGCGGTGCCGCGGCGCATCTGGAAGTGCTGGAGCTGCTCTACCAGCCAGAAGCCGCGGGCGACTACCTGCGTTAACCCCATCTGAACAAACGCTCCCGCGTTGCACAGAGGATGCACCCGCATCCTCTTTCCGCAAATTCACCCGATTATCCTATATCGCCCGAAAACCCCTTAACCCACGCTTAATCTGTTTGGGTGCCGCGGGGACGGTCATGAGTGAGATAGTGGTTATCACACTTATTTTTCTCATTATTCTGGCGATCATCGTCATGGCGGTGCTTTATCTTGAGCGTCATCGGTAAGCGATAATCTCACGCCACCCCACCCGGGAAAGCATTGACCAGGCCTTTCACCTGCTGTGCCGCCGCGTCAGGCGTTTCCGCTCCCGGCACCAGAATGACCTTGCGGCACTCCTCCTCCCGTTTTTCGAAAATCTTGTAGGCGCGTTCCGCATCCGCCAGCGGCAGATAGTGGGTCACAATCTCCTCCGGCGTAAGCAGCCCTTTTTCGATAAGCGGCAGCAACTCGCCCAGCCAGGCGTGGACGTGTGTCTGCCCCATCCTGAAACTCAGCCCTTTATCGAAGGCATCGCCAAACAGGAAGCCGTGAATAAACCCGGCGTAAACGCCAGGGACGCTGACAACGCCGCCGCGCCGGACAGCCGCGATACACTGACGCAGCGCTTTGCCGCTGCTGCCTTCAATTTTAAGGTTGCTGAGGATTGTTTCCGTGGTGCTGCCTTTGGCTTCGAACCCGACGGCATCAATCACCGCATCGACACCACGCTGGCCGGCAGTTTGCTCAATGATTTTTTCGGCGGCATCGTTATCATCATCAAAGTTGACCGGGATTGCGCCGTAGCGCGCCTGAGCAAATCGCAGGCGATACGGGTGATGGTCAATAACGAAGATCTGTTCCGCCCCGAGCAGTCGCGCGCAGGCAATGGTCAGCAACCCCACCGGCCCGGCGCCGAAAACGGCCACGCTCGATCCTTTTTCGATCTGCGCATTTTTTGCCGCCTGCCAGGCGGTGGGTAAAATATCTGACAGGAACAGCGCTTTGTCATCGGACAACAGCCGCGGCACCTTGAACGGCCCAACGTTCCCCTTCGGTACGCGAACATATTCCGCCTGGCCTCCCGGCACGCCGCCGTAGAGATGGCTATAGCCAAACAGCGCGGCCGGCGCGGGAATTTGCTTTTTGTTCAGCGCGGCGCCCTGCCCGGCGTTGGTCGTCTCGCAGGCCGCGTATTGCTGCAGACGGCAGAAGAAACAGTCACCGCAGGCAATCACAAACGGGATAACCACGCGATCGCCTTTCTGTAAATTCTTCACCTCCCTGCCACACTCAACGATTTCCCCCATAAATTCATGACCAAAAATATCGCCGTGCTGCACCTTCGGGATTTTGCCGCGATAGAGATGCAGATCGGACCCGCAAATCGCCGTAGCCGTGACCCGCAGAATAATATCGTCTGGCTGTTCAATGATGGGATCGGGGACATTCTCGACGCGAACATGATGTGGGCCGTGATACGTGAGTGCTTTCATGCAACCTCCGAAAGGATCCAGGACAGTGTATAAAGGGTAGCTACCCCAGAAGACTTGCCCGTGATGACGGATCTTTTGAGATTTTTCCTGGCGAGATCAAAAAGTGGCGCCGCGCTTACAGAAACCATTCATATTTTGTGGTTGAATGAATTCAGCGTTTATAAACAAGGAGAAACGGGTATGTATCAGACAATCATTATGCCGGTTGATGTTTTCGAGATGGAGCTGAGCGACAAGGCCGTACGCCACGCGGAGTTCCTGGCGCAGCAGGACGGGATCATTCATCTTTTACACGTGTTACCGGGTTCCGCCAGCCTGAGTCTGCACCGCTTTGCCGCCGATGTACGTCGCTTCGAAGAGCATCTTCAGCACGAAGCTGAAAATCGTCTACAAACCATGGTCGGGCATTTCAGCATCGACCCTTCACGTATCAAAACTCACGTCAGGTTCGGCAGCGTGCGGGATGCCGTTAATGAACTGGCCAATGAACTGAAAGCAGACGTCGTGGTGATCGGTTCCCGTAATCCTTCCATTACCACCCACCTGCTGGGCTCTAACGCGTCGAGCGTGATCCGCCACACTCACATTCCGGTGATGGTCGTCAGGTAAAAAAAGAGGCCACCTTTCGGTGGCCTCTTGCTGTTGCAGGTGTAGTCTTGCTTTCTTTTTATGCCGTTTTGGTGCGAATCAGATAATCGAACGAGCTCAGAGACGCTTTCGCCCCTTCACCGGTGGCAATGATGATCTGTTTGTACGGAACCGTGGTGCAGTCCCCTGCCGCGAACACCCCTTTCACGCTGGTTTCGCATTTCGCATCGATAATAATTTCGCCCATGCGGTTGCGCTCAATCGCGCCGTCCAGCCAGGTGGTGTTTGGCAACAGACCAATCTGTACGAAGATCCCCGCCAGCGCCACGCTATGCACGTCACCGCTCACGCGGTCGCGGTATTCCAGACCGGTCACTTTGCTGCCGTCACCTTTCACTTCCGTGGTCTGCGCATTCAGCACGATATCGACGTTTTTCAGGCTACGCACTTTGTCCTGCAGCACCTGGTCCGCTTTCATCTCTGGGGCGAACTCCAGCAGGGTGACGTGTTCAACGATACCCGCCAGGTCAATCGCCGCTTCCACACCGGAGTTACCGCCGCCGATCACCGCCACGCGTTTACCTTTAAACAGCGGGCCGTCGCAGTGCGGGCAGTAGGTGACGCCTTTGGTGCGATACTGATCTTCACCCGGGACGTTCATGTTGCGCCATTTGGCGCCGGTGGCAATGATAATGCTGCGCGCTTTCAGCACCGCGCCGGAGGCGGTTTCAATCTGGTGTAACCCCCCTTCAACCGCGGCCGGAACCAGCTTGCTGGCGCTCTGGCTGTCGATCACATCCACTTCATAATCGCTGACGTGCGCCTTCAGTGCGCCAGCCAGTTTCTGGCCTTCGGTCTTCGGCACAGAGATGTAGTTTTCGATATCCACGGTGTCGAGCACCTGGCCACCGAAGCGTTCGCCCATCAGTCCGGTACGAATGCCTTTACGGGCGGAGTAAACCGCCGCCGCCGCGCCCGCCGGGCCGGAGCCGACAATCAGAACATCATACGCGTCACGTTTGTTCAGCGCTTCTGCCGCACGTTTTTCGGCACCCGTGTCCACTTTGGCAACGATTTCGGTCAGCGTCATACGGCCCTGGCCAAACTCCTGACCGTTCATAAAGACCGCCGGAACGCCCATGACGTTACGGTCGGTGATTTCGTTCTGGAACGTACCGCCGTCAATCGCCGTGTGCTTAATGCGCGGGTTCAGCACCGACATCAGGTTCAGCGCCTGCACCACGTCCGGGCAGTTATGGCAGGAGAGTGAGTAATAGGTTTCAAACTCAAAATCGCCGTCAATGTCGCGGATCTGCTCGAGCAGCGCCTGCGCCTCTTTTGACGGATGACCACCGGTCCACAGCAGTGCCAGCACCAGCGAGGTAAATTCGTGGCCCAGTGGAGAACCGGCAAAACGCGGCCCCTGGTCAGAACCCGGATTGGTGATCAGGAAGGAGGGCTTGCGCACCGCCAGATCGTTATCTTCTTTGAAGGTCACGTTCGGTGACAGTTCGGCGATCTCTGCCAGCAGTTCCTTGATCTCTGCCGATTTAGCGCTGTCGTCCAGCGTGGCAATCAGCTCAACAGGTTTGGTCAGTTTCTCAAGGTAGGCCTTGAGCTGGGTTTTCATATTGGTGTCGAGCATTGTTCTTCCCTCTCTAAAAACGTCATCATGCAAGCTGCCTTATTCGGGCGGCCTGAATGCAACTTGCATCATGGTGCTGGAATAAAATGGGCGCGGGCGCGCCCATTACGACTGTCATTTCCGGAGCCTGTCGCGTCAGAGCAGGCGATGCTCTGCGCGAAAGACGGCGGGAAACTTAGATTTTGCCAACCAGGTCTAAAGACGGTGCCAGAGTCGCTTCGCCTTCTTTCCATTTCGCCGGGCAAACTTCGCCTGGGTGAGAAGCTACGTACTGCGCCGCTTTCACTTTACGCAGCAGGTCAGAAGCATCACGGCCGATACCTTCAGCGGTAACTTCGATTGCCTGGATAATGCCCTGCGGGTCAACAACGAAGGTAGCACGGTCAGCCAGGCCTTCATCTTCACGCATGTTGTCGAAGTTACGGGTCAGGGCGCCAGTCGGGTCGCCGATCATCGCATATTTGATTTTCGCGATGGTTTCAGAGCTGCTGTGCCATGCTTTGTGGGTGAAGTGGGTGTCGGTAGAAACAGAGTAAACGTCTACGCCCAGCTTCTGCAGTTCGTCGTAATGGTCTGCAACGTCACCCAGTTCGGTCGGGCAAACGAAGGTGAAGTCAGCCGGATAGAAGAAGAAGACGCTCCAGCGGCCTTCGGTATCTTTCTCGGTCACTTCAATGAATTCACCGTTTTTGAACGCCTGGTTTTTGAAAGGTTTAATTTTGGTATTAATCAAAGACATCTGTACTTCCTCCGTGTTTTCGTTGAGATGTAAGGTAACCAACTTTCGCCGGGTGGGCTAATGCGTTTGCTTTATCAAATCAATCAGCCATACCTAACAACCCGAACAAGACAACGTGATGAACTGAATTAACGAAAAGCCAAAAGTAAAAAGGCCGCCCTGGTGGGCGGCCCTGATACCTGAACTTTCCACAGGAACTTTCAGTGCCAGCATTGCTGGCGTTGCGTTGCGCTCTACATACCTCATATCAAGGCCGTAACAGCGCCTTGATTACAACACCCGCACAGCGCGAGGGCAATGCACATGAGCGCCAATCGTATCTATGGCTGTGATAGGTTTCATCGAACACGGTTTATCGCGCAGGAGTGAAGACGCGCCTGCGAGGATTAATAAAAATGAATGATAATTATTTGTCTATATATAATTGAGACTATTTTAATGCAAACAGCCTCGCAGTTTTAGAGATAAAAATATCTTAATATTCATTGAAGCTCTATTTTATAAATCTGCCATCGTGATATATTAAGTCAACATACAACTCTAATTAAGTAAGTTAATTGCATGGATGGTAAATGATTAACTTCCTTCTATAGTTATCAGTGATGTGTTAACGCAACGCAGTCCACTCAGGATGAAACATGGCTAATCTCTACGATCTAAAAAAATTTGATCTTAATCTGCTGGTAATTTTCGAGTGTATTTATCAGCACTTAAGCATCAGCAAGGCAGCAGAAACGCTCTATATTACGCCCTCGGCGGTCAGCCAGTCGCTGCAAAGGTTGCGTAATCAGCTCAACGATCCCCTGTTCATTCGTTCCGGGAAAGGGATTACGCCCACCACGGTAGGCGTGAACCTGCACCATCATCTTGAGCAAAACCTCAACCAGCTTGAGCAGACGATTAACATCATGCATGGCTCAACGCTAAAAAAGAATTTTGTGGTGTACAGCCCGCAAATCCTGACCACAGAAAACCTGCTGGGCCCGCTTAAATTATTGATGCGAGAGCACAATTACGAGATTGAACTGCATGACATGCTGCTCTCTGCTGACTCCGCAGAAGATCTGCTGGCATACCGTAAGGCAGACTTAATTTTCTCAATGGCCCCGGTTAGCAACCGTTCAATGATTTGTGTGCCATATGCATCTTATTCCGTCCTGCTGGTCTGCAGCCAGGATCATCCGCGGATGAAAGAGGTGGCCACCATGGAAGAGCTTCAGGAAGAGAAGTTTACGATATTCCTCAGTGATGAGCCGGGCGTTAAAACCTATCAATCGATGGCAGAAAAAGTGCATGCGGAAAAGACAATCGGTTTTCGCTGTGACTCTGTATTTACTATTATTTCGATGATAAGTGCCTCTCATTTAATTGGTTACGTACCCGAAATTTTATTTGATAAATACAGTGAAGTGCTAAGACTCAAAAAAATCACTGCACCGTTCACCCTTCCCTCGCTTGACATTTTTATGATTTATAATCGTTCGGCATTGAACAGTACGGCATTCGCGAAATTTATTAACGAAGTAACAGAAAAATAACAGCGACGGGCTGTGTCGCTCACAGCCCGTTCTCTTTGTTAATACATAATCCTGACTTATATTTTATAACGCGCTTTCGCGTTATTTTGACTGATATTACTCTCACTTATTATGGGCAGACCGCCGTTATTCTAACGCGAGAGGGATGACACGCTCAGAGTGTATTCAGCCGCTCCGCCGCCGCGAGAAGCGTCGATTCCTGTTTCGCAAAACAGAGCCGGATCAGCTTATGCGGGAACGGGTCGGCGCAAAATACGGACAGCGGAATGGCAGCAACGCCCACTTCTTTTGTCAGCCACTGGCAAAAACTCACGTCATCCCGATCCGAAATCGCGCTGTAGTCCGCCAGCAGGAAGTAGGTCCCTTCGCAGGGTAAAATCTCCAGACGGCTCTGGCTTAGCGCATTCACAAACAGATCCCGACGCTGACGGTAGAATGCCGGCAGGTCGCGGTAGTGCTCCGGTTCGGCGCGCAGCATATCAGCCAGGGCCAGCTGGGCCGGCGTGTTTACGGCAAACGTCAGGTACTGGTGCACTTTACGCAGCTCAGCGCTGATGGCCGCGGGAGCCACGCAGTACCCCACCTTCCAGCCGGTCATATGATAGGTTTTACCAAATGACGATACCGCCACGGCACGCTCGCGAAGCTGCGGATGGGCCAGCACGCTGGCATGCCCTTCCTGCGCAAAACAGATGTGCTCATACACTTCATCGCTCAGCACGTAAATTTCACGCCCGGCAATCGCCTGCCACAGCTTAGCGAAATCGGCTTTCTGCCATGCGGTCGCCGACGGGTTGTGTGGGGTATTGATAATAACCAGACGGGTTTTGTCGCTCAGCAAGGCAGCAAACGCCTGCCAGTCCGGACGGAAATGCGGTGGCTGTAGCGCGATACGTTTCACCACGCCGCCGGAGAGTTCAACCGCCGGCGCGTAGCTGTCATAACTCGGGTCAAAGCAGATCACCTCATCACCCGTGCGCACCAGCGCGGTAATTGCGGCATACAACGCTTCGGTCGCCCCTGCCGTCACCGTGATGTCGCTGGTAGCGTCTGGCTTATAGCCATACAGCTCAGCCGTTTTGTCTGCAATGGCGTCCCGCAGAGCCTGCACGCCCGTCATCGGTGCATACTGGTTCGCCCCCTGCGCAACGTGGTACGCCAGACGTTCCTGCAAATAACGCGGGCCATCAAAATCCGGGAACCCTTGCGAGAGATTAATGGCGTTGTGCTGCTGGGCCAGTGCGCTCATTTGCGTAAAGATGGTGGTACCAAGACTGGGAAGTTTACTCTGAGGAATCAATGCGTTATTGCTCATTGTGTTGTGCCTGCATGTAATACTTATGTTGCTGACACTATAACACGATGTTAGTCTTTGGCAATCAAGACGCTTAGACGTCTAAACAATATGAATATTCCTGACCGAGAGGGAAAAAGGAAGATGACCGACAACCTGCAACTCACATACCTGGTCGACGCCTGCCGCTGGATCGGCGCCAAAGGCTGGGCTCCCGCGACCGGCGGCAACATGTCCGTGCGTCAGGATGCGCATCTGTGCTGGCTCAGTGAATCCGGTAAAGATAAAGGCAGCCTGACCACCGACGATTTTCTGCAGGTGGAGATTGCGACCAACCGTGCACCCTCTGGCCGCACGCCGTCGGCTGAAACCGGGCTTCACACGCTCATCTATCGTCTGTTTCCCGAAGCCAACGCGGTTCTGCACGTCCATACCGTCAATGCCACGGTCTTGTCGCGACTGGTCAAAGAGCCTGAGCTGAAGATCACCGGCTTTGAGATGCAAAAATCCCTCTCCGGGCAGAGCACGCATCTGGATACGGTCGCCATCCCGGTGTTTGATAACGACCAGGATATCGACGCGCTCGCCGTGCGCATTGCCGAATACGCTCAGACGCACCCGTTTAATTATGGTTTTCTTCTGCGCGGTCATGGCTTAACCTGCTGGGGACGCGATGTGGCCGAGGCCCGCCGTCATCTGGAAGGACTGGAATTCTTATTTGAATGCGAAATGCGTTTACGACACTGGGAGAGAGTATGATTCGCGCGATTGTGACGGATATTGAAGGGACCACCAGCGATATCCGTTTTGTCCATGATGTTTTGTTCCCCTACGCGCGTGAGCGTCTGGCGGCCTTTGTGACCGCGCAGCAGTACGCCGAGCCGGTCAAATCGATTCTGGACAATCTGCGTGATGAAATTAACCACCCGCACGCCAGCGTAAGCGATCTTATTGACACACTTTTTACGTTTATGGATGAAGACCGCAAGTCAACCGCGTTGAAGGCGCTACAGGGGATCATCTGGCACGACGGCTACGTTAACGGCGATTTTACCGGCCACCTCTACCCGGACGTACTGCCTGCGCTGGAAAAATGGAAAGCGCAGGGTATTGATCTCTATGTTTATTCCTCAGGCTCCGTCGCGGCGCAGAAACTGTTATTTGGCTACAGCGACGAAGGTGATATTACTCATCTGTTCAGCGGCTATTTTGATACCCACATCGGTGCCAAGCGCGACGTCCAGTCTTACCAGAACATTGCGGCACAAACGGGTATCCCCCCGTCGCAGATCCTGTTCCTGTCGGATATACATCAGGAGCTGGACGCCGCTGAGCAGGCAGGTTTTCGCACCCTGCAGCTGATTCGCGGCGATGATGACGGTGCAAGCCATCACCATCAGGTACACCAGTTCGACGAGATTAACCCGGAGCAGATCCCTTCATGAGCGCATTGACCATTTATTCCGATAAAGACTCCAGTCAACCTCGCTGGCACAGCACCGACGCTGCCGACATCGCCCAACAGCTCAACGCCAGAGGGGTGCGTTTTGAACGCTGGGCCGCAGACCGCGACTTAGGCCGCGATCCTGCCCCCGATGCGGTTATCGCGGCTTATCAGCATGCGATCGACACGTTAGTGGCAGAGAAAGGTTATCAGAGCTGGGATGTCATCAGCCTGCGTGCCGACAACCCGCAAAAAGAGGCGCTGCGCGCAAAGTTCCTGAACGAGCATACCCACGGGGAAGATGAAGTGCGTTTCTTTGTTGAGGGTGCGGGGCTGTTTTGCCTGCACATTGGCGACGAGGTGTGTCAGGTATTGTGTGAGAAAAACGACCTGATTTCCGTGCCTGCCGGAACGCCGCACTGGTTTGATATGGGCTCAGAGCCGAACTTTACCGCCATTCGTATTTTTGATAACCCCGAGGGGTGGATTGCGCAGTTCACCGGCGATGCGATTGCGGATGCGTATCCGCGTCTGGCATGATTTTTCCCCTCTCCCTCCAGGGAGAGGGGGCGAAAAAACGTCAGTGTTTCAATCCCTTCGTATACGCCACCAGTTGGTCCAGCACAATGCCCCACCCTTCGTGGAAGCCCATCTGTTCATGCTGCTCGCGGATTTCCGCCGTTGGATGGCGAGCAATGGCGGTATAACGCGTTTTGCCCTCCCCCACATCATCCAGCAGTAGAATGGCCGTCATAAACGGCTTTTCGGCGGGCTTCCAGCCTTCCGTGTAACCGTCGGTAAAGACCAGCTTCCTGCCGGGATCGATTTCGAGAAACACACCCCGGTTATCCATCCGTTGCCCGTCTACCTCAAACACCGTGTTAAACCGCCCGCCAACGCGCAGGTCAAGGTCACACTCGGTCACTTTGTGCGGAACCGGAATGAAGAAGTTTTTGATGTGCTCGGGTGTCGTCCAGCAGAGCCACAGCAGATCGCGCGGGGCATCCACCACGCGTTCCAGTTTTAAGTCTGTATCAGGATCAAGCGTCACGTGACTGTCCTCCTAAAGGGAACCCCTTAAAGGATAGTCGTCCTCAGGCGAATTTCCCTTTTGCCACCTCTTCCGGCGTGACGATGCCCGTATCCAGCACCCAACCGCTTATCAATGCCGCTGGCGTGACGTCAAAGGCCGGGTTGTAGACCTGCGCGTTTTCAGGAGCCCACTGCACCGCGCCAAAGCTCCCGGCCACGCCCGTCACTTCGCTGGCCGCACGTTGTTCAATGGGGATTGCCTCACCGTTCGGGCACGCCGGGTCAAGCGTGGTATGCGGGGCGGCGACATAGAACGGAATACCGTGGAACGTTGCCAGAACTGCCAGAGAATAGGTGCCAATTTTATTCGCCACGTCGCCGTTGGCCGCAATACGGTCTGCGCCCACCCACACCGCGTCAACCAGCCCTTTTGCCATCAGGCTGGCGGCCATGGAATCGGCGATCAGCTGATACGGCACGCCCAGCTCGCCGAGCTCCCATGCCGTCAGTCTTCCACCCTGCAACAGGGGGCGGGTTTCATCCACCCAGACAGAGCTGACGCGTCCTTCCTGATGCGCGCGGGCAATCACGCCGAGCGCGGTGCCGACCCCTGCCGTCGCCAGCCCGCCGGTATTGCAGTGGGTCAACAGACGGCTGCCGGGTTTCACCAGCGTACTGCCGGCATTCGCGATGGCCTCGCACAGCTGCTTGTCTTCATCAATCAGACGCAGCGCTTCCGCCACCAGCGCAGGCACAAAATCCTCCTGCCAGAGAGCCAGCTTCATGCGGTCGAGGTTGTTCATCAGGTTCACCGCCGTCGGGCGGGATGCCCGCAGGGTCTCCAGCGCCACAGCCAGTTCATCACGGCTTTTGCCGTTTTCCGCCAGAAGGGCCAGCAGCAGGCTTGCAGAGAGACCAATCAGCGGTGCTCCGCGTACGCGCAGGGCGTGAATATGGCCGACCAGCGCCTCTACCGTCGAGGCGTCAAGCCAGCGTTTCTCCTGAGGAAGCGCCTGCTGATCGAGAATAAATAACTGATTCTCCGCCACTCGCAGGCTGGTCGTCTGTAATGTCTGCATGTCGTTAATTCCCTGTTGCGTTGTTGTAGCACATTGTGTCAGGATGAAATCCAGATGTATAGACGTCTAAATGTCTTTATTAGCTAAACCAGTGAGGAACAGGCAATGTCGCAATACCGTACCTTTACCGCCCAGGATGCCGTGGAGTATGCAAAGCAGTTCGGCGGCCTTGATGATCCCTCATCGCTGGTGGAGGCGCAGGAAGTGGGCGACGGTAACCTCAATCTGGTGTTCAAAATTTACGATACCGAGGGCGTAAGCCGCATCGTTGTTAAGCAGGCGCTGCCGTATGTGCGCTGCGTCGGCGAATCCTGGCCACTGACCCTGGATCGCGCCCGCCTGGAGGCGCAAACGCTGGTCGAACACTACCAGCACAGCCCGCAGCACACGGTGAAAATCCACCACTTCGACCCCGAACTGGCGGTGATGGTGATGGAAGATCTCTCCAGCCATGCCATCTGGCGCGGGGAGCTGATCAAAAATACCTACTACCCGCAGGCGGCGCGTCAGCTGGGTGAATACCTCGCGCACACGCTGTTCCATACCAGCGACTTTTACCTGCACCCGCATGACAAGAAAGCGCAGGTCGCGAAATTCATTAATCCGGAGATGTGCGAGATCACCGAAGATCTGTTCTTCAACGATCCGTACCAGGTCCACGAACGTAACAACTACCCTGCTGAACTGGAAAAAGACGTTGCCGCCCTGCGCGATGACGCTCAGTTAAAAATTGCCGTGGCCTCGCTGAAGCACCGCTTCTTCTCACACGCTGAAGCCCTGCTGCATGGCGATATTCACAGTGGCTCGATTTTCGTGGCAGACGGCAGTCTGAAAGCCATCGACGCAGAGTTCGGCTACTTCGGTCCCATCGGTTTTGACGTCGGCACCGCCATCGGCAACCTGCTGCTCAATTTCTGCGGCCTGCCGGGGCATCTGGGTATTCGCGATGCCGCCGCGGCCCGTGAACAGCGTCTGACCGACATTCAGACGCTGTGGAACACCTTCGCGGAGCGCTTCCAGATCCTGGCCAGTGAGAAAACGCGCGATGCGGCACTTGCTGCCCCGGGCTACGCCTCTGAATTCCTGAAAAAGGTTTGGAAAGACGCGATCGGATTCTGCGGCACGGAGCTGATTCGCCGCAGTGTCGGTCTGTCGCACGTGGCGGATATCGAGACCATTCAGGATGAAGCAATGCGCCACGAATGCCTGCGCCACGCGATTACGCTTGGCAAGGCGCTGATTGTGATTTCCGACCGTATCGACACCGCTGAAGATCTGGTGGCGCGGGTGCGTCAGTACAGTTAAACGCCTCGGCCCTCTCCCGATGAAGAGGGCCGTCAGAAAGACACCAGCGCGCCGTTACCCCAGATACTCAATCACCGACAATCCACCGTTATAATCCGTGCTGTAGATAATGCCCTGCGCATCGACAAACACATCGCATGACTGGATCACCTGCGGTCGATTCGGCCGCGTATCCATCATCCTCTCAGGCGCCGCCGGCACCAGCGCACCGGTTTCAACCGGACGGTAAGGATTGGAAATATCAAACGCGCGCACACCCGCATTCTGCCAGGTCGCAAAAATCAGCGTAGAGCTGACAAAGCTTCCCGGCCGGTTCTCGTGCAGGTTGTGTGGACCAAAATGCGCCCCTTTCGCCACATAATCCCGCTCCTGCGGCTGCGGGAATGTGGAAATACTTACCGGGTTCGACGGCTCGCGAATATCAAACAGCCAGATGAACTTCTCACCGTCCTCCTGGTTATCCAGTACCGCTTCATCCAGCACCACCAGCAGGTCACGATCCGGCAATGGCAGCGCGGTGTGCGTGCCACCTCCAAACGGCGGGCTCCAGTTGCGATGGCTAATCAGCTTCGGCTGCGTGCGATCCTTCACGTCCAGCAGCGTCAGTCCCCCGTCGCGCCAGCTCCCGTAAGCGGTATCCCCGGCGATAATCGCGTGGTGCAGCGCGTAGCGTTTGCCTTCCGGCCAATTGGGTTGCTCACCGTCGGCCTGGTTCATCCCCGGCAGCCACCAGCGCCCGGCCACCTCAGGCTTTTGCGGGTCGGTCAGATCGATCGTCAGGAAAATATAGTCGGTAAAGCCGTCGATCAGCGCCGAAACATACGCCCAGCGCCCGCCGACGTACCAGATACGGTGAATGCCGATGCCGCTCAGGGATAAAAAGCCGATCTCACGCGGTTTGTCAGGGGTGGAGATATCAAACACCCGCAACCCGGCGCTCCAGCCCTTGTCCTGCACGTCGCGTACGGTTTCCCCTACCTGACGGGTGTAGTAGACCTTTTCGTCAGCGAAACGGGCATCCGCGAACAAGTCTCGCGCGTTAATGACCAGCAGGAGATCGTCGTGCACCTGAAGATGAACGTTCCAGGTGCCGGGCGGCGCGGGCATATAGCCTGCCGGTTTGGGATGTTTCGGGTCGCGCACGTCCACAATGGAAAAGCCCTGCGAGACCATATGCCCGATGTACGCGAAACCGCGATGCACCATCAGCTGCACGCCGTCCGGGCGACCGCCCTGGTCGCTATGGCCAATCAGCCGCATATTGCGGCTGTATTCAGGCGTGGGAAGCACACTCATTGATGTTTCGCTTCAAGCGTCGCAAACCACGGGGCGATAAAATCTTCTGTCTGACCCCAGCCTGGAATGATTTTCCCCAGCGACGCCACGTTCACTGCGCCTGGCTGGGCGGTCAGCAGCGCCTGCGGGATCGCCGCCGCTTTGAAATCATACGTGGCGGGTGTGGTTTCACCGGCAATCTTGTTGGCAATCAGACGTACGTTGGTTGCACCAATCAGCTTCGGATCCACCGCCACGCTCACTTTCCATGGGCTGCCTGGCTCGCGCATCAGCTGAAGATCCTGGTTTGAGATATCGATGCTGTAGAGTTTGATTTCGGTGCGGCCATTCTCTTTCAGGGCTTTGTAGGCCCCCTGGCTGAAGGCATCCCAGGTTCCCCAGATGGCGTCAATTTTGCCTTTCGGGTATTTCGCCAGAATAGCGCCCACTTTATTCGCGGTATCTCCCTGCACGTCAGACGAAACGGCACCGATAGACTCCAGCTCTTTAATGTCCGGATACTGCTTCTGCAGCGCTTTATAGGCTGCCTGACGACGTTCCATCGGCGGGAAACCGGCAACCCACAGCTTCACGATGTTGGCTTTACCGTTGAAATCTTTCGCCAGCTGGCCGAAGGAGAGATGGGTCAGGGAAGCATCATCCTGCTGGGTCACGGTCACCCCGGGAATGTCGCCCTGAACGGCGGTATCAAACACCGACACTTTAATGCCGGCATCGACGGCTTTTTTCACCAGCGCGGTCGCATAGGGGTCGCGCCCCTGAGAGAGGATAATCCCGTCATATTTCTGGCTGATCGCCTGATTAACGAAGTCCTGGAATTTGGCGTCGTCGCCATTGCTCAAAAAGGTGCTGACCTTAAAGCCGAGCTTTTTGCCCTCCTGAATGGCACCGGCGACAAACTGCGTGGTGTTGTCGTCAGAGCCGAGGTTACGGATCACCGCAATGCGGATGGGGCCGTCATGATTTGCAATGGCGGGCGGAAGCGGTGCGGGGGTTGCCGCAAGGCCTGGCAGCGACGTCAGTAACCCTAATGCCACCAGAGAGAGGGTGATTTTTTTCATTCTGTTTTCCCGTTGTGTTGTGATCAATCGTTAGCGTTTTTGTATGTAGGTAATCGCCAGCGCCACGGCGAGCACCAGCCCTTTTATAATGTCCATCGCGTAATAGGGTACGGAAAGCATCACCAGACCGTTCGACAGCACGCCAAGAATGACTGCCCCGACGAGCGTACCCAGCGCGTTCGGTTTTCCGGACCCGGCGAGCGAGAAGCCAATCCACGCCGCCGCAACCGCATCCATCAGATAGCCGCCGCCCGCATTCACCTGTGACGAGCCAATCCGCGAGGCCAGTAAAATGCCGCCTAATCCGGCGAGCAGAGAGGCAATCACGTAGGCCGCCACCTTGTAGCGCGTGGTGCGAATACCGGAGAGACGTGCCGCCTCCGGATTACCGCCGATGGCATACATGCGTCGTCCGTGGGTGGTCAGTGACAGCCCCAGCTGTGCGAGGATCGTCACCACCAGCATGATGATCACGATAGTCGGCACCTGTCCCAGCAGGCTGAATGCCGCCGGAATGGTCCCTTCAGCCATGTCGCCGCTCGGCAGCACCATGTTTTCGGTAATTGACCCACCGTAGCTGTAGGTCATCGCCACGCCCTGGATAACAAACAGGCTGGCAAGCGTGGCAAGCATGTCCGGGATCCGCAGGATGACAATCAGAAACGCGTTAAACAGGCCAACCAGAGTACAAAGCGCCAGGGTAATCAGTATCGATTCGGTGGTGCCGAAGCCGTACCAGACGAACAGTGACACCACCAGCGCGTTAGCCAGCGATGCCGTTGAACCAACCGACAGGTCAAACCCGCCGATGGTCAGCGAAATTGACACCCCGATAGCAATCACCGTCACGATGGCAATTGAGCGCAGGATATTGATAATGTTGTTCGGATCGAGGAAGTTGTCCGACGCCAGGCCAAAGATGGCCACCAGCGCCACCACGGTCAGCAACATGCCCCACTTGTAGAGAAAATCAAAAATTTGCTGACGGCCAGACGCCGCCGCCGTCACTGAAAGGGCCTTGCTCACGACGCCGTTCCTCCGGTTGAATAATAAAGTAGTGTCTCTTCGTGGGCCTCAGCCCCGGCGATTTCCGCCACGATACGTCCGTCCCACAGCACGCAAATGCGATCGCACAGCCCCACCAGTTCAGCGAACTCACCGGAGGCGTAAATCACCCCTTTGCCCTCGCGCGCCAGGCCGTCAATTAACTGGAACAGATCGGTTTTCGCTTTGACATCGACGCCTTTGGTCGGCTCATCGAAAATCAACACGCTGGCGTCGTTGCGCAGCCACTTGCCGATGGCAATCTTCTGCTGGTTGCCCCCCGACAGACGACGCAGCACCTGCCCCGGCCCACGCGCACGCACGCCGACGCGGGCAATCACCTCTTCCGCCCAGCGCCACGCCTGACGGTGGCCGAACAGGCTCCAGCGCGAGAAGCTGTTATCCGCGGTGACCGCCAGGTTCATGCTCACCGGTTCATCAATAAAAATGCCCTCTTTGCGCCGCTCCTCCGGTACCAGCGCCAGACCGCGCAATACCGAATCCGCCGGATCGCGCGGCTGCCAGGGCTGATGATTTAGCTCACCACGCGCTACACGGCTTTTGCTGGCCCCAAACAGCGCCTTGCAGAGTTCCGTTTTGCCCGCTCCCGCCAGCCCGGCAATGCCCAGAATTTCGCCTTTTCGCAGGTGCAGGGAGATATCTTTCAACAGCGCGTCATCGTGCAGCCCTTCCACGCGCAGTAATGTCTCGTCACTGTGCGCAGGACGGACCGGCGGATAGATATCGTTAAGCTCATGGCCAAGCATCTTCTCAACGATTTCGTCACCACTGAGGTTCGCCATCGGGCCGGATTCAATCAGCTTGCCGTCCCGCAGCACGGTTAAGGTGTCGCAAATAGCGTTCAGTTCGTGAATACGGTGAGAGATAAACACCACGCCAATCCCCTGCTTTTGCAGACGTCTCACTACGGCGAAAAGCCGTTCGCTTTCATGGCTATCCAGCGGCGCGGTCGGTTCATCCAGAATCAGAAAACGGCAGTGGTGTGAGAGCGCCCGCGCCAGCAAAATCTGCTGCTTTTCTGCCAGCGTGCAGGTGTCGACGATGCGTCGCACATCCAGAGCGATACCCAGCTGCGCCAGCGCCTGTTTCGCCTGCTGGCGGATTGCGCGCCAGCGATAGCGATGTCCCGGCTGTGCGAGCTGATCGAGCATGATGTTTTCGGCAATGCTCAGCCCTGGTATCAGCGCGACGTCCACTTCCTGCTGCACCAGGTGGATACCCAGCCGTTTGGCATCAAGCGGCTCGCGGATCGTCACCGGCTGGTTATTAATGCAGATCTCACCTTCGTAGCGATCGTAAGTGCCGCACAGCACCGCCATCAGCGTCGATTTCCCCGCGCCGTTTGCGCCGGTCAGCGCATGCACGGAGCCGCCCATTAACGTCAAATCCACGCGCGACAATGCCTGAAAGCCGGAAAAGGCCAGGCTGATACCGCGCATCTCAAGGCGACTGGAAACCATCCGCGTTAAATCCTTCTTTCATATTGTGATTTATCGAATTTTTCACAGCTCCGGTTGACTGACAACGACGGAAAAGGCATAAGATAAAGCGAAATATTATTAGCCATCCGGATGTCCAGACATAACATCGGGTTAGCGCTTGCTAAAAAAAAGGACAACACATGAGCAACACCGATATCCGCGTCGTGCCAGGCCCGGCGAACTATTTCTCGCATCCGGGAAGCCTTGCGCACCTGAATGAATTCTTTACGCCGGAACAGCTCTCCCGCGCGGTGTGGATTTATGGCGAACGCGCCATTGAAGGCGCGCGCCCTTTCCTGCCGGAAAGCTTTCACACACCGGGGGCGAAACATCTGCGCTTTAAAGGGCACTGCAGCGAACGTGACGTCACCGATCTGGTGACGGCGTCTGGCAATAACGCCAGCGTGGTGATTGGTGTCGGCGGTGGCGCACTGCTTGATACCGCCAAAGCGGTGGCGCGCCGTCTCGGCGTGCCGGTGGTGGCTATTCCCACCATCGCCGCCACCTGCGCCGCCTGGACGCCGCTCTCCGTCTGGTATAACGATGCCGGTCAGGCGCTGCAGTTTGAGGTGTTCGACGATGCTAACTTCCTGGTGCTGGTGGAACCGCACATTATCCTCAATGCCCCAGCGGAGTACCTGCTGGCAGGCATCGGCGATACGCTGGCGAAGTGGTATGAAGCGGTGGTCCTGGCCCCACAACCCGAACACCTGCCTTTGACCGTACGCCTGGGGATCAACGGCGCGCTGGCGATCCGCGACGTGCTGCTTTCCCGTAGCGAAGAGGCGCTGGCCGACCAGCAGCGTGGCGAAGCGACGCAGGCGTTCAGGGACGTTGTGGATGCCATTATTGCCGGGGGCGGAATGGTGGGCGGTCTGGGCGAGCGCTATACCCGCGTGGCGGCCGCGCATGCGGTGCACAACGGTTTAACCGTTTTGCCGCAAACGGAAAAATACCTGCACGGTACCAAAGTGGCCTACGGCATCCTGGTGCAAAGTGCGCTGCTCGGCCAGGATGACGTGCTGGCCGAGCTGGTGGCGGCCTATCAGCGCTTTACCCTGCCCACCACGCTTCGCGAACTGGAGGTGGATATCAACAACCGCGACGAGCTGGACAAGGTCATTGCCCATACGCTGCGCCCGGTGGAATCTATCCACTATTTGCCGGTCGCGCTCACCCCTGCGGTTCTGCGCGCCGCGTTTGAGAAAGTGGAATCCTTCAGCCATTAATCGTTCCGACCGACTATACCTAATGATGATTCTCATCACTCTCGCAACGAGGTCATCATGCAGATCGATTTAACAGGTAAGAAGGCGCTGGTTACCGGCGCCAGCCGTGGGTTGGGTCGTGCCATCGCACTTTCACTGGCACGCGCCGGTGCCGATGTGGTTATTACGTATGAAAAATCCGCCGACAAAGCCCAGGCGGTCGCCGAAGAGATAAAGGCGCTTGGGCGCCACAGCGAGGCGATTCAGGCCGACAGCGCCAGCGCACAGGCCATTCAGGATGCGGTTACCCATGCGGCACGCTCCCTGGGCGGGCTGGATATTCTGGTCAACAACGCCGGGATCGCACGCGGCGGTCCGCTGGAGTCCATGACGCTGGCGGATATTGACGCCCTGATTAACGTCAATATCCGGGGCGTGGTGATCGCCATTCAGGAAGCGCTGGTGCATATGTCTGACGGCGGGCGCATTATCAACATCGGCAGTTGTCTGGCAAACCGTGTGGCGATGCCAGGTATTGCCGTCTATTCGATGACCAAATCTGCACTCAACTCCCTTACCCGGGGTCTGGCTCGCGATCTCGGCCCGCGCGGCATTACCGTGAACCTTGTGCATCCTGGCCCGACAAACAGCGATATGAACCCGGAGGATGGAGAACAGGCTGAATCTCAGCGCCAGATGATTGCGGTGGGACATTACGGCCAGCCGGAAGACATCGCCGCCGCGGTCACCTTCCTGGCCAGTCCTGCCGCCGGACAAATATCCGGCACGGGACTGGATGTCGATGGCGGGTTAAACGCCTGATCGCATGTTGAATGTAAACAAAAGCAGATCAGCCTTTGTTTACCGAAAGAGGGTTAACAGCACTTCGCGCCGCCCTTGCCGCCGTAGCGGGCGTCCTGGCGGTCGCGGAAGAAAGCTTCATAGGTCATTGGCGTCTGGTCAGGGTGGTTGACGCGCATATGCTCGACGTAGTTGTCGTAATCCGGTACGCCGATCATCATTTTGGCGGCCTGGCCCAGGTATTTTCCTGCTTTGGAGAGGGTGTCGAACATAGTGGATGTCTCGTCTTTTATCCCCTCTCCCCGGCGGGGAGAGGGTGAGGTTGAGCGATTAATGCGCCCCTTTCGCCTGGGTCACAATCTCTTCCAGGTTCTCAGGCATTGGCTCATACGGTGTCTCTTTTGCCGTCGGCTTGTCTTCTTTCAGCGCCGCCAGTGCAGTCTTCAGAGAATACAACGCCAGCACCACAACCACCACCATAAAGAAGATGGTCAGTCCGGCGTCCAGACGGTTGTTAAACACCAGCTGCGACAACTGCGATTCCGTATATTGCGCCGGGATCTTACCGCTGTCGATCATCGCCTGGAACTTGTTGGCGATAGCCAGGAAGCCCACCTTGTTGTCCGGGCTGAAGGCTTTCTGCCAGCCTGCCGTCAGGGTACAAATCAGCAGCCATGCGGTTGGCAGTAACGCCACCCACGCATAACGCTGACGCTTCATCTTGAACAACACTACCGCACAGAGCATCAGCGCCATGCCCGCCAGCATCTGGTTGGCAATACCAAACAGCGGCCACAGGGTGTTAATCCCCCCCAGCGGATCGACGACGCCCTGATGGAGGAAATATCCCCACGCCAGTACACACAGCGCCGTTGCCAGCAGGTTCGCCGGTAATGAATCGGTACGTTTCAGATTCGGTGAGATCACCCCCAGCAGATCCTGCAGCATAAAGCGTGCCGCACGCGTTCCTGCATCCACCGCCGTCAGAATAAACAGCGCTTCAAACAGAATGGCGAAGTGATACCAGAACGACACGTCCATCAGCCCGCCCAGCGCGCCGTGCAGAATATACGCCATGCCCACCGCCAGCGTTGGCGCGCCCCCCGCACGGGAAATAATTGACTGCTCGCCCACTTCACTGGCGATATGGGTCAACGTGTCAGGGGTAATGGCAAAGCCCCAGCCGCTTACCACCTGCGCGGCAGACGCCACCACGTCAACGGTGCCGGCCGGTGCCAGCAGCGCCATTGGGCTGTTCATCGCGAAGTAAACGCCCGGGTCGATAATACAGGCCGAGACAAGCGCCATTATCGCCACGAACGATTCCATCAGCATGCCGCCGTAGCCAATCAGACAGGCCTGATTCTCATTGGCGAGCATTTTCGGCGTGGTACCGGAGGCAATCAGCGCGTGGAAGCCAGATACCGCGCCACAGGCGATGGTGATAAACAGGAACGGGAACAGGTTGCCGGTCCAGACCGGGCCGGTGCCATCAATAAATTTGGTCAGCGCAGGCATGGTCAGCGTCGGGCGCATAATCAAAATGCCGATTGCCAGCCCCACAATCGTGCCGATTTTCAGGAAGGTGGAGAGGTAATCGCGCGGGGCCAGCAGCAGCCACACCGGTAGCACCGCCGCCACAAATCCGTACCCTACCAGCATCCACGTCAGCTGTACGCCGGTGAAATCGAAGAACGGCGCCCACGTCGGGCTCTCAGCCACCCAGCCGCCGGAGATAATGGCAAACACCAGAAAGACCAGGCCGATGACCGACACTTCACCAATGCGTCCCGGACGCAGGTAGCGAATGTAGATCCCCATAAACAGCGCCAGCGGAATGGTAAAGGCCACGGTATAGGTTCCCCACGGACTGTGGGTCAGCGCTTTCACCACGATCATTGCCAGCACCGCGAGGATGATCACCATGATCATAAAGGTCGCGATCAGGGCGATCACCCCGGCCGTGGCTCCCATCTCCTCTTTCACCAGCTCACCGAGCGAACGTCCGTCGCGGCGGGTGGAGACGAACAGCACCATAAAGTCCTGCACCGCACCGGCCAGCACGACGCCCGCGAGGATCCAGATCATCCCCGGCAGATAGCCCATCTGCGCCGCCAGGACTGGCCCCACCAGCGGGCCCGCGCCGGCAATCGCCGCAAAATGGTGACCGAACAGCACTTTCTTGTCGGTAGGCACATAGTCCAGACCGTCGTTATGACGAACCGCAGGCGTCATGCGCGTGCCGTCGACCCCTAACACCGTCTTCGCGATATAGCGGCCATAAAAACGGTACGCGATCAGATAAATACAGACCGAGGCGACAACGATCCACAGCGCGTTGATCTGTTCCCCCCGGTTGAGGGCGATATAGCCCAGGGCAAATGCTCCCACAACGGAGAGCCCTGCCCACGTAAGGTATTTCCCTGAGTTGTTCATAGTTGTTGTCCGTTGTTGTGAAACAGTGAGATGTTACATTTTGTTTCTAGAACAACGCTCAAAATTTAACAACTTTGAAACGCAATAATGCGTGGTCAAACCAGACATTTACACCACATTGTTAAGCCGATCACCTTCCGCTGAAACACCCCTGCCGCCACGGGTCACACTTTTGCCTTTTTCGTCCCGACACCGCCTTACGAAATGATTTGTATCATTTTTTTTGCTCAAAACCTCGCCAGAATGACCCTGCGCAATCGCGTGCATACAAGGAAAAGGATATGAACAGTTCAGTACCTCAGGATCTCAAGGTCGGGCCCGGCGCGTACGTTGCGCTGGCATTCGCAGCCGTTTTCTTCTCTGGCCTGCTGGGCGGAAAAGAGTGGTACGGCGTGTTTGATTTCACCACCCTCAACGGTGCGTTTGGCAAGGTGGTCAGCAAGGCCAGTCTTGAAGACGGCACCCTGACCACCGCCACCAGCGCCTTCCGCGGTACCGGCGGCAGTGGCGCAATGGACGGGTTTCTCTTTGCGCTCGGTTTAATTCCGGCCGTGATGTTTGCCCTCGGGATGATCAACGTGCTGGAGCACTATGGTGCGCTGCGTGCGGCACGTAAGCTGTTAACGCCGCTGCTGCGCCCGCTGCTGGGTATTCCAGGCACCACCGGGCTGGCGTTGATTGGCAGCCTGCAGAGCACCGATGTGGGTGCATCCCTCACCCGCAACCTGTCCGATGAAGGGCAGATTAGCGAAAAAGAGAAAGACGTTTTCGCCATGTTCCAGTTCTCCGCCGGGGCGATGATCACCAACTTTTTCTCCTCTGGTGCCATCCTCTTTACCCTGGTCGCCGTTGACGGGACGGCCGCGGTACCAACCTCCATTGGTGCCTGCATCGCCGTGATGTTCATCATGAAGATTGTCGGCGCGAATCTGCTGCGCCTGATCCTGACCGTCATCGGCAAAGATGCCCCTGAGCAACAACCGACACAAGGAGAGACCGTATGAGTGCCCCACAATCTCATCCCGTGATTACCGATGTGTTTGTCGAAGGCGCACGCAAGGGCTGGAGTATTGCCACCGGCAGCACCCTGCCCAACGTGGTCATGGCTTTTATCATCATCAAGGCGCTGGAAATTACCGGGGCACTGAAAGGGCTGGGGATGATCTTCTCCCCGCTGATGGGCCTGTTTGGCCTGCCGGGTGAAGCGGCTGCCGTGCTGATTGGCGGCTGGATGTCGATGGGCGGTGGGATCGGCGTGGCGATCGGCCTGTTTGATAAAGGCATTATTACCGGCGAGCACCTGGCGATTCTGGCACCTGCTATCTATCTGATGGGCTCACAGGTGCAGTATCTCGGCCGCATTCTGGGTGTGATCGGCACCCGCGCTAAACGTATTCCGCTGATGATTGCCATTTCGGTCATCAACGCCTTCTTAGCCATGCTGCTGATGCGCATTATTCTCTGAACAGGACGTTATTATGAACCTTGACCATTATATTGAAGAGCTGAAAACCCTGGTGAACGTGGACTGCGGCACCCGTACTGTCGCAGGCGTCGAAACCGTGGCTGGCATTATTGAAACGCTCTGGCAGCGCGAAGGCTGGCACACCGAACGGGTCAATCTGGGCGACAAGGTCGGCCCGGGCGTATTCGTCAGTAATAAGCCACAGGCGGCACAGTTCGACGTTCTGCTGGTCGGCCATCTTGATACGGTATTTGCCCCCGGCACCGTCGCCGAGCGCCCGCTGAGCGAGGACGCCACCCGTCTTTATGGCCCTGGCGTATCGGATATGAAGAGCGGTCTGCTGAATATCTTGTGGGCGATGCGTGAGCTGGACGCAGCCGACCACGATCGTCTGGCCATTGCGATCGCCATGAATCCCGACGAGGAGACCGGCTCCGTCTATTCACACGAATGGATTGGCGAACTGGCAAAACGCGCCCGCTGCGTGCTGGTATGCGAAGCCGCGCGCGCCGACGGTTCGCTGGTGAAAGCTCGCAAAGGGATGGCGGGCTATCACCTGACGTTCAGCGGCGTGGCGGCACACGCAGGTAACGAACCGGAGAAAGGCCGCTCGGCGATAACCGCCCTGGCAAACAGCATTATTGCCATTAATGCCCTGACCGACCAGGAACGTGGCACCACGCTCAACGTCGGCGCGATCCACGGCGGCAGCGCGGCAAACGTGGTGGCCGATAAAGCCGTTGCCGAGCTGGACGTGCGTTTCTGGGAAAACGATGAGTACAGCCGGGTGAACCAGGCGCTGGAGGCATTGTGTGAAAAAGGCTTTTTAGAGGGCGTCACGACCTCGCTGACGCGCGTGAACCACAAACCGGCGATGGCAGCGAGTAAAGCCACGCAGGCGCTGATGCAGCAGGTTGAAGCGGCAGGTCAGGCGGAAGGAATAGCCATTACCTGGCAGGCGGTCGGTGGTGGCAGTGATGCCAACCACACCGCCGCGCTGGGCATTCCGACCCTGGACGGACTGGGGCCGATCGGTGCCGGGTTCCACAGCCCGGCGGAGTGGCTGGATAAAGCGTCGATTGCGCCGAGAATACGCTTGTTGAAGCGGGTGATCTCAATGCTGTAAGCCTTACCCCTCTCCCCAACGGGGAGAGGGGTGTTGACCGTGCAACGCTAGCCCAAAATTTGGGTACTCAACCGGCAGGTACAGCACCGCCGTCCCTGCTCGTCGAACACCACAATCTCCCAGCTCTGGCTGGTTCGCCCAAGATGCAACGGCTGACACACTCCGCGCACCTTCCCATGCGATACCGCGCGATGGTGCGTTGCGTTCAGCTCCGTTCCCACCACGCTTTGTCCGTCGCGGGTCATCAGAAACCCGGCCATCGACCCCAGCGTTTCCGCCAGCGCCGCCGACGCCCCGCCGTGCAACAGACCGAACGGCTGATGGGTACGCGCATCCACGGGCATTTCGGCCTCAAGCGTATCGTCACCGATGCGGGTATAGACGATGCCCAGATGCGTCACCATGGAGTTCAGACTGGTGGCGTTCATTTCTTCACGCGATAAATGACGTTTCCAGATCATCTACGCCCCCAGCGTGGAGCCGCCGTCCACCACGATATCCTGCAACGTGATATGGCTGGCAGCATCGGAGGCGAGGAACAGCACCGTGCTGGCAATCTCCTGCGGACGGGCGATTTTGCCCAGCGGAATACCGAGCTTGAACTGCTCGCCAAAGCCGCGAATACGCTGCTGCTCAGCATCGTCGCTTTTCCACAGGGTGCGCTGCATATCGGTATCCGTTGACCCAGGCGACACCAGATTACAGCGCACGCCACTGCCTGCCAGCTCAAGCCCGACGGTCAGCGCCAGGCTTTTTAGCGCCGCTTTCGACGCACCGTAGGCGCTCATGCCGATACGCGGCGTGTGGGCCGCGTCAGACGCCACGGTGACAATCGCCCCGCTTTGCTGGCGACGGAACTGGCCCATCGTCTGCTGGAACAGGTTAAATGCCCCGCCGACATTAACCGCAAAGGTCTGCTGCCAGTCCTCCTGCGCAATCTGGTCGGTCGCGCCCATACGCAGAATTCCCGCCGCGTTCACCAACACGTCCAGACGCTCAAGCCTCGCCAGCGCGCGCCCGCACACCTCGCGGACCTGTGCGGCATCCGCGATGTCCAGCGTTTCGGTGGCAAAGGGATACGCTTCCTGCGGGAAGGCCAGGTCGAATCCGGTGACCTGCGCGCCCGCTTCAACAAACGCCCGTGCCGTCGCGTAACCGATGCCCTTACCCGCGCCCGTTACCCAGACGGTTTTGCCGGTAAAATCGAACCCGGCCATCACTTCACCTCGCGGGAGAGCAGCGCCCACCAGGCGTCGAGGGTGGGATTTTTCGCCAGCATCACGAAGTCGATATCGCCGTGCACTTTGCGCCAGCGGGCGGCCAGCGCCATCATGCGCACCGAGTCCAGGCCGTAGTCGATCAGGTTTTCGTCATCCATCGGCTCATCTGATTCATCCAGCAGCGGCAGGATGATGTCACGCAGCGCCGCTTTCGTGGCCGGAATGGACGGCAGCAGGTCGTCCGTCATAACCACCCGGCCGGCGCGCCCTGCGACGTAGTTCAGGGACATCAGGTGCTCATCGCGGGAAAAATCGGCCAGCGCATCGGCGATAAAGAACGGTTTGATATCCCGCATAAAGGCGTCTGTAGCGGTCGTCATGCAGCCAATATGGGCGTAAACCCCGGTGATCAGCAGCTGGTTGCGCCCCGTCTCTTTCAGCATCAACTCCAGCGGCGAGCGGTGGAACGCGCTGTAGCGCCACTTCACCAGTACCGTATCGGCTTCATCCGGCGTCAGCTGAGACACAATGCGCTGCTGCTCTGGTGAGCGGGTCAGCCCCGGTCCCCACATATCGTTCAGCAGGGCGCGGTCTTCATCGCTCTGCGCTTTCGGCTGAGCGGTGTAGTAAACCGGAATATTGTGTTGCTTGCAGTAATCGCGAAGTCTGGCGATATTCGCGACCACCTGGGCCATCATCGGGCTGTTTTCGCCCCAGAAGTTCAGGAAATACTCCTGCATATCATGGATCAACAGCGCGGCACGTTCTGGCTCAAACGCCCAGTTCACTTTGTTGTCTGGCAGGTCTGCGGCCGTCGGCAGCGCATAAGCGGTTAATTGTGGAATGGCCATACTCTGTTCCTTAGCCCCGGGCGCGTTCAGCTAGCCACAGGCGCAACTGTTTCTTATCGACTTTGCCGACGGGCGTTAACGGAAGCGCATCAACGCTCTCCACGCGGTCCGGCAGTTTAAATTCTGCAACGCCCTGCTCACGCAGGAAGCGGCGCACCTCCACCGCACGCAGTGGCTCTTTCACCACCAGATACGCGCAGCTCTTTTCACCCAGCAGGCTGTCCTCCATGCTCACCAGGGCCGCGTGGATCACCGCGTCGTGGCGCAGCAGCAAGTTTTCAATCTCTTCTGCGGCAATCTTTTCGCCGCCGCGGTTGATCTGATCTTTCTCCCGTCCCTGAACGGTGATGTAGCCCTGTTCGTCAATGGCGATCAGATCCCCGGAGCAGTAAAAGCCGTCCGCATCAAAGGCGCTGGCGTTGTGCTCCGGACTGTTGAAATAGCCGCGGAAGGTATACGGCCCGCGGGTCATCAGACGCCCGACTTCACCGCGCGGGAGCGGATTACCGTGCTCGTCCGCCACCCACACTTCGTCATCCGGGCACATCGGGCGCCCCTGCGTATTGATAATGCGTTCCGGCGTATCATCGAGCGCGGTGTAGTTCACCAGCCCTTCCGCCATACCAAACACCTGCTGCAGCTGGCAGCCAATTTCTGCCGGAATACGCGCCGCGAGCGACGCGGACAGGCGCGCCCCACCGACCTGCAGCAGCGTCAGCGATGAGAGCGGAGCATTCCCTGCACCGTCGGCAATCGCCTGCAGCCACAGGCTGACCGCCGGGGGCACCAGCGAGGTAACCGTAATCTGATGTTTTTCTATCAGCGGGAAGCAGATTGTGGCGCTCGGATCGTTTGCCAGCACCACGCAGCCCCCCGCCGTAAAGACGCCTAACGAGCCGGGTGAGCTCATGGCGTAGTTATGGGCCGCTGGCAGCGCATTCAGATAACGCGTGTCCGCGGTAATCCCGCAGATCGCATTGCTGCGACGGATGCTGTAGTCATAGTCGTTATGCGTACGCGGGATCAGCTTCGGCGTGCCGGTACTCCCGCCCGAGAGCTGGAAGAACGCCACTTCGTCGGCAGGGGTCGGGTTCGGAATGAAATTTTCTGCCGGATGCGCAATCGCCGCGTCCAGCGCATGTTCACCCTTGTCGCCGCGCAGCAGCACGACGCGCACCGAACGGTGCTCATCGACAAAAGTATTGAGGAAGTCATCCCCCGCAAACAGGGCGTGCTCGCGATCGGCTATCAGCAGTGCAGGTTTGATCTGCGCGGCGTAGGCGTTCAGCTCCGAGCGCTGATGGCTAAAGAGCGCATTGACCGGCGCCACGCCCACCTGCAGCAGGGCGAAAAAGGTCATGTAAAACTCGCACACGTTGCCAAGCTGCACCAGCGCCGTTTCACCGCGATGAAGCCCCAACGCCTGCAGCCGCGATGCCAGATTATTCACGGCCTGGTTAAACTCGCGGTACGTTATGCGACGGTCACCGTCGACGATCGCCACCGCATCGTTATTCGCCTGATCCGTCAGGATGTGGGTCAGCGGCAGATCCTGCCAGTAGCCTTTTTCACGGTAGCGCCGGGCAAAATCCTCGGGCCAACGGGTAAAGGGAAGGGTCATGAGTGTTCCTTAGTGCAAACCAAAAACATTGAGCATGGTGGAGAGTTTTACGCCGGTTTCACGCCACTCGCCCACGGGTGAAGAGGCCGGGACAATGCCCGCGCCGGCAAACAGGCGAACGGTATTCTGCTGCAGACGTGCGCAGCGGATGGTGACCACCCATTCGCCATTGCCTTCACTGTCGCACCAGCCGACGATGCCGCCGAACAGCTCGCGATCGAACGGCTCCAGCCCGGCGATCAACGCCTTAGCAGCCTGATGCGGGAAACCGCTCAGGGCTGGCGTCGGGTGCAGCAGGCAAGCCAGCGTCAGCGCGTTTTCGTTTTCACGCGCCTCACCTTCCACCGGCGTGGCCAGATGCCAGAGCGTGGGAGTGGTGATCAACTGTGGGGAGGACGGCATGCTGAGGTGATGGCTGCGCGGTTTGAGAATGGCTTTCATCGCCTGGGTCACCAGGTCATGCTCGTGGCGATCTTTTTCGGACGCCAGCAGCTTGTTGCCCGCCTCGCGATCCAGCACGTCATCCGGCTGACGACGCGCGGAGCCTGCCAGCGGCAGAGAGCTAAAATGCGCCCCTTCTTTACGCAGCAGCAGTTCCGGGCTTGCGCCGAGCAGCACGCCACCGTCTTCCAGCGGTACGTGGAAGTTGTAGCTGGCCGGGTTCTGGGCGATCAGCCGCTCCATGAGCGCACCGCTATCAATCGGTTTGTCGGTGACGATATCAATCAGGCGCGACAGCACCACTTTGTTCACCTGCGGCGTGGCGGTGAGGGCAGCCGCGCGGGCGACCATCTCTTCAAATACCGGCTGCGGCGGGATCTCGGTGCGTTTTTCCACCTTCAGCGCCTGTGAGCCAGCAACATAGCGGGCGGACTGCTGACGCGCCGGGCGAGAAAAGGTCTGCCAGCGTTGCGGTATAAACAGAGACGACGGCTTGCGGGTATCAAACGGAATGGCACCCACCATCACAGGATGGGCAATGCCGCTGGCTTTTGCGTTGCGAAAAGCGTGGGCTAATTTCTGCTGAAACTGTCCTGCCGGATCGTCACCCCCGACGGCGGATTCAGAGAAGCGGGAAAAACAGCCGGACGTGGTAAAACTGCGGTAAGGCGACATAAAGAAAAAGCTGTCTGATTGCAGCGTGCTGGCGGTGTGCTGAACTTCCTCAGCCAGGGACGTATCCATTTCATCCTCCTAAAATGATAAAGGCAGTAATAATGATTATCATTTATATTTACGCTCGCTAACCTAATCTCACATCGCGTCGCTGTCAACCGCAGAGCAAACATCTTCTTCGGGTAACGCTTGCATCCCGTCATCGCAAACATGAAAATGAGAAGCATTAACTTCAACAGAAACAGGATGCCACGTTGTGAAATGTCTTGCCGTCTGCCGTAATCCCCTGCTTTTCATCGGACTTTTTGTTTTAGGACTTACCTCAGCGCTTGCCGCCGACTGGCCGCGTCAGGTGACAGACAGCCGTGGCGTGCATACGCTTGAGCACAAACCGACGCGCATCGTCTCCACCAGCGTGACCCTGACCGGCTCCCTGCTGGCGATTGACGCGCCGGTTATTGCCAGCGGCGCCACCACGCCCAACAACCGCGTGGCGGATGCGCAGGGATTCTTGCGCCAGTGGGGCGATATTGCGAAACAGCGTCAGCTTGCGCGTCTGTACATTGGCGAGCCGAGCGCCGAAGCGGTGGCCGCCCAGATGCCAGACCTGATTTTGATCAGCGCCACCGGCGGGGATTCGGCGCTGGCGTTGTATGACCAGCTTTCAGCTATCGCGCCGACGCTTGTTATTAACTACGACGACAAAAGCTGGCAGGCGCTGCTAAAACAGCTCGGCACAATCACGGGTCAGGAAAAACAGGCCGCCGAGCGCATCGCCGCGTTTGATAAGCAGCTTGCCCAGGTGAAACAGCAGATGACATTACCGCCGCAGCCGGTGAACGCCATCGTCTACACCGCCGCCGCACACTCGGCAAACCTGTGGACGGCGGAATCCGCTCAGGGCCAGTTATTGCAGCAGCTGGGCTTTACGCTGGCTGAACTGCCTGCCGGATTGCACACCTCTAAAAGCCAGGGTCAGCGTCACGATATTATTCAGTTAGGCGGGGAAAATCTGGCGACCGGGCTGAACGGCGAAGGGCTGTTCCTGTTTGCCGGTGATCAGAAAGATGTGGATGCGATTTACGCCAATCCGCTGCTGGCGCACCTTCCAGCCGTGCAAAACAAGCGCGTCTGGGCACTGGGAACAGAGACGTTCCGCCTGGATTATTACAGTGCAATGCGGGTACTGCAGCGTTTAGACGCACTGTTCAGGTAAGAGGCTAACCCGGCCCTCTCTTCGGGAGAGGGCCGGAGTGAGGGCGTCAGGCCGCACTGTCGTTCAACACAACCTCCTGCCTGAACCGACGCAGCTCAACCAGGACCACCAGCAATATCACTCCCAGCATAGCCAGGACAAAGCCGCTGCTGCTCGCTGAAGCCACCGGGGTCATTATCGCCCCCAGCCCGCCGAAGATAGCCGCGCCAATGGCATCGCCCGTCACGTTCTGTGCGGTCCACAGACCGTTGATACGCCCCAGCATCCCTTCCGGCGTCTGGGTCTGGATCAGGGTGTACTGCAGCAATGAACTGATGGCGCTCAGCCAGCCAAAAATCACCAGGCACATTACGCCCAGCGCCCATACCGGCATCAGGCTGAAGAAACCAATCGCAATAAACGACGCCAGGGTAGCCAGCAGCATGATCAGCCCGGGACGCGCACTCTGCGCCAGGTTACCGCTGGTCAGCGCGCCGCATGCCGCGCCGAGCGGAATAGCCGCGTACAGCACGCCGATTTCCGACGCGCTCATCTGCCACACGCCCGCCAGCGCCGGGTAAAGCACGCGTACGGCACTGGCCATCGTCAGCAGACCGCCGAGCAGCGCAATACCACCTATCAACGGATTGCTGAACAGAAAACGGATCGCGGCCATCAGTGATGTCAGCGGATGTTCGCGCGGCTGTGGCGGAGGCGGCAGGCGCGGCAAACGCAGGAGCGTGAGCGTAGTGATAAAGGTGCCCGCCGCCGCCAGCCCATAGTTCCACGCCACGTTGCCGGTCGCCAGCAGCAGGCCACCGACCATCGGTGAAATTACCGACCCGAGGCGCACGGTCAGCATGGTGATTGCCCCCGCCTGCATCAGGTTTTCGCGCCCGACCAGCGCGGGCGTGGCTGCCAGCAGCGCCGTGACGCCGAGTGACGCAAAAAAACCGTCCCACAGACCGAGGGCGTAAATGGCAATCAGTGACGGCTCTGGCAGCATGGCGTTCAGACACAGCCCGATAAAGCCTACGCCGCAGGTGCCGCGTGCCAGCAGGATCAGTTTTTTACGCTCGTACCGGTCCGCCAGCACGCCGCCCACCATCAGGCCGATAAACATCGCCCCACCGGTTAAGGTAACCGAAAGCCCCACCAGCCAGCTGGAGTGGGTCATGGACTGGATCTGCACCGGCACGGCAACGCCAAGCAGGCCGAGGGAGAGGATGGAGATAAAACGGGCGATAAAGACAGCGCGGTATGCGGGGTGCGTCTTCAGCAGGCTGAGGTTGAGCAGCCAGGATTTTTGATTCATGACAAGGCCTTGAGTGTATTTCTACCAATTCCATTGGCGCACATGCTAACATAGCCAAATAAGATAGATAACGATAATCACTATCATTATCAAATCATGGATGTTGCTATGTCGTTTTCCTCTTCCGCGGTGCGCGCCGTTGCCGTGCCCGTGTTATTGCTACTGTTAATCCTTGCGATTGCACTCAGTTTGCTGGTCGGCGCGAAGCCGCTGCCCGCGTCCGTTATTGTCGATGCGCTCACTGGCAGCTGTCAGAGCGCCGACTGCACCATCGTGCTCGATGCCCGCCTTCCCCGTACCCTTGCCGGACTGCTGGCCGGGGGTGCGCTGGGTCTTGCCGGTGCCTTAATGCAAACGCTCACCCGTAACCCGCTGGCCGACCCCGGTATTCTTGGGGTAAACAGCGGTGCCAGCTTTGCGATTGTGCTTGGCGCGGCGCTCTTCGGTTTTACCTCTCCGTCTGAACAACTGGTGATGGCCTTCTGCGGCGCGCTGGCGGCGTCGCTGGTGGTGGCGTTTACCGGTAGCCAGGGTGGCGGACAGCTGAGTCCGGTACGCCTGACGCTGGCGGGCGTGGCGCTTGCCGCCGTGCTGGAAGGGTTATCCAACGGCATCGCCCTGCTTAACCCGGATGTTTACGACCAGCTGCGCTTCTGGCAGGCCGGTTCGCTGGATATCCGCACCCTGGAAACCTTAAAAGTGGTGGTGATCCCGGTCGTCATCGCCGTCGCCGTCGCGCTATGTTTAAGCCGGGCGCTCAACAGCCTGAGCCTCGGGAGCGACACCGCAACCGCGCTCGGCAACCGCGTGGCGCGCACGCAGCTAACGGGTCTTGTCGCGATCACCGTACTGTGCGGCAGCGCAACTGCGGTAGTCGGCCCCATTGCTTTTATCGGCCTGATGATGCCCCACATGGCACGCTGGCTGGTGGGTGCCGATCACCGCTGGTCGCTGCCGGTCACGCTGCTTGCTACCCCTGCCCTGCTGCTGTTCGCGGATGTTGTGGGTCGCCTGCTGGTGCCTGGTGAACTGCGCGTCTCGGTGGTAAGCGCGTTTATCGGTGCACCGGTGCTGATCTTCCTCGTGCGACGTAAACGCGGAGGTGGCGCATGATGGCCCCGTCCCGACGTTTAGTCACCAGCATGTCGTTGCTGGCCGTCGTCATTCTGATGCTGGCGGTCTGGAGCCTGCGCAGCGGCGCGGTCACGCTCGATTTCGCGCAGATTTTTAACGCGCTGCTTGGCAGTGCGCCGCGCAATGTCACCCTGGTGGTCACCGAGTGGCGACTGCCGCGCGTGGCGATGGCGATTCTGGTGGGCGCGTCGCTCGGCGTCAGCGGTGCCATTTTTCAGTCGTTGATGCGCAACCCGCTTGGCAGCCCGGACGTAATGGGGCTGAACACCGGCGCCTGGAGCGGCGTGCTGGTGGCGATGGTGCTGTTTGGTCAGCACCTGACGGCCATCACGTTCACCGCGATGACCGGCGGGATAGTCACCGCGCTCATTATCTGGGCGCTGGCCTGGCGCAACGGTATCGACACCTTCCGCCTGATCATTATCGGTATCGGCATTCGCGCCATGTTAATGGCTTTCAACACCTGGCTATTGCTGCAGGCTTCGCTCGACACCGCGCTCTCTGCCGGTCTGTGGTATGCCGGTTCACTCAATGGCCTGACGTGGGGCAAAACCTGGCCCGCTGCCCCGCTGATCCTGGTGATGTTTCTTGGCGCGGTGTTGCTGGTACGCCGGATGCGCCTGCTGGAGATGGGTGATGACAGCGCCTGCGCGCTGGGTGTGGGCGTTGAGCGCTCGCGCCTGATGCTGATGCTGGTGGCAGTGTTACTGACCGCTGCCGCCACCGCCATCGCCGGGCCGATCTCGTTTATCGCGCTGGTTGCACCGCACATTGCCCGGCGCATCAGCGGCACAGCGCGCTGGGGATTAACCCAGGCGGCGCTGTGTGGCGCAGCGTTACTGCTGGCCGCTGACCTCTGCGCCCAGCGGTTATTTATGCCTTATCAACTTCCGGTAGGCGTCGTGACCGTCAGCCTCGGCGGGATTTACCTCATCGTCTTGTTAGTTCAGGAGTCACGCAAGAAATGACAAACAGCACAACCCGCTTGCGCGGCGAACACTTAACCCTCGGCTATGGCAAAAAAATCATTGCCCGTGACCTGACGGTGGCTATCCCGGACGGCCATTTTACGGCGATTATCGGCCCGAACGGCTGCGGTAAATCGACCCTGCTGCGCACCCTCAGCCGCCTGATGACGCCGGTTGAGGGCTGCGTGTATCTCGACGGCGAGCAGATCCAGCGCTTTGCCAGCAAAGAGGTGGCGCGCCGTATCGGCCTGCTGGCGCAAAACGCCACCACGCCCGGGGATATCACGGTGCAGGAACTGGTCTCGCGCGGGCGCTATCCGCATCAGCCGCTGTTTACTCGCTGGCGTAAAGAGGATGATGAGGCGGTGAAGCGGGCGATGCAGGCGACGGGCATTACCGATCTTGCCCGGCAAAGCGTGGATACGCTCTCCGGCGGGCAGCGCCAGCGGGCGTGGATTGCGATGGTGCTGGCGCAGGAAACCGCCATCATGCTGCTGGACGAGCCTACCACGTGGCTGGATATCAGCCATCAGATCGATCTGCTGGAGTTGTTGAGCGAGCTGAACCGCACGCAGGGCTATACGCTGGCGGCCGTGCTGCATGATTTAAATCAGGCATGCCGCTATGCCACGCATTTGATTGCGCTGCGCGACGGCGAAATTGTGGCGCAGGGTGCGCCAAAAGAGATTGTGACGCCGGATCTGATCGCGCAGATCTACGGCATGCGCTGCATGATTATCGACGATCCCGTGGCCGGTACGCCGCTGGTGGTGCCGTTGGGCAAGCGTGCAGTCTGATGCCCTCACCCTCTCCTGGAAGAGAGGGTGAGAGTGAGGGGAAACCGCTATCCCAATATCGCCTTCAGCACCGGTCCTATTGTCTCAAACGCCTGCGGTGAAATGATATCCACGTGGGCGCAATCCTGGCAGTAAACCTCCAGTTCCCCCACCCACGGCGCCCAGGCCTGCTGCGGATCCAGCGTTTGCGTGCGCCCGGCAACAAACAACGTCGCTTTACCGTCGAACCGTGAACTGTGCGCCGTTGTCAGGAGGCGGACGGCATCGGCGTAATTCCCTTCGATGGCGTTAAAGAGCTCGCCAGAGCCTTGCCCCTGCTGCGCGGCGATAAACGCCTGGCGCTCGCGTTCGATTTCTGCCAGTACGTCCGGATCGAGACCATTGGCCTCTTTCTCTGCCCAGTTCTGGGTTTCCGGCGGCCAGGTATCCAGCAAGCCGAGAAACGCCACCGCGTCACCCTGCTCGCGCAGACGGGCCGCAATGCCCTGCGCCAGCGTGCCGCCAAGCGAGTAGCCGAACAGATAATACGGCCCCTGCGGCTGTTGCGCGCGCAGCGTCTGCAGATGCTGTTCGATCACCTCGTCCAGCGTAGCGCACTGCTGCATCGGCCCTTCCGGACGCGGCGACTGAATGCCGGTGATTGACCAGCGCGGGCTGAGATAGCGCGCCAGCACGCTAAACTGCCAGGCAAAACCGGATGCCGGATGGAAACAGAACAGTGTCGGACCGTTGCTTTCACGCAGCGGCAGAAGGGTCTCGTAGCCCAGACGCTGCGCCTGCTCGTCATTCATCGATGAATCCAGCAGCGCGCTGAGCATGCTGACCGTCGAGGCCACCATAATCTGCCCCGGCGTGACCCTGCGGGCAAACGTACGGCTGAGCTGCGCGGCCAGGCGCATCGCCAGCAGGGAATGACCGCCGAGGGCGAAGAAATCGGCATCGATGTCGTTCACCTCACAGCCGAGCAGGGCAGAAAATGCCTGCGCGACGGCCACTTCAGCGTCTGTGTCTGGCGCCCGCCCGGACGTCTTGCGGGTCAATTCCGGCAACGGAAGCGCCTTGCGGTCAAGCTTTCCGTTGGCAGAGAGCGGCAGCGCGCTGATTTGCAGCAGCACCACCGGCACCATATGGGGCGGCAATTGAGCTTTAAGCGAGTGCAGCAGCGCATCGCGGTCCAGCGGCAAGCCGGACCCGGAGACGACATACCCTACCAGCTGTCGGGCATCGCCCCCGGTTGCCGCCGCCTGATTAAAGACGCACGCGTGCGCTACGGCCTGCGCCACGTCAGGCAGCAAAAGCATCGCACGATCGATTTCGCCGAGCTCGATACGCTGACCACGAATTTTGAGCTGATCGTCACTGCGGCCCAGATATTCCACCGCGCCGTTATCCAGCCAGCGCGCCACGTCACCGGTGCGGTACATCCGCTCGCCAGGTGCAAAGGGATCGGCAATGAAGCGGCTGGCGGTCAGGTCCGGCCGACCGAGATACCCCTGCGCAAGCTGGATCCCGGTAAGATAGAGATCACCGGCCACGCCGAACGGCACCGGACGCATCATCGCATCCAGAATGCGCAGCCCCGTATTCCACACCGGGAAGCCAATCGGCACGCTGTTGCCCGCCACCGCCGCCAGTTCCGGACCCGACGCCGGATACCAGCTCACGTCCACCGCCGCTTCCGTTGGACCATAAAGGTTATGCAACGGGACATGAGTAAGGTGCTCCCACTCCCGACACAGTTCTGTCGGCAGCGCTTCCCCGCTGCAAAACACCTGCTTCAGGGTCTGACAGCAGTCGGCATTTTCCGGCGTCAGCGAGGCAACGAATGCCGCCAGCATCGACGGCACAAAGTGTGTCGTGGTCACGCCATAATGCGCGAAGAAGTTCTGCATCGCCTGCGGATCGCGGTGCGCGTCCGGCTCGGCCATCACCAGCTTCGCGCCGGCGATAAAGGGCCACCAGAACTCCCAGACCGAGACGTCAAAACTGCACGGCGTCTTTTGCGCCACCACGTCATGCGCGTCCAGCGGATAGTGATCCTGCATCCACATCAGGCGATTAACGATGGCGGTATGCCCTACCATCACGCCTTTTGGCCGTCCCGTTGAGCCTGAGGTAAAGATGATGTACGCCGTGTGCGCCGGCTTTGCCAGCCGCAGCGGTTCACTGCCCGCAGGAGGTAATAGTGTGTTGTAACTCAATACAGGGACCGGCAGATCGCTAAAGCGCGAAAGCTGATCGTCAGAGGCGATCAGCAGGGACGGTTTCGCGTCCTCCAGCATCATGCGCAGACGATCGTCCGGGTAACCGGTATCCAGCGGCAACCACGCGGCACCCGCCTCCACGATACCGTGCAGCGCCAGGGTAAGAAACACCGAGCGCGGCAGGGCTACCGCCACGCTGTCGCCAGGCTTAACGCCGCGTTCCCGCAGTAATGTCGCAAGAGCCACCACCTGCTCGCGCATCTGGCGGTAATTCAGTTCGATGTGCGCATCAGCAAGCGCGGGGGCATCCGGCGTTTTGCCCGCCTGGTCTGCCACCAGCTGAGCCAGCGTGGTTGACGGTAGCGCCAGCCCGGTATCATTGATACGCGCCAGCTGCTGGTATTCCTGCTCTGAAACGGTTTCTGCTTCGCCGCAGCGCAAATCCGGGTTGGCAGCAAACTGCATCAGCATGGCGTTCAGGCGTGCAACGTGGCGCGTTAGCGTCGCTTCATCGTAGCGCTGCTTATTGGCAAGGATTTCAATACTCAGGCCGCCCTGCTCGTCCGGGAACAGCGCCAGTTCAAGGTCATTGACCGGGCCAGTGGCCAGCGTATGGGTGATGGCGTCCACGCCATCCATATCCAGCTGATAATCAAACACCTTGACGTTCAGTACCGGGCCAAACAGCGCGTCATCGCCCCCGACACGGCCGCTGTCGCGCACGATCTGCTCGGCGTCATAACGCTGATGGCGACGCATTTTTTTCAGCTGGTGTGCCAGACGATGCGCCAGCGCAGGCAGGCTTTCATGCGGGGCGATGTTCACCGCCAGCGGCAGCACGTTCAGCACCGGACCGGTTGCCGTTAAGGCCGCCGACCCCATTCGGCGCATAAAGATAAACCCGGCGGCGTAGTCCAGCCGTCCGGTCAGACGCCCGATCCACAGCGCCACCAGCGCAAGCGCCAGATCGGTACGCTGAACCGGCCCCGCCGCCTGAGCAAGCCGGGTAAAGGCGCGGCGGTCAGCCGTGACCTTCAGACGCAGAATATCGGTGGTCGCCGCACGGCCCGGCAGCGGTGCCGACGACAGCGAGACCGGGGAAGGAAGCTGCTTACGCTGCTCCGCCCAGAACGCCCCGTCGCGCTGATACGCTTCGCTGTCGCGATAGCGCTGGTACTCCTCTACCACCTCGGCGAAAGGGGTAAACGGCGACGCGGGCGTGGGCTCGCCGTTTTGCCATGCGCGATAAATGGCGGCGATCTGGCGGGTAATAGCCGGAAAACTGAAGCCATCCACCACCAGATGATGATATCGCTGATACCAGTACCAGTGCCCTTCGCCTACCTGAATCAGCTGATGGAACGCCAGCGGCTGACCGCTGTCCACGCGCAGGTTCTGGTTTAAATCCGCTGCCATCAGGGCCATCGCCGCGTCATGGGATTCGGCGCGAACCACGGACGGTTCAGGCAGTGACATAGCGTCATCCACCCACTGCCACACCTCGCCATTCTCTTGCACAAAACGCATGCGCAGGGTGTCGGCCTGCCGCATCCCTTCAACAATGGCTTTTGCCAGCAGCGGTGCGTCAATATTGCCCTTCAGCTCGGTGTAGTGCGCCACGCTCCAGGCGTTTGGCAGGGAGGAAAGCTGCTCCGCCATCCAGATACCCGGCTGGGCGGCGACAAGGGGAAGACGGTTCATGCTTTCTCTCCCGCAAAATAAGACGGTTGCAGGGTTTGCCAGTGGTCGGCGAGCCACTGCTGACAGGCTTCCTGAGACTGCGCTTCACAGACCACGCGCCAGCCCGCCGGCAGCTGGCACTGCTGCGGCCACAGACTGTACTGTCCCTGGTCGTTACGCAAAATCGCAAACTGACCCTGCGGATTATCGAAAGGGTTGCTGAATTCCATACAGACTCCGTTAGTGAATAAGCGGCTGCCAGAGGGTCATCAGCCCCTGCGTCAGCCCACCGCGCCAGCAAAGCGCGTCGTGTCCGCCGTCAACCTGACGCCAGATAACCGGTTGCTGCGGGTGCAGTTCGGCGTAGATCGCCTGATTCGCGCGGAAGATGAGCGGCTCGTTGCGCCCGGCCTCAAGAACGATACGCAGCCCGCGCGCGGTGAGGTCGCCCGCTTTAAGTTGTTCGATGAGCAACCCGTCCTGCTGACCGCCACGGTGCGGCCACCAGTAGGAGCCGGACTGGCTTAATACGCAGCCAAAGCGCTCGGGCCAGTTAAGCCCGGCATAAAGTGAAGAGAGGCCGCCAAAGCTTTGACCCGCGACTACCGTTCGGTCGGCGCGGCCGCTGAACGAAGTGCGGCTGTTCACCCGCGGGAGAAGTTCCTCCTGCACCGCCTGCCAGAAATCCGGGTTGCAGGGCAACTCGTGATTGCGATGCGCCATGTCGATCACATCGATTAGGACGTAGACGGCAGGCGGCAGTTTGCCCGCGTTTGTCAGCGCGGTCAGCGGAGACCACACGGGCATGCTTTCGGCCCAGAACTGGCCATCGAGCAGTACGGCAAGCGGCCGCTCCGGGCTGTCTTCACCGGTGGTGAAAACCCACACCCGGCGGCGGTTATTCAGACGCACGCTTTCCCATTCAAAGCAGACGGGCGCGTTGCCGGGCGTTGCGGGCGTGTTCCAGCCGGGCTGAACCGGGGCCTCGGGCATTTCGAGCGCCGAGACGGGATGCCCGCGCCCACCGCGCCAGCTTTGCGGATTTAACGGATCGGCCATCGCCGCGGGGAGCAACTTTCGCCAGCCTTCACGCAGCGCCAAACGATCGGGTTGCTCGCCGTGGAAGACCGCGTCGGCAAAATCATCTTCGTTCACTGAGGGGATAAAACAGTAGCTGCCGCGCCATTGCGGGGTGAACTCGCCCTGCCACTGCCAGACGTCAGTATCAGGAATGCGCTCAAGGGATTGCGGACGGGCATTTTGATGGTGATCGGTCACGCCGGTGATGTAGAGCCAGACGCGTTTTAGCGGCGAGGTCTTTTGCGTTCCTGCCGGATCACGCCACCAGAAAGTGACGCGATAGTGCCCCTTCTCGCGGGTCCATTCGGGTCCGTTTTTCGACTGCCACCAGGCTTCACTTCCCGTTTTTAACCCCGTCACCCGTATAACCTCATGTTTATCAGTCTTTTTTGTTTCAGGACAAATTTTATTGATAATATTATTGATAACTATTTGCATTTGCAATAGCGTAGTGGCCGCGCTGTGGGAAGCGCGCTCATAAAACAACCATGCCACGCGTTGTGTGCGCTCGAGGACGGGGCTGCTTACGCAAACTGCGGGTGACACCATGCCGCCTCCTCTCCCTTTCGGGAATGGAGCCCGGGGATGCGGCGCGAAAAGCAGGACGTACAATGAATAAGAAGATTCACTCCCTGGCCTTGCTGGTCAACTTAGGGATTTACGGCGTTGCGATGCCAGCGCTGGCAGACGACAACACCGCCAACGCGCAGCACGAAGACACCATGGTGATCACCGCCGCAGAGCAGAACCTGCAGGCACCAGGGGTATCGACCATCACCGCCGATGAAATCCGTAAAAACCCGCCCGCACGTGACGTGGCCGAAATCATCCGCACCATGCCTGGCGTTAACCTGACCGGGAACTCCACCAGCGGACAGCGCGGCAATAACCGTCAGATTGATATTCGTGGTATGGGTCCGGAAAACACCCTGATCCTGATTGACGGCAAGCCGGTCACCAGCCGCAACTCCATCCGTCTGGGCTGGCGCGGCGAGCGAGATACCCGCGGTGACACCGGCTGGGTACCGCCAGAGATGATTGAACGCATTGAGGTCATTCGCGGCCCGGCCGCAGCTCGCTACGGTAACGGTGCGGCAGGCGGCGTGGTGAACATCATCACCAAAAAATTCGACAACCAGTGGCATGGCTCCTGGAACACCTACCTGAATGCTCCAGAACATAAGGATGAGGGTTCCACTAAGCGTACCAACTTCAGCCTGAGCGGCCCGCTGGGCGGCGACTTCAGCTTCCGCATGTTTGGTAACCTGGACAAAACCCAGGCCGATGCGTGGGACATCAACCAGGGTCACCAGTCCGATCGTACCGGTACCTATGCTGACACCCTGCCAGCAGGCCGTGAAGGGGTCGAGAACAAAGACATTAACGGCGTGGTCCGCTGGGACTTCGCGCCCATGCAGTCCCTGGAGTTTGAAGCAGGTTACAGCCGCCAGAACAACCTCTACGCGGGTGATACCCAGAACACCAACAACGACAACAGCTCCAGCGGACTGGTGAAGAAAAACTACGGTAAAGAGACTAACCGTATCTATCGCCAGAACTTTGCGGTGACCTGGAACGGCGGCTGGGATAATGGGATTACCACCAGCAACTGGGCGCAGTACGAGCACACCCGCAATTCGCGTCTCGGCGAAGGCCTGGCAGGCGGTACGGAAGGATTGTTCAACAGCAATAAATTCACCGACACCGACCTGGCTGATGTGATGCTGCACAGCGAAATCAACCTGCCGATTGATTTCCTCGTCAACCAGAACCTGACGCTGGGCACCGAGTGGAACCAGCAGCGCATGAAGGACTCGACCTCCTTCTCGCAAACCCAGCAGGGCGGGACCATTCCGGGGCTCAGCAACGATCGTAGCCCGTATACCTCGGCGGAGATCTTCTCCCTGTTCGCCGAAAACAACATGGAGCTGACGGACAGCACCATGCTGACCCCGGCGCTGCGCTTCGATCACCATACGATCGTCGGTAACAACTGGAGCCCGTCCCTGAACCTGTCGCAAGGCCTGGGTGACGACTTTACGCTGAAGATGGGTATCGCCCGCGCCTATAAAGCGCCGAGCCTGTACCAGACCAACCCGAACTATCTGTTGTACAGCAAAGGCCAGGGCTGCTACGCCAGCTCCGACGGCGTGGGTTGCTACATGATGGGTAACGACGACCTGAAAGCCGAAACCAGCATTAACAAAGAGATTGGTCTGGAGTGGAAACACGACGGCTGGCTGGCGGGCGTGACCTGGTTCCGTAACGACTACCGCAACAAGATTGAAGCGGGGTATGCGCCAGTCGGCCAGACCTCCACCAGTAAAGTGACCACCGATATTTACCAGTGGGAAAACGTGCCTAAAGCGGTGGTTGAAGGTCTGGAAGGCTCCCTGAACGTGCCGGTCAGCGACACGATCAACTGGACCAACAACATCACCTATATGCTGCAAAGCAAGAACAAGGAGACCGGCGACCGTCTGTCGATCATTCCGGAGTACACGCTGAACTCAACCCTGAGCTGGCAGGTACATCAGGATGTGTCACTGCAGTCGACCTTCACCTGGTACGGCAAGCAGCAGCCGAAGAAGTACAACTACAAAGGCCAGCCGGTGACCGGGTCTGAGAAAGACGAAGTCAGCCCGTACAGCATCGTTGGCCTGAGTGCGACCTGGGACGTGACCAAAAACGTCAGCCTGACCGGCGGCGTGGATAACGTCTTTGATAAACGCCAGTGGCGCGCGGGTAATGCCCAGACCACCGGCAACGCCACAACCGGTGCGTATATGTACGGCGCGGGTGCATACACCTATAATGAGCCGGGCCGAACCTGGTTTATGAGCGTGAACACGCACTTCTAAGGCAGGCTGTGTCTCCCCTCTCCTGCCGGGAGAGGGGCTGAATGTCTTCCTCTCCCGGCAGGAGAGGATCGGGGTGAAGGCATCAGGCCGCACTATTCCTCAACGTCAGGACGAGAAAACATGCGCACCACCCACTCCACATTTCGTCTTGCCGGAACCACGGTCCATCAAATTACCTTCGATCCTACCACCTTTACCAACGCCGACCTCCTTTGGCTTCCTCACCAGGCCCAGCTAACCGACGCCGGGCGAAAACGAAAAACCGAACACCTTGCCGGTCGCCTCGCCGCCGCCCACGCACTCAGAGCGATTAACGAACGCGCCGTTCCCGGCATCGGTCCCAGCGGGGAACCCCTCTGGCCGGAAGGCATCACTGGCAGCATTACCCACAGCGGTACACAGGCGATGGCGGTGGTTGCGCGCTATCCGCATACGCTAATCGGCATTGATCTGGAAGCCATTCTTTCCGAAAACGAAGCTCACGAAATAAAGGAAGGTGTCATCGACGCACAGGAAGAAACACGCCTTTTGCAGTCGGGCAAGCCTTTCGCGCTTACATTGACGCTCGCATTCAGCGCCAAAGAGAGCCTGTTTAAAGCGCTTTTCCCTGTAGTGAGGGAATATATGGGATTTGAATGCGCACGGGTCAGTGCATTGAATGAGAACACGCTGGTATTAAAACTTGCCCAACCCATAGGGTGTTATTACGAGGGATTGTGTTTTAACCTGGTATGGCAAATTATGGACGAAAGCGTATGCACGTTACTCGTCGTTCAGGAATAGTTTTGACTTTTATCCGAAAAATTCAACACCCTACTCTTTTGATAAAATATCATTACTGAAAACAAAACAATTATTAATATAAAACCCAACCACAAAGAAATATCCTTGCAGCTTTATCACGCCTACGATCATGTATAAAAAATATAGCACCTCACAACCTATCTCGATGTGGGAAACATACACCCCTTGAGTGCAAATGTTAAGAGAATCTATCCCTTCCTACTACTTTTAATAGTTAGATAAAACCAATTTAATTTTAGAACATAATCCACAACTCGCCACCATGCTTTCCATAACAGAATTACGCAACGAAACTTAGAGGTAGGTCAAAAACCCAAAGATAAAAAAACCGTGAAAGATGAAATAAGTCATTTCCATTTTCTTTATTTCAGGAACATTATGTTAAGGCTGTTTTACTTTAACTCCATATAACTAAGGAAAGTCTAATGCGTGAATTAAATCAAAATGAAATGAGTATTGTGGCCGGTGGTATTGGTGCCGGTAATGGGAACGGTAATCACAGTGGCAACGGCAATGGCAATAGTGGTGGTAATGGTGGTACCTGTAATGGCGGCAATGGTGGTAATGGTGGCCGCGGCGGTAATGGCGGTAATGGGGGTAACGGCGGAAGCTGCGGCGGTGGCAATAATGGCGGTCGTCGATAGCCATCATTAAAAACCAAAACGACGACCCGCTGTAAGTTTGTCATGGCGGGTCGCTGTGCGTGATGCATTACTTTATCAGGAGTAAAAATGCGAGAACTACTGAAATCAGAGAGTGAAGGTATTTCTGGGGGTTCGCAATGCGATGGTGGAAGTGGAGGTAACGGGGGCGCAGGCGGTAATGGCGGCCGCGGAGGTAATGGAGGAACCTGTGGTTCTGGAAATGGTGGTAATGGCGGTAACGGGGGACGAGGCGGGAACGGAGGTGATGGTGGAAATGGTGGCCCTGGAGGGAAAGGGGGCAAAGGCGGTAAAGGTGGTCCCGGTGGACACGATGGCCGTAACGGTAGGGATGGTTGAGTCGTCGAAGAAATAGTATTACCGAAGCGCAGCAAAGCAAATTACATATGCAGGAAAAAACACGATACCCCTGGATATGCAGAATAACCAGGTGCAATTGACTTAAAATTGTCACCTGGTGAACCACACAAAATCACGAAATCTTTTAAAAAAAGGAAAAAGTGCGTGTATCGCCAAAAAGCGGTTGATCACAAAAAATTGAGATGGCAAGGAAGAGCCATATTACTGTCTGGGATCCCTGTTTGGTTGGTTGCAGGGCTATCTGTTTTTTTTGTTATTGCTTTTCTAACCTTCGTCCTAACGTTCACCTATACGAGAAGAATAACTGTAGTGGGAGAAATAACCACCTATCCTCGTTCATCTAACGTTTACGCCAGTGTTCAGGGGGTGGTAGTTAAACAATTTGTCAAAGAAGGTCAACTGCTCAAAGTAGGTGATGCTATTTACATGATCGATGTTAGTAAAAGCACACGTAGCGGTGTCGTCAGCGATAATCAGCGTATGGATGTTGACAACCAGCTGACACGTATATCTCAAATCATGTCTCTTCTCCAGGAAAATAAAAAAAACACTCTTGAGATGCTCAAAAAACAAAAAGAACAATATAGCGCTGCTCTCAAACGTTCCTCAGATATTATCACCCAAGCCCAGGAAGGCCTCCATGTAATGAAAACTAACATGGAGAACTACCGGCATTATCAGGCGCGTGGTCTTATTACTCAGGATCAGCTGATTAATCAGATAGCCTTATACTACGAACGACAGAATAACATGATTAACCTGTCTGCCCAGAGTGACCAAAACGCGTTGCAGGTAACAACACTGGAGAGTCAAATTCAGACGCAGGCCGCTGAATTTGATAACCAGATTCATCAAATGGAACTTCAGCGCTATGAATTGCAAAAAGAACGTCTGAGTATTGATGCTGGAGGCGCTATTATTATCCGAGCCATGGCTAACGGGAGGGTAGATTCCCTTAGCGTCACCGTCGGGCAGATGATCAAGCCGGGCGACAGTCTGCTACAAATCATCCCATACAATATCGATCATTTCTCTCTTGTCATTTGGGTACCGAATGACGCAGTCCCCTATCTTAATGCTGGAGACCGCGTGAACATCCGCTATGAAGCCTTTCCTGCTGAAAAATTCGGTATGTTTGGCGGAGCAATTTCTGTCATCTCACGTTCCCCAGCCTCCCCACAGGAAATGCAAACCTATCAAGGGGCGCTTAAAGTGGCCTCATCTTCAGCTGCACCCTACTACAAAGTTATTATCAAACCTGACAGACAAAATATTGCGTACGCGGGTAAACGTCTGAGCTTGGGTAATGGAATGCAAGCTCAAAGCACCTTATTTCTGGAAAAAAGGAAGATCTATCAGTGGATGCTTTCCCCCTTCTACGATATGAAAAATAGCATAGAGGGCCCGATAAATGAGTAAACGTGCTTTTAAAACGCTTCTCGGACAACTCGATCTTCATCTGCGTTCTCGGGTTCCACTAGTTCATCAAACGGAATCCTCAGAATGCGGTTTGGCATGTCTTGCGATGATTTGTAATCACTTTGGAAAAAATAGCAATCTCATCTCCTTGCGACAACAATTCAACCTATCTGCACGTGGGACAACACTGGCAGGAATGAAAGAAATTGCTGAACAATTAGGACTTGCATCTCGCTGTTTATCCCTGGAACTTCATGAACTCAACTCGCTTAAGATCCCCTGCATCTTACATTGGGATTTTAACCATTTTGTAGTTCTGGTCGGTGTGAAACAAAATCGAGTGATCCTACACGACCCTGCCAGAGGCCGTAGAACGATAAATCTCGAGGAAATGTCTCAATACTTCACTGGCATAGCACTCGAAGTATGGCCTGGAAGTACATTTACCGAAGAGCAAGAAAGTCACCACTTCAGCCTCAAAGCCCTTGCAGCAAAGGTACATGGTCTTAAGGGTACGCTAGCGAAAATATTTTTCTATTCGCTCATTATTGAATCCATAAATCTTCTTATCCCGATAGGTACTCAGCTTGCACTGGATCATGCTATTCCCGCTGCAGATGTGGGCTTACTGACACTGATTTGTATTGGTCTGTTACTCTTTACTTTCTTACGCCTGGCATTGAGCGCACTGCGTTCATGGTCTTCATTATTAATGACTACGCTCATCAATGTTCAGTGGCAATCCGGGTTATTTTCACATTTACTGCGGCTACCTTTGAGTTATTTTGAGCGACGCAAGTTAGGTGACATTCAGTCGCGCTTTGGATCGTTGAACACTCTTCGGGAAACCTTTACCAGTAGTATCGTTGGAGCACTCATCGATGGAACGATGTTGATCGGTGTTGTCATTATGATGGCACTTTATGGCGGCTGGCTCACAGGCGTTGTTATGTGTTTTACTGCTCTGTATGTCCTCATCCGTCTTATGACGTACAGTACCTACCGCGAATTATCGGAGGAAATTCTCGTTAGAGACGCCCGAACCCGATCTTATTTCATGGAAACGTTGTACGGTATAGCGACCATTAAAATGCAAGGTTTTAGTGAAAGAAGAAGCATCCACTGGCTGAACCTGGAAATTGACACAATTAACACTGAAATAAAAATCACCAAAATGGATTTGCTTTTTGGTGGCGTAAACTCCCTTATCACTGCTTGCGAGCAGATAGCAATGCTATGGCTGGGTTCAAGACTCATTATAGATAACGATATAACAATTGGGATGTTCATCGCTTTCGGTGTATTCAGAGAACAATTTGCCGACAGAGTTTGGTCATTAACTAATTTCCTGACTAAGTTGCGCATGATGCACCTTCATAATGAACGTGTGGCAGATATTGCACTTAATACTCAGGAAAAGAAAAAGCCCGATAGAGAAATATTAAAAACGATGAAACCTGTAGCCCTAGAAATAAATGCATAAAGCTACCGATATGATGACCATTCGGCCGCTGTCTTTCGTGGTCTTTCTTTCCAGGTTTTAGCTGGAGAAAGTGTGGCAATTACAGGCCCGTCAGGTGCAGGTAAAACAACGCTTATGAGGGTTCTTTGTGGATTGTTTGAACCGCAGACAGATTCAGTAATGATCGATGGTAATGACATTCAACAACTTGGTTTAAACAATTACCGCAAAATAATCGGGTGCGTAATGCAGGATGATAAGTTATTTTCTGGTTCTATTAGAGAAAATATTTGTGGCTTCGATGAAAATGCCGATTACGAATGGATGGAAGAGTGCGCTCGCGCAAGCTTTATCCATGGTGCTATTGTAAAAATGCCCATGGGATACGATACATTAGTTGGAGAACTTGGTGAGGGGTTGTCTGGAGGACAGAAACAACGCATCTTTATTGCCCGCGCACTTTATCGTAAACCCGGGATATTATTTATGGATGAAGCAACCAGTGCCTTGGACGAAGAGAGTGAAACGTATGTTAATCAGGCTATCAAAAAGCTAAACATCACCCGAATAATCATTGCTCACAGACAATCAACCATCGCATCTGTTGAGCGTGTGATTCGATTAATGCCACAGACAGAACAGCATGGACTGCACTCTGAATGAAAAATTGCGTAAGACTGAGTATAAAACCGACATTATTCATAATAGTCATTTTGTTTGGCTGCGTTTTTTTCACTCATGCCCATGGGAGAAACGCTGATGTTGACAACAACGTAGATCCTTATCGCTGGATGGAAACCGACGGACAACAGACAGCTCGTTGGCTAAGCCATCAATCAGACCAGGCGGTTAAAATATTACACACCCTCCCCTGGCGAAATGCACTGGCGAAAAGACTAAGCATACTGGTTAACACAGAACCAACTCTATCTGATATCTATGATGCGGGCGATCGTCGTTTCTACCTACGATCGACAACTGAACATCCTTATCTGCGGCTTTTTGTGCAACAAAAGGGAAAACCTGAACGAGTGGTTATTACCCCTCCCGTCGGATATGGGATTAATTTTTTTAGCCCATCTCCAGACGGTCACTATGTGGCTTTTGGATTATCGAAAAATGGTACTGAAACTACGGCAATAAATGTCATCAGAGTTGCGGATGGTGTCGTATTAAAAGATGAAATTTCCGCGGTTCGCTATCCTAATGTTGTCTGGGCAGCGGATAACCAGTCATTTTATTACAGTCTTAACGATACAACTCATGATACCGGGCGACAAACATGCGGAAAAGTCTACTACCATCATTTAGGGAGCCAAAATGATGTTATGACTTTTGACTGGCATACTCTCCCGGAATTGACACAGAAGAAATGTGAAAACGTTAATTTGTTTGCATCCCCCGACTCTGCATATCTCATCGTTTATTTTTCGAAATCAATCAGTGGTTATGGCGGCTATCTTTTTTCTGCAAAAAACGATCCCGCACTCAACGGAATATTACACTGGGCCAAAATCATTGATGTTGATGAGAATGTTTCTGCCTTTGTTTGCTCTGGAAAGTGGATTTATTTTGCTAACATGAATTCATCATCAGGTTACGATATCTCAAGAGTCGATCTGAGTACTCCTACTTCAAAACGAGAGCATGTGATGAGCTGGGCAAATGGTGAGCTCACCCAGCTAACCACCAGTCGGGATTCACTTTATATTGCATACCATGACTCTGGTACCAATAAATTCGTACGTATTCCTTTTGAAGACCCGAATAAACACCAGTTCATTCCAGCACCAGCAGATGAAAATGTGAGTGCAATATTCGCCAGCAATAACCGCAAGGATATCCTCTTCACCCGACAGAGTTGGCTCACGCAACCTGCTATTTTCCAGTATAACCCGGTCAATAATCGCATCAGAGATACGAATTTAATATCACCGGTAAAACAATCCTTTACAGACTATGTGACGGAAGAAATATGGGTTCTCACAGCAGATAACGTCCGCGTTCCGTTAACTTTAATTCATCATAAAGGAATTGAACACAATGGTGCCACCCCCATCTGGTTGACAGCTTACGGCGCTTATGGAGTAAGTACCCTTCCTGAATTTGATATTTCCCGCTTGCTCTGGCTTGAACAAGGCGGAGCCATCGCAATCGCGCATGTTCGAGGAGGAGGTGAACTGGGTCCAGCATGGCATGAAGGAGGTAGAGCGAATAAGAAAGAAAATTCTATTAATGATTTTATTCGTTGCGCTGAATATCTCGTTGATAATAAATACACCTCACCGTCAAAATTGGTGATCAGTGGTGAGAGCGCGGGGGGGATTATAATTGGTATGGCAATGACGCTTCGCCCAGAACTATTTTCAGCTGTGGCGATAGACGTCGGAATACTTAATACCAGTCGACTGGATAAAATTCCAATAGGCGAGATGAATTTTGAAGAGTTGGGTTCACCTTTTACACAATCAGGTATGCTCAATTTGTTAAAAATAGACGCTTATCAGCATCTGGTTCCAGGTAAACGCTATCCCCCGGTGTTGTTAACGGTCGGCCTGCATGACCAACGTGTCTCCACCTGGCAGACAGCAAAATTCGCAGCCCGATTGCAGACAATAAACAAACCGTGGAATGTTCCGGTGCTGGTATTAGCTTACAGTCAAGGAGGACACAATGCGGCCACCTACGCAGAAGCTGATTCAAAATTAGTCGACACTGTGAGTTTCTTTATATGGAAAACCGGTATTCATTTTCAGAATCATTAATATTGCGCAGCACGAATGTGCCACGCCATTAAAAAAAGCGGTACCCTGCTCCAGGATACCGCTTTATTCACTTAGTTATCCCGCTCAAACATCCGGGAACATCACGCTATTCCCCGGCGCCTCGCGATGGAGGTGAATAAAGTTCAGGTGCCGCTCATACTGATCCAGTATGTCCGTAATTACCTGTTCCTTACTGTAATCCATCAGGTCATTCCCCTGGCTCCCTTCCAGCAGGAACGTCTCAAGGCGGTAATACGTTGATTTCCCACTGCGTGCGCGATAGGTAAATCCGGGCACCGAATACTGCTGTGGCCAAATCTGGTAGACAAAGTTTTGTTCGTCGCCCATATGCACCAGCAGATCCAGGTGTCCCAGAGTCTCACCGTCATCCGGCGGCAGGTTTTTCAGTTCAACATACGCACCACGCAGCTTCAGCTCCTGCGCCACCTCTTCCATCGCCGGGAAGCAGACCGTTTCCATCATCTGTTTGGTGTAGCGCGTGCCCGGATAGTTCATCAGGCGTGACAACCGCTTTTTCCAGCTCAGTCTGTCCTGCGCACCCATCGGGCGTGGCGCGGTATCGCGGCTGGCGCTGACGCGGCGGTAATCTTCCACCTTGAGAGATTTATACAACCCGGCCATCACGAAGAAGATCACGAAACTGAACGGCAGACCCATGATCACCGTGGTGTTCTGCAGGGCAGAAATACCGTTGGTCATCAGCATGCCCAGGGTCAGCAGGCCAATGGCGACAGACCAGAAGATGCGCAGCCAGTTAGGAGCATCGCTGTTAATGTCCTTGAGCTTCGAGGTAAAGTTCCCCAGCACCAGCGCGCCGGAATCCGCCGAGGTGACGTAAAACAGCAGGCCGGTAATGGTCGCAACAGAGGCGCTAAAGGTAAACGCCGGATACTGCGCCAGCAGGCTGTAGAACCCCCGCTCCGGATGCACCATCGCTTCCTGCGCAAACGTCGCATTGCCGTGAATGATCTCGTGCAGCGCGCTGTTGCCGAACACCGACAGCCACAGCAGCGTAAAGGTGAACGGGATAATCAGCGTGCCCATCACAAACTGACGAATGGTACGTCCACGCGAAATACGCGCCAGGAACAGGCCAACAAACGGCGACCACGCGACCCACCACGCCCAGAAGAACAGCGTCCAGTTGTTCATCCACTCGACCGGGCGATCGAAGGCGAAGCTGTTCAACGTCATACCCATAAAGCGGTTCACGTAATCACCCACGTTCAGCACTAACGCATTGAGCAGGAATGACGTATCGCCCATAAACAGCATGAACAGGATCAACCCCAGCGCCAGCGCGACGTTCAGCTCAGAAAGCACGCGAATGCCCTTGTCCACGCCGGAGGTAACCGAAATGGTGGCGATAATCACCGACAGCGCGATCAGCGCCGCTTTGGCCGCCATGGAATCCGGGATATCAAACAGCACGCTCAGACCGTAGTTGAGCTGCACCACGCCGATACCGAGCGTGGTGGCGATCCCAAAGATGGTACCAATCACCGCCGCGATATCCACGGTGTGTCCAATCGGTCCGTTAATTTTTTTACCGAAAATCGGATAGAGCGCGGAGCGGATCGTGAGGGGTAAATTATAACGATAGCTAAAGTATCCGAGCGCCATCCCCATCAGGGCATACATCGACCAGCCGGTTAAGCCGTAGTGGAACAATGTCCAGACCATCGCCTGTCGCGCGGCCTCCATCGTCTGCCCCGCCCCTTCCGGTGGCTGCATATATTGCGTGACCGGTTCCGCCACAGAGAAGAACATCAGGTCAATACCAATGCCCGCGGCAAACAGCATCGCGGCCCAGCTCAGCAGGCTGAACTCGGGTTTTGACTGTTCCGGCCCGAGCTTTACCGAGCCAAAGCGCGAGCAGGCGATGCAGACGACGAAGACGATATAGAGCGTCGCCGCCAGCAAGTAGTACCAGCCGAAGGTCTTCGACACCCAGTTAAGGGTGCGCCCAATCCACTCGGCAGAAAAATCGCTAAAGAAGATCGTCATCAGGGAAAACAACAAAATCAGTCCTGCGGATGTATAAAAAACAACCGGATTGATTTTGTCCTTTTCTCTGTCTTGCGAAAGATCTGTCATCCAGTACCCCCACTGTTTTTGTAACTATTGAAATCCAAAACCGCAACAATTAAGACACATTTTATATTGAACGTCCAATCAAAAACCGCTTTAATGGTTAACCAACGCTGATGAATGGAGTGGCAAAAATGCCCAAAGTGGGGATGCAGCCAATCCGGCGCAGGCAACTGATCGACGCCACGCTGGAAGCAATAAATGAAGTGGGAATGCATGACGCGACCATCGCGCAGATCGCCCGTCGGGCGGGCGTTTCCACGGGCATCATCAGTCACTATTTCAAGGACAAAAATGGCCTGCTGGAAGCGACCATGCGCGACATCACCGGCCAGCTGCGCGACGCGGTATTGAACCGTTTGCATGCCTTACCGCACGGCAGCGCTGAGCAGCGTCTGCAGGCGATTGTCGGCGGCAATTTTGATGAAACCCAGATCAGCGGCGCGGCAATGAAAGCCTGGCTGGCCTTCTGGGCGAGCAGCATGCATCAGCCAATGCTCTACCGTCTGCAGCAGGTGAGCAGCCGCCGTCTGCTGTCGAACCTGGTGTATGAGTTCCGCCGCGAGCTGCCGCGCGAACAGGCGCAGGAGGCGGGTTACGGGCTCGCGGCGCTGATTGACGGGCTGTGGCTGCGCGCCGCGCTGAGTGGCAAACCGCTGGATAAAACCCTGGCCCAGTCGCTCACCAGCCACTTTATTAGCCAGCATTTACCGACCGATTAACCGAGGAGAATTTATGTCCCGAATGGCAGAACAGCAGCTTTATATCAATGGTGGTTATACATCGGCCACCAGCGGTCGCACCTTCGAGACCATCAACCCGGCCAACGGTGAAGTCCTGGCGATCGTTCAGGCCGCCGGGCGCGAGGATGTCGATCGCGCCGTAGAAAGCGCGCAGCGCGGGCAAAAAATCTGGGCGGCAATGACCGCCATGGAGCGCTCGCGCATTCTGCGCCGTGCGGTAGACATTCTTCGTGAGCGTAACGACGAGCTGGCGAAGCTGGAAACCCTCGACACCGGCAAAGCGTACTCAGAAACCAGCACCGTTGATATCGTCACCGGCGCGGACGTGCTGGAGTACTACGCAGGGCTGATCCCGGCGCTGGAAGGCAGCCAGATCCCCCTGCGCGATACCTCATTTGTCTATACCCGTCGTGAACCGCTGGGCGTGGTCGCGGGCATTGGCGCATGGAACTACCCGATCCAGATCGCCCTGTGGAAATCCGCGCCAGCGCTGGCCGCAGGTAACGCGATGATCTTCAAGCCGAGCGAAGTGACGCCCCTCACCGCTCTGAAGCTTGCCGAGATCTACACCGAAGCGGGTCTGCCGGACGGCGTGTTCAACGTTCTGCCGGGCGTGGGCGCAGAAACCGGCCAGTTCCTGACCGAGCACCCGGGCATCGCCAAAGTCTCCTTCACCGGCGGCGTTGCCAGCGGCAAAAAAGTGATGGCCAATTCGGCGGCCTCGTCCCTGAAAGAGGTGACGATGGAGTTGGGCGGGAAATCCCCGCTGGTTATTTTCGACGATGCCGACCTGGATCTCGCGGCGGACATCGCCATGATGGCCAACTTCTTCAGTTCCGGCCAGGTATGCACCAACGGCACCCGCGTGTTCGTGCCGGCGAAATTCAAAGCCGCGTTTGAGCAGAAAATTGTTGAGCGCGTGGCACGTATTCGCGCGGGCGATCTGTTCGATGAACGCACCAACTTTGGCCCACTGGTGAGCTTCCCGCACCGCGAAAACGTGCTGCGCTATATCGCCAAAGGCAAAGAAGAAGGCGCGCGTGTACTGTGCGGTGGCGACGTGCTGAAAGGCGAAGGCTTTGACAACGGCGCGTGGGTGGCTCCCACCGTGTTCACCGACTGCACCGATGAGATGACCATCGTGCGCGAAGAGATCTTCGGGCCGGTGATGTCCATCCTCACGTACGAAACCGACGAAGAGGTGATTCGTCGCGCCAACGACACCGATTACGGTCTGGCGGCGGGCATCGTGACTGCCGACCTGAACCGCGCACACAGCGCGATCCACCAGCTTGAAGCGGGTATCTGCTGGATCAACACCTGGGGTGAATCCGCGGCAGAGATGCCGGTTGGTGGCTACAAACACTCCGGCATTGGCCGCGAGAACGGCGTAATGACGCTCCAGAGTTATACCCAGGTGAAGTCCATCCAGGTTGAGATGGGTAAATTCCAGTCCATATTTTAACCGGGAGGTTTTTTTTGCAATTTGACTACATCATTATTGGTGCCGGCTCTGCCGGCAACGTACTGGCAACACGACTGACGGAAGATCCCAATACCACCGTTCTGCTGCTTGAAGCGGGCGGCCCGGATTACCGTTTTGACTTCCGCACCCAGATGCCTGCCGCGCTGGCGTTTCCCTTGCAGGGCAAGCGTTACAACTGGGCGTATGAAACCGAGCCCGAGCCGCACATGAACAACCGCCGTATGGAGTGCGGTCGCGGCAAAGGGCTGGGCGGCTCATCCCTGATCAACGGTATGTGCTACATCCGCGGTAACGCGATGGATCTGGACAACTGGGCAACTGAGCCGGGTCTGGAACACTGGAGCTATCTCAACTGCCTGCCCTACTACCGTAAGGCAGAGACCCGTGACGTGGGGCCAAACGACTACCACGGCGGCGACGGCCCGGTGAGCGTGACCACCTCTAAACCCGGCGTAAACCCGCTGTTTGAAGCGATGGTAGAAGCCGGTGTGCAGGCGGGCTACCCGCGTACTGACGACCTTAACGGCTATCAGCAGGAAGGCTTCGGTCCGATGGACAGAACCGTGACGCCGCAGGGCCGTCGCGCCAGTACCGCACGCGGCTATCTGGATCAGGCGAAATCACGCCCGAACCTGACCATTCGCACCCATGCCATGACCGATCACATTATTTTTGACGGCAAACGTGCGGCAGGCGTCGAGTGGCTGGAAGGCGAGAGCACGATTCCGTCAAAAGCGACGGCCAGCAAAGAGGTGCTGCTGTGCGCCGGGGCGATTGCCTCTCCGCAGATCCTGCAGCGCTCCGGCGTGGGTAACGCGGAACTGCTGAAGCAGTTTGACATCCCGCTGGTACATGACCTCCCGGGTGTGGGTGAAAACCTGCAGGATCACTTAGAGATGTACCTGCAGTACGAGTGCAAAGAGCCGGTTTCTCTCTACCCTGCCCTGCAGTGGTGGAACCAGCCGAAAATTGGCGCGGAGTGGCTGTTTGGCGGCACCGGCGTGGGAGCGAGCAACCACTTTGAAGCGGGCGGGTTTATCCGCAGCCGCGAGGAGTTTGAATGGCCGAATATTCAGTACCACTTCCTGCCGGTCGCCATTAACTACAACGGGTCGAACGCGGTCAAAGAGCACGGTTTCCAGTGCCACGTTGGCTCCATGCGCTCACCAAGCCGCGGGCATGTACGGATTAAATCACGCGATCCGCATCAGCATCCGGCGATCCTGTTCAACTATATGTCCCACGAACAGGACTGGCAGGAGTTTCGCGATGCGATCCGCATCACCCGTGAGATCATGCACCAGCCGGCGCTGGATAAATACCGTGGACGGGAAATCAGCCCGGGCATTGAGTGCCAGACCGACGAACAGCTGGACGAGTTTGTGCGTAACCACGCTGAAACCGCCTTCCACCCGTGCGGCACCTGTAAGATGGGGTATGACGAAATGGCCGTGGTCGACGGCGAGGGTCGCGTTCATGGGCTGGAAGGATTACGCGTGGTGGATGCGTCCATTATGCCGCAGATCATCACCGGCAACCTGAACGCCACCACCATCATGATTGGCGAGAAAATTGCCGATGCCATTCGCGGACGCGAGCCGCTGGCGAAGAGTACCGCGGCATATCATGTCGCCAACGGTGCACCGGTTCGCCTGTAACGCAGTTTGCTAAGCAGCCCCTCTCCCAACGGGTGAGGGGCATATTTTACAGACGAAACGCCTCCAGCTTTTTACGCTGCCGCCCTTCCCCGTCAAAATTCACTTCAGCCAGCCAGGCGCGGAGTTCGGCATCCCGCTGTGGCCATTCGCCATCAATGATTGACAGCATATCGCTGTCGCGGTTGCGCCCTTTGCGCACCAGCTTCTGACGCAGCCGGCCTTCCCAGACAAACCCCAGCCTTTCCGCCGCATTACGCGAGGCAGTGTTCATTGAATCGCACTTCCACTCCAGCCGACGATAGCCATGCTCGAATGCATTCCTGAGCAGCAGCCATACGGTTTCCGTGCCGAGGCGGGAGCCTTTCATCTTGCGTGACCAGGTGACGTGGCCGATCTCCACCGACCCTTGCATGCGCTCTATTGCCATATAGCTCACCAGCCCCACCGCTTGCCCGGTACGTAAATCGATGACGGCGTACGGCACCAGCTCATCATCCAGTACTTTGCCAAGGACCCATTCTGCGGTGTCTTCAACGCTCACGGGCTGGGTGCTGACAAGCCACGTCCAGTCGCTGTCGTCCCCCAGCGCATAGGCCTCATACAAATCTGCCGCGTGGCGTTCGGCATCCAGCGGCTCAAGACGACAATACTGACCGACGAGCGGAGTGCGGGTTAACGCACGGGCGCATTTCCAGTCGGGGACGATATCGTTAACAGTTTGACCATGTTGATTAAGCTCGGGCACGGCGTTGACTCCCGGAAGGATAAGGGTTTTGTTATAGCAGGTTAAAAAGCGGACGAAAAGAGACGCGGCGTATCGCCTGCTCGGGAAAACGGGGGAAGTGGCGTTTGCACGCCAGGATGACAGCGGTACGCCGGGTAAGACGTCGTCCTACCCGGCAAAGCATTATTTCAGCAGCTTCACCGTAGCGTCGATGTCGATCTCATCTTCCGTGAAGATCATCGTCGTATTCTGGAAGGTGGTGATAGCCAGCTTCTTCACCGTGCGCATTTCACCCGGTTTTTTGTCAGACTTGGGTTTGATGTTGTTCATCAGCAGCCCCACGGACAGTACCGCGTTCTCTTTATCGATGCCGGTATCTGCTGGCTCTTCTTCGCTGAACACCACAAACGATTTGATCGAGGTGAGCTTCACGCGCTCGCCTGCGATATAGAGGTGTTTGCTTTCCGGGATCACCTTCACCGCATAGGCGGAAAGGCCTTTGTTGTTGGTTGTGGGCTCGAAGGTCACCGCTGCGTCTTTCTTAATCAGATCAGGGTTGGCGACCTTAATCACATGAAAATAGCGGTTGTCACCGTTTTCATCTTTGATAAATCCAAAGCCTTTATCTTTAAACCACGTTGTGATTGTACCGTTCATCGCTGTTACCGCCTGTCAGATCTCTAAGACTAAAGTTTTGCAGCGCGCAGTGTAATCCACAATGGCTGAGGAGACAAAAAAAAGCCCCTGCACGGGGGCAGGGGAAAACTCATGTCAGAGCTTATTAGTATTTAGTTGAACACCATACCACCGTCAATCAACAGGGACTGACCGGTCATGTAGTCGGAATCTGGCCCGGCGAGATAAGAGACACAGGCGGCCACATCTTCGGGTTCGGACAATCTGCCAAGCGTAATGCGTTTGGCAAACGTTTCAGTGCCGTAGCCGAGCGGTTTACCCGCCGCTTCGGAGACCTGGCGGTCAATTTCCGCCCACATCGGCGTTTTGACGATGCCCGGGCAGTAAGCGTTAACGGTGATCCCTAATGGCGCAAGATCACGTGCCGCCGTCTGGGTTAACCCGCGTACCGCAAACTTACTGGAACTGTAGACCGCCAGTTCAGGGTTCCCGGTATGGCCTGCCTGTGAACAGGCGTTGATGATCTTGCCGCCGTGCCCTTCTTTACGGAAGGCGTCAATGGCGGCCTGGATACCCCAGATAACCCCTTTGACGTTGATGTTGTAAACTTTGTCGACAATTTCCGGGGTGATCGACTCAATTGGCGTGGAAGGCGCGACCCCGGCATTGTTGACGATCACGTTGAAACCGCCCAGCGCGGTGCGGGCTTTTTCCACCGCTGCAAACACCTGCTCGCGGCTGGAGACATCCACCTTCACGGCGACGGCCTTCCCCCCATTGCGGACGATCTCATCGGCAACGGCTTTTGCTGTCTCTTCGTTGTAATCCGCGATGGCGACGGCAAAACCGTCTTTCACCAGGCGAAGCGCAATCGCTTTACCAATCCCCTGGCCTGAGCCTGTTACGAGAGCAACTTTTTGCATTTCTCTGTCCTTATATTGATTCACAAAATCTGGCTGAGATGGAGCTGGCCCATCAGCAGCGGGTTATCGCTATAGTCGACGGGAATGGCGACCACGGCCGGGCCATCGACATCCATTGCAGCACGCAGCGTAGGCTCCAGCGCATCCGCGCTCTCGACGGCAAAGCCTTTCGCCCCAAAGGCATCGGCATAGACTTTGAAATCGACCGGGCCGAACTCTACGCCGGAAAGGCGCTGGTATTTTTTCTCTTCCTGGATCGCAACCATGTTGTAGGCGTTGTCTACCCAGATGATGTGCAGCACATTGGCGTTAAGACGCACGGCGGTTTCCAGCTCCATGCTCGACTGCAGGAAGCCGCCGTCACCGGACACCGAGACCACCTTGCGGCCAGGATTGACCAGCCACGCACCAATCGCCCACGGCAGTGCAACGCCCATGGTCTGCTGACCGTTAGAGATCATGACCTGACGTGCGCGGAAGCTATAGAGATAGCGGGCGATCCAGATGTGGAAGCTCCCCATATCAACGGTAAGCGTAACGTCGTTATTGACGATGTCCTGCATGGCCCGCACGATGCGCAGCGGATGCAGGGCAAACTGATTAAGCGAGGCGCCACGGCGATCGAGCAGATCCCGTTGATGCTGACGATCGACCAGGATTTCTGACGCACGTGCGCTGAGCTCCAGTTTGTGGGCGATCCGGCTCGCGAGCAGGTTCAGCGTTTCGGCGATGTCCCCCACCAGCTCGAGGTCAGGCACATAATTGCGTTCTTCATAAGCGGGCAGCACATCGATATGCACCAGCGTGGCGTCGCCGCTGTTCCACATGGACGGTTCGTATTCCACCGGGCTGTAACCGATGCAGATAATCAGATCCGCCAGATGCAGCAATCTGTCGCCTGCCTGGTTGTTAAAGAGGCCGACACGTCCGGCAAAGCGGGTGAAATGTTCCTGATTCACCGCCCCGGCCGCCTGATAGGTACTGGTGACCGGGATGCGGCTTTTCTCCAGCAGCTTACGCAGCGCGGCGCTGTTGGCAGGCTGGCTGGCCATCAGCCCCAGTAAAATGACCGGATTTTTGGCTTTTTCGATAAGCTTCGCCACGTCGTTAATGGCGGACTCCGGTGCTGGCCCCATTTTGGCAGTACTGCTGCCCGGCAAAATCGCGCCCGTGGCGGGCTGGTCGACAATATCCTGCGGCAGGCTGACGAACGCGCCCCCAGGCCTGCCGTGCTCGGCGGCGCGAAACGCGTTCGAGACCACTTCGGCAATCGCATCCGGTGAACTCACCTCTACGGCGTATTTCGTCACCGGGCTGAACATGGCGACCGTGTCCATGCTCTGATGCACCAGCTTCGCTTTATCTGCCCGCTTCACGGCACCGCCCAGCGCGACCACCGGATCGCCCTCACTGTTGGCGGTGGCAATCCCGGTGATCAGGTTTGAGCAGCCCGGTCCGGAGGTGACTAGCGCGACCCCGGCCTTGCCGGTGAGGCGCCCTACCGCTGCGGCCATAAACGCCGCGTTCGCTTCGTGGCGCACGGGAATGATTTCGATGGAGGAATCGAGCAAGGAATCAAACACTTTGTCGATTTTTGCACCCGGAATACCGAAAACCTGCTTCACGCCCTGCGCTTCCAGCTGGCCTACGACCATATCGGCGCCATGCGCCCACTGACGTGCCTGTTTATCACTGTTCACGGTGGTTCTCCTGTTAGTTTTCGACGGAACGGATTGCAGCATCAAGGTTGCTGGGGTGAAGGTTGGCCTGTAAAAATGCGCTGTCGGCAGGCAGGTCGATCATCAGTTTGTGAATTTCACCGAAGGTCAGCACGCCGCTCTCAAGCTGGTAGTCGAGCAGATGCCCGCCGCCCTGACGATCGTCGGTGATAAAATGTTCGTGATATCCCGCGACGTTAATGCCCTGCATATGCTGCGGCGTGCGGAACCCGACCAGTACCCCTTCTCGCTGGTTAAAGCGGAACACCGGCTGGTCGTCCAGCACGTCGGTCATCGCACGGTATGGCGGCTTCTGACGCGGAACGGTACGGGTGTGGGCATGGCGGAAATTACCGTCGATGCGTAACGCACAGAACAGGTTATCGGAGGGGATTTGCTGGTCGATCACGTCGTGGATCTGCTGACGGCTGACCGGCGCATCGAAGGTTTTGCGATACTGCGGCTGGAACCAGGTCATCACCGCAAACGGTGTTTTTTGCTCCGGCTTCGCGGCACGGGCACTCCCGTCGGCGCGCAGTTGATACACCTGGCTGCTGAAGGCAATCATTTCGCCATCCAGCTCGTTGAACGTACCCAGACCAAAATCGCCGTGCGCAAGCAGATCGGCGATAGTGGTATCCCCCTCGTACACGCCGCTTAACAGGGCGCTCATTAGCGATGTCTGATAGATCACGCTGTCAGGATGCTGGGCAGAAAACCCACGCAGGGTCTCGCACAAACTGGCCTCACAGTCGCATGCAGATGAATGCACCATCATGCTCGTCCTCTTCAACTTTATTTAGAAAGGTTAAATAAATGTTGACCCGATTCAGCATAGAGTTCCAATATAGAATCCATGCTGGTTTGAGACGTTTTTGATATGGAACTTCGTTATCTGCGGTATTTTGTCGCCGTTGCACGTGAGCGACACTTCACCAAAGCGGCCAAAGCGCTGGGTATTTCACAGCCTCCTCTGAGTCAGCAGATTAAACGGCTCGAGGAAGAAGTGGGCACGCCGTTATTCAGACGCCTGACGCGAGGCGTGGAGCTGACTGAAGCGGGAGAAGCCTTCTATGAGGACGCCTGTAAGATCCTGGCGCTGAGCGACGCCGCGCTGGAGAAAGCCCGGGGCATTGCCCGCGGGCTGAACGGCAGTCTGTCGATTGGGATCACCAGTTCAGACGCCTTTCACCCCAAAATTTTCACCCTTATTCGCCAGTATCAGCTGCAGAACATGGCGGTGAGAGTGCACCAGGTAGAAGCCAATATGTCTTCGCTGACGGCGATGCTGGCGGAGGGTGAGCTGGATATCGCGTTTGTGCGTCTGCCGTGTGAGAGCAGCAAAGCGTTTGAGCTAAAAATTCTCGACCGTGAGCCAATGGTTGTGGCGCTGCATCGCGACCATCCACTGGCGAAGTGTGGATCGCTGGCGCTGGAGCAACTTCGGGATACGCCGGTCGTTTTGTTCCCGCAGGAGGTCGCGCCAGGGCTGTACGATCGCGTTTACGGCTGCTGCGAGCGGGCCGGAATTGACGTGCAGCACACGCTGCAGTCTTCGCAACTTTCCTCTTCCCTGAGCATGGTGTCCGCTGGCGGCGGGTTCGCCCTGGTGCCGAAGTCGATGGCCGCCATTTCACCCCCCAATGTGACCTACCATGCGCTGACATCACCGGAGCTTTATACCGATATCGCGCTGTGCTGGCGGCGTTTTGAACGTTCGCGGACGGTGAAACGGTTTCTGGCGATGCTGAGTGAAGGGTAATGGCGCGGCGTTGCTTGCGCCCGCTAAGGCCTTTCTGGAAGCCGCCTCGCAAACCTGCAAGTAACCCTGTGTAATTCAGGGTTACTGCTTTTCTTACTCTCCTCCCGGCCGTAAAGTGCCTGCGTTGCGGCACATCCGCAACCGGGCGTAGGAACCCGCATATCACGATACGACAATTATTTTGTCGCGGCAGCGCTCATCCCGTTACACTACGGTCGCGCTGGCGGAGCAACCGAAAGGTTGGCCGTTTTTGTCGTGTGCGGTATTCCTACCTCCGTCAGCGCTACCACCCATGAGCGTAGGAACTTATTGGATGGTCTGGAGTTTTTTTAAAATGGAAAATCACATGACAACTGTCCCTTCCCTGTCTTACGCGCTCTCTGAAGAAAGCGCTATACACCATCTGATTCATCTACAACTGCCTGAATCTGCAGATCTCTTCGAACTGGCCGATGCCTGCACCGCGTATGTAAGCGTGCTGGTAGAAACCGACGATGCGGTCACCCATGCAACACTGTGCACGCGTTTGCTGGCAGTCCTTAAACGCCTTCGCGCGCGTTGTGATTCTGCCCTCCCGCCTTATCTGGTCGAACAGCTGATTGCAGGAGAGAAGATTGTCTCCTGCGTTCCGGACTGCTGGCAGGATACGTCGCTCCAGGTGGACTATGCGCTGGCGTTAACGCAGGCGGTAATGGGAGGAACATTGCCTGCAAACGTGGCAAAAGAGCTGACCGGTCTGCTACATGATATGGTCTGGCTGCTGGCGGAGTTCGTGAAAGAGCCGTATATCACGGCGCACTAAGGCCAGTGCGTAAGGGCCGAAATTCAGCTGGTCTGTAAGCCAGTATTTCGGCCTTAATAATATAAAAATCCCATGCAGACGAAATGTTAAAGTACTGAGATAGCCTCGTCCAGCCAGCCGGGAAGCGTTTCTCTGTACCAGTTCAGGTACAGCTCAAAATCTGTTTTATTTCGGTCATAGAGCAGGGACACCACCTCTGACACAATCCATGCTTTAGCAAGGGTTATTTCCGTCGCTAGCTGTCGGGCAGGCATATGCAGATAATGCACGCTGTAACGCTCCGCAAGCTGTAAAATGCTTTGCCTGGAGCCCATCCCCTTTACCAGCGGGGCGAGGTCGATAGCCGGACTGCCCGTGCCAAACCTTTCCCAGTCAAAGAGAACCCACTCTCCGTTTTCTCTTCTCCCCCAGTTACCGGCATTGGTATCCCCTGAGATTAAACATTTCTGCCGAAACAAAACGCTGCCCGCTTGCTGAAAACAGCGCATCTGGTGGGCCGCGCGGTCCGGTAATCTCAAAAGCGCCAATGATTTTTCAAGCGCTTTCTCGGGCCAGGAATGAGGGTGATACACCCAGGTTGGGTCCGGTGGAGTGCGATGAAGATGAGAAAGGCATTTCAATATGTCATCCCCCGACACCTCATCCTGAGACACTTTTCCAGGGATATATTCCAGCCTTAACCGGCGTAGATGTGGATCGGCAGGCAACAGCGTCGGGATTTTGATTCCCCTGCTGTTGAGCTCTTCCGCCGCATGCTCGTAGAAAGCGTATTCCACAGGGCTAACAGGGCATTTTTCTATGACTTGCTGACCATATTGATCCACCAAACGCTGCACTTTTGCCGCACCCATTTGGGATAAATTCTCCGCAGACATACATGACTCCCTGTGTCAGGTTTGGCTTTAAGGGATAAGTGTAGTGTGATGCGGAGGGATCAGGGGCATTGTGTTTTACGGGCAGTGTTGCGGGTTGTGGGAAGGTCCGCTTAGAGCGATGAGAGGACGTTGAGTTTCTAGTAAAACTGACATGAAAACGTCCAGAGTCCCTCTGG